>NZ_JASERT010000001.1:0-300000 GCF_030027245.1 Asticcacaulis sp. EMRT-3
AATTCATGCTGGATGGCACGCGCGTCGGCACGGGCGGCGGCAATCACATCGTCATGGGGGCGGCGCAACCGTCCGACTCGCCCTTCCTGCGCAGGCCGGATGTGCTGGGCTCGATGCTGCGCTTCTGGCAGAACCATCCAAGCCTCTCCTATCTCTTTTCCGGCCTCTATATCGGCGCGACATCTCAGGCCCCACGCATCGACGAGGCGCGCCACGAAGCGCTGTATGAGCTGGAAATCGCGCTGAACAATCTGCCCGGTGGTGAGGCGGAATCGGCCCCCTGGCTGGTGGACCGGTTATTGCGCAACCTGCTGGTCGATTTGAGCGGCAATACCCACCGCGCCGAATTCTGCATCGACAAGCTGTATAGCCCCGACAGTGACCGCGGACGGCTGGGGCTTTTGGAAATGCGCGGCTATGAGATGAGCCCGCACCCGCAGATGAACCTGATTCAGGGCCTGCTGATCCGCGCCCTGGTCGCGGTCTTCTGGAAGACGCCCTATAAGGCGCCGCTGGTGCGCTGGGGCACGCAATTGCACGACCGTTTCATGCTGGGCCATTTCGTCCACGAAGATCTGGGCGAGGTGCTGGATCATCTGAAAACAAACGGGTTTGTCTTCGAGGCCGACTGGTTCATTCCCTTCTTCGATTTCCGCTTCCCTTCGGTGGGCAAGGTGCAGATCGGCGGGCTGACGCTCGAACTGAAAAGCGCGCTCGAACCGTGGCCGGTGATGGGCGAGGAGCCTTCGGGTGGCGGCACGTCGCGCGGCGTCGATTCGTCGGTTGAACGGCTGGAGGTGGTGCTGACGGGGGCGGTGCCCGATCAGCATGTCGTGACCTGCAATGGCCGCCGCCTGCCGCTGCAAGCCACGCGCGACGGCAGCACCCAGGTGGCGGGCGTGCGCTATAAGGCGTGGGCGCCGTATTCCAGCCTGCATCCCAATCTGCCGGTCAATTCGCCGCTGATTTTCGATGTGATCGACACGCGGCTGGAGCGCAGCCTTGGCGGTTGTCGCTATCACGTCATGCACCCCGGCGGGCGTAATTACGAAACCCTGCCGCTCAATGAGAACGAGGCCGAGGGCCGCCGCCTGTCGCGTTTCGAAGCCCCCACCCATACGGTGGGCCGGGTCAGGGTGCCGCCGATTGAGCACAATCCCGACTATCCGCGGACGCTCGATCTGCGCTGGAAGCCCTAAGGGCGGCTGACGTGAGCGTTTACAGCCTAAAGCAAGAACCCCCACCACCGCTTCGCTGCGCTCGCGGTCCCCCTCCCCGAATTTGAAGACAAATTCAGGGAGGTATAAGAGGTTGACGATCTATACCTCCCTGAAAACGGCTCCTATAGATGGGTCATTCCCGTCCTAGTCGCCCGCGAAAACGCATGGTAGCCTGATGTTCAACGAACAGAGGGGAGTAGCCTGAAGCCTCTGTACGGGCTGGACTGAGCAGGCATGGCTTGAAATGGCCATATTGCGGTGCAATATATGGCTGGTAATTGCATAGCGAGGGCTGCCCATGTCGTTCGACAATACCAAACCGTCGCCTAAAACCCTTCACCGCCGCCACCAGTTAAAACTGCCCTATGACCAGACCGTGCTGGTCATGCAGGGCGGCGGGGCGCTGGGCGCCTATCAGGCCGGGGCCTATGAGGTGTTGCACGAAAGCGGGGTCGAGCCCGACTGGATCGCCGGGATTTCGATCGGGGCGATCAATGCCGCCATCATCGCCGGCAATGCGCCCGAAGACCGGGTCAGGCATTTGCGCGCCTTCTGGGAAGAGATTTCCACCTCGGTGCCGGGGGAATCGCTGGCGCGCGGCCACGGCAGCGCCGAATTCGGCTTTCGTCAGTTGAGTGGCCTGCAAAGCCTGATGTCCGGCGTCAAAGGCTTTTTCCGCCCGTGGTTCTTCCTGCCGTGGTTCAACCGCGAGGGTACGCCCGAAGCGACCAGCTTTTACGATACGGCCCCTCTGCGCGAAACGCTTTTGCGCCATGTCGATTTCGACCGCATCAATAAGGGGCCGATGCGCCTCAGCCTGGGGACGGTGCATGTCAAGACCGGCAATTTCGTCTATTTCGACAGTCATGAACCGGAGCGCGTGATCGGGCCGGAACACGTCATGGCCTCGGCTGCCCTGCCGCCCGGTTTTCCGGCTGTCTATGTCGATGGCGAAGCCTATTGGGATGGCGGCCTCGTTTCCAATACGCCGCTGTCCTATGTGCTGGACGCCGGTGTGGCCAAGGATACGCTGATCTTTCAGATCGACCTGTTCAGCGCCGTGGGCCCCGTGCCGCAGAACATGGACGAGGTGCAGGAACGCATCAAGGACATCACCTATTCGAGCCGGACGCGCCTCAATACCGACGCCTTTCTCGAAAAATACCGGCTGCGTCACGCCATTCGCGCCCTGGCGCAGTATGTGCCCGAGGCCGATCTGGCACGGCTGTGCGACCAGCGCCTGCCCGCCGATGTCTTTGATGGCCGGGTCAGTCTGGTGCACATCATCAATCGCAGCAACCGCCGCGAGATTCAGGCGAAGGATTTCGAATTCTGGCGTGTGTCGATCGAAGGCCACTGGCGCGACGGGATGCGCGACGCCCGCACCGCTATGGCCGCCGAAACCTGGCGCGAATTCAGCGATCCCGATACCGGCCTTGCCGTTTACGACTACATGCGCCCCGACAGCGATGCACGATAAGCGTTGTGAACAGGCCGCAGGCTTGTGACAAATATGCTGCCATTTGAGAAAGATGACAAAATCATGGCGGGGCTACTGGCATAAATGGACGCGAACCTCATATAATCAGACTGAACAGTACGGTTTGATATGTGAGGGCTGTCGCCATGCGACGGATCATGATGTTTCTGGCGACGCTGGCGGCCCTGTCCGCCGCACCCGCCTTCGCCACTCAGGACGCCCTGGCCCTGCGCGATCAGCAGCGCCAGCCGGAGACGGCCGATATAGCGGCCTTGCAAAAGAAGGCGAGCGCTGGCGATGTGGCCTCAGAGCGCAGGCTGGCCGATGATTATTTCAGCGGTAACGGCGTGGCGCAGGATTTCGCGCAGGCCATCATCTGGTACACCAAGGCCGCCGAAACAGGCGATGCTGAGTCGCAGACCGAGCTGGGCCTGATGTATGCCAAGGGGCAGGGCGTGGCCAAAGACTATGCTCAGGCGCTGAACTGGACGCGCAAGGCCGCCGCTCAGGGCTATGCCGGGGCGCAGTATAATCTCGGCATCGCCTATGATAACGGCATCGGCGTGGCCCATGACGCGGCGCAGGCTTTCGGCTGGTACAAAGCCGCTGCCGCGCAGGGCTATGACATCGCGCAGTTCAATATCGGCAATATGTATGAGCTGGGCGACGGAGTGGCGCAGGACTATGCGCAGGCGCGGCTGTGGTATCAAAAGGCCGCCGATCAGGGTTATGCACCGGCGCAATATAATCTCGGCAATATGAATCTGAGCGGCGAGGGCGCGCTCGCCGATCCGGCAGCCGCCCTGTCGCTGATCGAAGCGTCGGCGCATCAGGGCTTTCCGCTGGCCCAGAGCCGTCTGGCGGCCCTCTATTATCAGGGCGTCGGTGTGACGGCTGACAAGGTGACGGCCTATGCCTGGGCCCTGCTGGCGGCAGAAGGCGGCGATGGCGATGCGCGCGACATGCTGACGGCGATGGATAGTGGTCACGAACTGACCAATGATGAGCTGGCGCGGGCGGCGCAGGTGGCCGATAAGCTGGCCGATCAACTGGCGAAAAGCGCGGCTGACGGGGCCTGATTGAATTTTCCGCAGAAAAACGCCATAAAACACATGGCGGCGCTTGCCACGCGACGAGGGCTTGGTTATACACCCGCTCCTCGGTCGGCCCAAGGCTTTGCCGGGAAAGCGCGCAACCTTCCCAGGAAGCGAAGCGTGAGAGCAAGATGAAGATGGGCGCTTAGCTCAGCGGGAGAGCACTTCGTTGACATCGAAGGGGTCACTGGTTCAATCCCAGTAGTGCCCACCATCTTCAAAAAAAGCGTCCGGTCGTTCCGGGCGCTTTTTTGCTGTTTGGGGTATCCTGACAAAGAAATCCCCCCTCCGCCGCCGACAAGCGGCGGCACCTCCCCCGTAAACGGGGGAGGATGAAAGATTTATCAGGCAGCGATCAAACGTTCGACCTCGGTGACGATTTCGCGCAAATGCACGGGCTTTTCGAGCACCTTGGCATTCGGCGAGGCCTTTTTAGCATTGAGTGCCACGGCGGCGAAGCCGGTGATGAACATGATCTTGAGATCAGGCTGGCGTTCGGCGGCGCGCTTGGCCACCTCGATGCCATCGGCGCCCGGCATGACGATGTCGGTCAGCAGCAGGTCATAGGGGCCATTGTCGAGCGCCAGTATGGCCGTGTCGCCATCGGCGCAGCTCACCACCTCATAACCGGCGCGTTGCAGGGCGCGCGTCAGGAAGCTGCGCACGGAATCCTCATCTTCGGCGAGCAGGATTTTTTTCATCTGGTCTGTCATGACGGCCCCGGAAACTCTGTATCTTAATCGCCTGGCGGCGCTTGTCATCAAGTTTGCCGCCGGATCGTAAATTAGGCATGAAGACGTGGCAGGAATGTCCTATTAAAATCCTAACATGCCGATTATGATCTGCCGATGAACGCGCCTTCTCCCCAGCTCTGGCAGGTTGTGCACAGGCCCGACGACGCTGTGGCCATTGCGCGACCGGAACAGCCGTGTCGCATCGTGTACAGCCTGCCGCACAGCGGACGTTATTATCCTGACAGCTTTATCGCCTCGGCGCAGGCTTCGGGGCCGGCTTTGCGCGCCAGCGAGGACGCTTTCGTCGATGCGATGGTGTCGCCGCAGGCCCTGGGCGTGCATGGCGTGACCGGTCTTTATGCCCGCGCCTTTTGCGACGTCAACCGCCATCCGCTCGAACTCGATGCACGCCTGATCCGTGGCAGGCTGCCCAGGGCCGCCCTGAGCCTGAGTGCGCGCGTCAAGGCCGGTTATGGCGTGATTGCCCGCCGCCTGAGCGCCGATCAGGAAATCTATCGCCAGCCGCTCGATATGGACGAGGTCAATCTCAGGCTCGATCTGATCCACCGGCCCTATCACGAGGCCCTGCTTGGCCGTTTGCTGGCCGCCCGCCAATCTGCCCGGGCCGTCCTTCTTATCGACTGGCATTCGATGCCGAGTGCGGCGCTCAGCTATCTGGCGGCGCATGAGGCACGGCCCGACATCGTGCTGGGCAATCGCTATGGGGAAAGCTGCGGCGAGGGGCTGGTGCGTCAGGTGCGGGGGTTTCTGGAGGGACGGGGCTTGCGCGTCGGCCTCAACAAACCGTTCGCCGGCGGCTATATTGTCGAGCATTACGGCAGGCCGTCTGCCGGGGTCGAGGCCTTGCAGATCGAGATCAACCGCGCCATCTATATGGACGAAGCCGCCTTGCAGCCTCATGCGGGCGCTGAGCGCCTCAAGGCGATTTTCGCGGAGATGACCGCCATGCTCCTGTCGTCCTGACCCGGCTGGTTGACCCGGCCCGATGGCGGCCAAAAAAAAGGCCGCGCTCAACGGCGCGGCCAAGTCTACAGGGAGGAAACGCCCAGGAAGGGCATCGACGTCGAAACGTCGAACAAGTTGAATGTAGTTTGCGGTGCAAAATAAAGCAACCCAAATCATGTGTAACAGTGATCACGTATGGTTACAAAACGCCGCTTTCCAAAGGTTTCTTTGTGATCCGGCGTTTCAGAAGTCGCCGCGCTCCGTTTGCGCCGCACCATTTTGGCTGTTGCTGTCAGCATGTGCGGGCTGGATGGGCCGGGTCGGCGTCGGATAGGGATGG
This sequence comes from Asticcacaulis sp. EMRT-3, assembly GCF_030027245.1. Taxonomy (NCBI): domain Bacteria; kingdom Pseudomonadati; phylum Pseudomonadota; class Alphaproteobacteria; order Caulobacterales; family Caulobacteraceae; genus Asticcacaulis; species Asticcacaulis carbonis. The sequence continues at coordinate 5,835 of NZ_JASERT010000001.1, forward strand.
GCGTCGAGCAGTTCGCGCAGGCGGCGCATCCCGTGCGATGCGCGTGAAAAAGACTGGCGCCACACCAGCAGGGCCACGGCGCCGCCGGTGGCCACGATCAGCGCCTCGGGGCCGAAAAGCCAGGCACCGGCGGCCAGCGAAAAATAATAGCCGCGCACGCCTTGCGAAAAATTGGACATGGCTGGCTCCAGAATATCGAACATGGCGTCGCCGAACTGGCTCGCCGTTTCGGCGTCCATATTGTCGGGCAGGGAGCCGATTCCGGCGGCGCAGTAATTGATCTGGCGGATCGACCAGATGAAATTGAGCAGGCCGCGCGTCAGACAGGCCAGAACGAGGGCCAGCTTGAACTGAAGCAGGTGCGGCGAGGAAATATCGATGCCGAGCGCCTGCGCCGACTGGATCGGCACCTGGCCGCCGAACAGAACCCCGGCAACGGCGGCGATCAGGATCAGATTGGCCGAGGAAAAATTGGTGGCCGAATTGACGCCGTGGGCGATCAGGTTGGAATCGAACAGCTTGAAGCTGCGGATCACCATTTCGCGCATCCAGGCATGGCGCACCACGCTGAGATCCCTGGCGATCACCCCGGCTTTTCTGGATGCGGCCCGTAAAAATGGCTCGTAGCCGAACCAGCACAGGATGAAAAAGGTCAGGGCCAGCAGATCGAGCGGGCTGTGCAGCAGGTGCAGTATGGAGGGCAGGAGGACGGACATGAAGGGCCTCAGGCGAAGGAATGGAGAATCGCGGGCCATCCTACCGCGATGAGGCCTGCGGCGCTAAGCCAATTCCATTAAAGATGCCCGATCCGCTGTTTCTCGCTTGTGCGAGAGTGGGCAAACCCCTATGACAGCCGCAAAGTTTTTGTTCAAAAGTCGAAAAAGATCATGAATATCGATAAAATCTCCGTCGGGGTCAATGCGCCCTGGGACATCAATGCCATCATCGAAATCCCGCAGGGCGGCCTGCCGGTGAAATACGAAATGGACAAGGATTCGGGCGCTCTGTTCGTGGACCGCTTCCTCTACACCTCCATGTTCTATCCCGGCAATTATGGCTTTATCCCCCATACCCTGGCCGATGATGGCGATCCGTGCGACGTGATGGTGGTAGGGCCGACGCCGGTTTATCCGGGCGTGGTGATCCGTTGCCGCCCGATCGGCGCGCTGGTGATGGAAGACGAGGCGGGCCGCGACGAGAAAATCCTCGCCGTGCCGGTCGATAAGCTGCACCCCTTCTATACGGACGTGGCCAGCTATCGCCAGATGCCGCAAATCTTCATCGACCAGATCACGCACTTTTTTGCCCACTACAAGGATCTGGAAAAGAACAAGACGACCAATGTCATCGGCTGGGTCGAACCCGAAGCCGCCGCCCAGTTGATCCGCGAAGGCCAGGAGCGCCTGGCGCAAAAGATCGGCTGATCCGATCGGCCTGAGGCTGTGAAAAGGCCGGTCATGCGTACCGGCCTTTTTATTTATGTGAGCGATTGAGTTTACGGCTTAAATCGCAATCGATTGCCGGGGATCGTGAACATCTTCGGCGATGGAGCGGGTGGATTTTCCTTCGTCCGCGCCCGCTTCTGCCGTATCCTCGCCGAACAGCTTGTTGGCGAAACGGTTGGCGGCGGCGGCCTTGTCCATGCCCAGACCTTCCATCATGGCCATGACCTGAGGCTCCAGCGTGGTGCGGGACAGGGCTTTGGCGCGCAGATCCTGCACCACGGCGGCCACTGCATGGGTGAATTTCGGATTGCGGATCATCTTGCAGGCCGGCACGATAATCTGCATCTGCTGCATGATCGATGTGGTGGCGGCGTTTACGTCTTCATCGAAAATATCGAGTGAGGCGCGCAGCAAACGCACCGCCTCCTCCACCGCTATCTTCAGCCCGCCATTATCGCCCCGGCGCTTCTTCTGACCCTTGTAATTGCCGGTATTGAAGCTGCGGCGGCACGGCCCGACATAGGCGCTGACCTCGATCCATTCACGCGGCTTGAACAGCACGTTTTGCAGGCGGGTCAGCAGGTCCTGCCAGGCGAAGGGCTTGGCCAGCACTTCGTGAATACCGGCATTGCGTGCCTCGTTGAGCTGCTCAGCCGTCACCTCCGACTTCATCATCAGCACGGGCACGGCCTTAGCGCGCACCTGGCTGCGGCGCAGATCGCGCGTAAAGGCGATGCCGTCGATTGTGGCGGTCTTGTATTCGGTCATGATCAGTTGCGGATCGAAGTCCGGCAACATGGCCATGCCTTTACGGTCATCGCTCTCTATAACGATATTATCGCAGCCCAGCACACGCAGCATGTCGGCCAGCATCCGCGCATAGGCCGGATTGCCTTCCAGTATCAGCACGCGGCTCATATGCTGGCGCAAACGGGACTGCAATTTGGGATCGAGAGCGAACATTCAGCTAAACCCGGCGAGGATCATTTCGTCGAGCTTAGCGCAGCAGCGTAAAAATTCGTTTAGGCGGTAAGGTTAATGGCGCGGAAACTTTGCCGACTAATACCAACTTGCGCGGACCTGAACCTATTTGGGTGCAAGTTGGTATTCGTTTTTTTGCAGCTCAAGCGCCGCCAATCTTCTTTGATTAAGAATGGGCTCGCCGCATACGCGGCGACGCGCAGTCGCGCTTGCCAAGCTGCGATGAGTCAAAGTCATCGCAGCTTGGTATAACCCTTAATCCTGAAACGGATCGCGCATCAGGATCGTATCCTCACGTTCAGGACTGGTGGACAGAAGCGCCACCGGCGCGCCGATCAGTTCTTCGATGCGGCGGACATATTTGACCGCATTGCCCGGTAGGTCTTTCCACGACCGCGCGCCCTGCGTGCTGTCGCTCCAGCCTTCCATCTCCTCATAGACCGGCTCGATACCGGCCTGGGCGTTAAAACCGGCAGGCAGGTAATCAAGCATCTGGCCATTGACCTTATAGCCGACGCACACCTTGATGACATCCAAGCCGTCGAGAATATCGAGCTTGGTCAGGGCAATGCCGTCAATGCCGTTGATGGCGATCGACTGGCGCGCCAGCACGGCGTCGAGCCAGCCGACGCGGCGGGCGCGGCCTGTGACGGTGCCGAACTCATGGCCGCGTGCGGCGATACCCTTGCCGACCTCATCAAACAGCTCGGTGGGGAAGGGGCCGGAACCAACGCGGGTGGTATAGGCTTTCAGGATGCCCAGCACATAGCCGACGCTTTTCGGCCCCATGCCCGAACCCGCGGCGGCCTGACCGGCCACGGTGTTGGACGAGGTGACGAACGGATAGGTGCCGTGGTCAATGTCGAGCAAAGCGCCTTGCGCGCCCTCAAACAGGATGCGCTTGCCTTCGTGTTTCGCCTTGTCGAGCACATACCAGGCGGGCTTGACGTGGCTGAGCAGGCGCGGCGCAATGTCTTTCAATTTGGCCACCAGGGCGGCGACATCGACATCGGGCAGGCCCAGCCCGCTGCGCAGAGCATTATGGTGGGCCAGCAGGCGTTCGATCTTGGCGTCGAGCCCATCGAGGTCTTCGAGATCGGCCACGCGAATGGCGCGGCGGCCCACCTTGTCTTCATAGGCCGGGCCGATGCCGCGGCCCGTCGTGCCGATCTTGCCGGCCCCGGCAGCGGCTTCGCGGGCAATATCGAGTTCGGAATGGATCGGCAAGATCAGGCAGGCATTGTCGGCGATGACCAGCAGGTCAGGCGTAATGCTCAGGCCTTGCGCCTCGACGCGGGCGATTTCATCAAACAGGGCCCACGGATCGATGACCACGCCATTGCCGATGATCGACAGCTTGCCCTGCACCACGCCCGAAGGGAGCAGGCTCAGCTTATACACCTTGCCATCCACCACCAGCGTATGACCGGCATTATGCCCGCCCTGAAAGCGCACGACGACATCGGCGCGATTGGACAGCCAGTCCACCAGCTTGCCCTTGCCTTCATCGCCCCACTGGGCACCGATTACGGTTACGTTTGCCAAGATGATTACTCCGGTCACAGAATATTGCAGCGCAGTCCTTAAGCCCTGCGCCTGTTAGCCGGTGGCACCCTATAGAGCAGGAATCGGGGATTGTAACTCTCTTTTTTTGCTCAGACGCCGCAGCCCCCGCATCTATCGCAACATAGAAGCGCTTCATATTTTTTCCTTCCCCGTTTACGGGGAAGGATAATAGAGCTGCACCCGATTTCCCCTTTACGCGGCCCGATTCCCCTTTACGCGGGACGAACCTATTGAGGCCTCAAGCCTGAATGTCGACCCGTCCTAAACCGTTTCCAGCGCCGCCAGCGCCTCGGCATAGGCCCATTCCAGCCACGGTTTGAGCGCGTCGATATCGTCGGCTTCGACCGTGCAGCCGCACCAGATGCGCAGGCCCGGCGGGGCGGCGCGATAGGCGGTGACATCAAACGCCACGCCTTCGATTTCGAGCAGCGAGCCGATCTTCCCCGCCAGCTTCGCCTGCACCTCGGCGGATTGACTGGTGATGGCCGGATCGGTGAATTTCAGGCACACCGACGTGGTGGAGCGCTGTTCGGGAACTTCGGCCACGAAATCGATCCACGGCGTCTTTTCCACCCATTCGGCCAGGGCGCGAAAATTATTGTTGCAGCGGAAGATCAGCCCTTCCAGCCCGCCCTGATAGGTCGCCCATTTCAGCGCGTCGAGAAAGTCTTCGATGATCAGGAAGGAAAAGGTGTTGATCGCGTCGCCGCCTAAAATTTTGTCGTCAGCCAAAGCGCCCTTCTTCAGGCGCATCACCTTGGGGATCGGACGGCCCGAATCGAAGCTGTTGAGCCGCTCGACCGCCTTGGGCGACAGGATCAGCACGCCGATGCCCGCCTCGCCGCCCAGCGCCTTCTGAAACGAGAAGGTGGCGACATCAATGCTGTCCCACGGCAGTTCCATGCAGAAGGCCGCCGAGGTGGCGTCGCACAAAACCAGACCGCCATTTTTATGCGTTTTGTGAGCTTTCAGGAAGTCACCATCCGGCACGCGCACGCCCGATGTGGTGCCGTTCCACGGGAAGACGAGATCGGCTTCGGGGTCGATCTTCGTCAGGTCGGGCAGGCGGCCATAGGGGGCGCTCAGAACTTCGGCGTCCAGTTTCAGGTGGTTGACCGCATCATCGCCCCAGAGCTGGCCGAAGCTTTCATAGGCCAGAAGCTGCACCTTGCGCGGGCCAAGCAGGTTCCACATGGCGGCTTCGAAGGCGCCCGTATCCGAACCGGGCATCATGAAGACCTGATAATCGGCGGGAATTTCCAGAATCGAGCGCGTCAGATCCAGCGCCTGACGGATGCGCGCCACCGTCACCTTCGAGCGGTTAGACCGGCCCACCGGCGCATTTTCGAGCGCCTTGACGCTCCAGCCCGGACGCTTCGCGGTCGGGCCGGAGGAGAACCACGGCCTCTCCGGCGCGCGGGGTGGCTTTTGGGTGGGGGTGGCGGGTGTGGAGGACATGCGAAAACCCTTTAACTGGCACCGAACGGACGCTGGATTTACCGCTGGCTATGCGCTTTCAGCGCTTTCAGGGCAAGCTTTTTGCCGCCGGCCTTCCGCAAAAAAATGCGCATGAGGCAAAAAAATATAACGCGCCCTTTTGGCTGCATTTCAAAAATGTCAAAGCTGACATGCTTCACGACGCGGCCACGGCTTATAGTTCAGGCGCTGATCGCAAGCCCCCCGCGTCTTTGCGGCCAGATTGCGTCCGCCAGATGAACCGAGACTGAAACGCGCGGTTCAGATTAGGCTCACCCGGCCCATGTAATCTGACCTCATCGCTGATCAACAGCGACATAACCAGAGGAATTAAGATCATGAAGACCCAAAAGACCACCAAGTCGCTGATCGCCACCGCCGCCCTGATCGCCGCCGTGGCCACCAGCCTGACCGTTGTGTCCATCCCGGCCACCGCTTCCGCCGCCCCGATGCACATGCACCCCGTCGCCGTCAAGATGGATATGCGCGCCTCCGCCCAGATCGATGGCCGCATCCACAATCTGCGCAACGACATCCGCGAGGGTCAGCGCACCCGCCACTTAAGCCAGCGCGAAGCCAACCGCCTGACCAGCCAGCTCAACAGCGTGGCCAGCCTGAAGCGTTCCTATGATCGCCACGGCCTGACCCGTTCGGAAATCGCCACGCTCAATGGCAAGCTCGACGTGCTGAACGGCCGTATCCACGTTCAGGCCAATGATCGCAACCGTCGTTAAACCGGGATGAGTTTGCATCGCCTGACCTTCCCTTCTCCCCTTGGCTTAAAAGGGGAGAAGGTGGCCTGAACGCAGTGAAGGCCGGATGAGGGGCTTGGTGGCGACACAAAGATTGCCCCTCACCCGGTCGCCTTCGCCTAAAGGCTTGGCTCCCGTCCTCTCCCCTTAAAAAGGGGAGAGGGGAAGGCTGCGATTACATTCAAAGCAGCCAGTTATGGCGCAGGGGCCCATGCCCTTGGCCCAGACCGGGGGCCATCAGGATCGCCCCGCCGATATAGTCCTTGGCAAGGCCGACCGCTTCATCGAGCGGTCGGCCTTCGCGCATTAGGGCGGCACACGCCGAGGCCAGGGTGCAGCCCGTGCCGTGGGTATGGCGGGTATCGATGCGCGGGCCTGCGAAGCGAAAGGTCTGTTTCGGCGTGACCAGCCAATCGACCACCTCATCACCCGGCATATGGCCGCCCTTCATCAGCACGTTTTTTGCCCCCATCTGCAACAATGCCTCACCGGCGGCGCGCATATCGTCTTCGCTGTCGATGGCAAGCCCAGTCAGGGCATGGGCTTCGGGCACATTGGGGGTTAACAGATCGGCCAGCGGCACCAGCAGGGCCTTCATGGCATCGACCGCCTGATCGGCCAGCAGGGCATGGCCGCCCTTGGCCACCATGACCGGATCGACCACGGTGAACAGGCGCGCGCCTTCGATCACCTCCGACACGACCTCCAGCGTCGCCACATCTCCGAGCATCCCCGTCTTGATCGCATCAGCGCCGATGTCATCGAGGCAGGCGCGCGCCTGCGCCCGGATGAAATCGGGCGGCACGGCCATCACGTCGGATACCCCCAGCGTATTCTGCACGGTCAGGGCGGTGATGGCGGTCATGGCATAGCCGCCGAGGCAGGTGACGGTCTTGATGTCGGCCTGAATGCCCGCCCCACCCGACGAATCCGAACCGGCAATGATAAGAACGCGGTGCATAACGGGATAATCCTGACGACTCGAAGACACATGGTATAGTAGCGAGAATCCATCTAGGAAATCGTTATGCCCCTGACAACCTCGTTTTACAAAAGCGACATCAAGCGTGGCACCTATCGGCATTATAAAGGCAAGCTTTACAAGGTGTTCGGCACGGTCAGACATTCCGAAACAGAGGAAACTCTGGTGCTGTACGCCCCGCATGGACAAGAGGCGGGCGAGGCTGTGCTGTGGGTGCGGCCATTGGCCATGTTTGGCGAAACGGTCGAAACGGAGCAGGGGCCTCAGCCGCGCTTTGCCTTTGTCGAGGACATCATCCATCCATGAAGGACGCGCGCTGGAACGAGTTGCAGCCCGAAGCCTTCGCCGAGCGCGACCATCCGGTGCTGCGCGCGGCGCGCAACACGCTGATTCTGGTGCGTCTCAACCGTATCGGCCACGCTGATGATCTGCTCAGCTTTGAAATCCTGGCCGGGCGGCTGATCCGCGCCAATCGCACCGAAGGCTTCGTGCTGGAACTGACCGGCAAGAAATCGGGCGAGGAATTTTATCTGCCGCTGGTGCCCGCCGCCTTCAAACTGCAACCGCCGGGGCGTTACCGGCTTAGTTGCGGCACGGTGGTCAGCGACCCGATGTTCCTCGCCGCCTTCGATATTTACCAACCGCTTTCATAAGGCATTTTGCCATGCTCGACAAACTGCTGCACGACTCATTTCTGATCTGGCTGGTCGTCGCCTTCGTGCTGCTCGGCGGCTTTTACCTGCTGCAAAAACCGAAGAAATAGGCCTATCCCCGCAAGGCCCGCATCAACCGCAGAGCCTGCTTCATCTCGGCCACATCGTGCACGCGCACCATGTTCGCACCCTGCTGCACGGCATGGAGATGGACGGCAATATCGGCCCCCAGCCGCGCGTCCGGCCCCGAAGGCTCGGCCCCCTCGCGTTCTTCCAGCGCCGCGATAAAACGCTTGCGCGACGCCGCCATCACCAGCGGAAAGCCATGCGAGGCCAGGCGCTTCGTGGCGCGGATCAGGGCCAGATTATGATCGAGATTTTTACCAAAGCCGATGCCGGGATCCAGCCAGAGATGCTCGCGCCTGACGCCCGCCTTTATGGCCGCCTCGGCGCGTTCCAGCAGATAGGATTCGACCTCGGCCACCACGTCTTCGTACCACGGATTGGACTGCATGGTGCGCGGTTCGCCGCGCATGTGCATCAGGATGATGTCGGAGCCAAAGCGCGCCGCCACCTCCAGACTGTCAGGGCTGTGGGTGAGGGCGGTCACGTCGTTCCACACACTGGCCCCGGCATGGCGCGCCTCTTCGGCCACTTCGGGCTTCAGCGTATCGACGCTGATCGGCGTATCGGTGAGGCGTGACAGAGCCGAAATCAGCGGCACAACGCGGTTGATCTCCTCTTCCAGCGTCACCGGATGGGCACCGGGCCGGGTCGATTCGCCGCCGATGTCGATCAGGTCGGCCCCGGCTTCGATCAGGCCCTGCGCATGGGACAGCGCCGCCTCCAGTCCGGTAAACCGCCCGCCGTCGGAAAAGCTGTCGGGCGTGACATTGACCACGCCCATGATCAGCGGCCCCCGCGCGGCATGGAGGTCGCGCAGGCTCATCCGGCGTCTCTTTGCGCCAGCAAGGACAGGGCGGTGAGATCGAGATGGCCTTCGCCACCGTCGATCAGCCGTTGCAGGCGTGCGCGCAGCAGATCGTTGAGCGGCATGACAACGCCCAGCGCACCCGCCGCTTCACCGGCCAGACGCATATCCTTGGCGGCCAGGGACGCGCCAAAACCGGCGGGCTCGAAGGTTTCTTTGACGATCATCGCGCCGTAATTCTTATAGATCGGCGCATTGAACAGGGTCGAGGTCAGGAAGTCGAGAAACTGGCCCTTATCGGCCCCGCCCTGCGTCACCAAAGCCATCGCTTCGCCAAGCGCTTCGGTCAGGGACACGATCAGGAAATTCCCGGCCAGCTTAATCAGATTGGCGGTGGAGGGCTTATCGGCGAAGACCTCGATCTTCTGGCCGATGATCTCAAGCAGCGGCATGGCCTTGGCCATATCGGCGGGCGATCCGGCGGCCGTGATGAACAGCTTGCCCTCGGCGGCGGCGGCGGGACGGCCAAACACCGGCGCGCTGACAAAGCCCTGATTCTTCGCCGTGTGCGCCTCGCTCAGCCGGTCGGCCAGCGCCACGCTGATGGTGGACAGCGAAATATGCAAGCCGCCTGCGGGCAGGTGATCGAGGATAGCGGCGCTTATGCCCTCCAGCGCTGCATCATCGGACAGCATGGTGAAAACCACCTCGCCCATCGCCGCTTCAGCGGGGATCGCCGCCAGCTTCGCGCCCGCCGCCACCAGCGCATCGGCGCGCGACGCCGTGCGGTTCCAGACGGTGAGTTCATGCCCGGCGCGCAGCAGGTTGGGCGCAATCGCCGCCCCCATATTGCCAAGGCCGATAAAACCGATTTTCATCATGTAGCTCCTTATCTTCATCCTCCCCTGTAGCGCAGCGTACGGGGGAGGTGTCAGCGTGAAGGCGCTGACGGAGGGGGGGATCTGTCATTTGAAGCGGTAACTTCAAACATGGCTCATTCTGATCGTGCTTGCCCCCTCCAGCGAGACTAGCTCGCCACCTCCCCCGTAAACAGGGGAGGATAAGGGGAGCTTACCTGTGCGTCCGGCCGATGCGCTTGATTTCCCATTGCAGCTCGATGCCGAGGCGATCTTTCACCTCGGCGCGCACCGTCTCGCCCAGACCTTCGAGGTCGGTGGCCGTGGCGTCGCCGGTATTGATCATGAAATTGGAATGCAGTTCGGAGAACTTGGCCCCGCCATACATGCGTCCGCGCCAACCCGCCTCATCGACGCATTGCCAGGCCGACTTGCTCTCAGGGTTTTTGAAGGTCGAGCCGCCGGTCTTTTCGCGGATTGGCTGGGTCTGTTCGCGGCGCGCCGTGATCGCCTCCATCCGCTCGGTCACAGCCGCCGGATCGTCCGGCGTGCCCTGATACAGAGCGCCGATATAGACCAGATTGTCCGGCTTGGAATGACGGTACGCATAGCCCATATCGGCATTGGAAAGCGTCACCCGTTCGCCAGCCCGCGTGATCGCATAGGCCTCGACCAGCACATCCTTGGTTTCCGCGCCATAGCAGCCAGCATTCATGACGATGGCGCCGCCGATGGTGCCCGGTACGCCGCGATAAAATTCGAGGCCCGCAATGCCGTTTTGCGCCGCTATCCGGGCCACCTGCGCATCCAAGGCCGCCGCCCCGGCCCAAAGCTGAGCATCCCCGCGCGGTTCGACATCGGCGAAATTGCGTCCCAGCCGGATGACCACGCCTTCGACGCCACCATCGCGCACCAAAAGGTTCGAGCCAACGCCGATGGTCAGAACCGGAATGCCGGGATCGAGCCTTTTCAGGAAATCGCTTAAGTCCGCCACATCTTCGGGCAGGAAGACCACATCCGCCGGGCCACCGACGCGAAACCAGGTAAACGGCGCCAGATCGGCGCGGTACATCATCTTGCCGCGCACCGGCGGCAGTTCGCTGATCCAGTGTTTCGATTCGTGGCTCATAATTTGAGCGCCTCAAGCTGGCCCGGCAGGGCATAGGCCCACTGCGTAATATCGCCCGCCCCCAGCAGCACAACGAGATCGCCCGACTTGGCTTCACTGGCCACCAGAGAGGCCAGATGGGCGGGTGTGTCGAGCGCCATCACATTGCGGTGGCCGAAGCGATGCAGGGCTTCCACCAGAGCCGCCTTATCGACGCCTTCGATGGGCGCTTCGCCCGCCGTATAGACATCGGCGACGATCACCGTGTCGGCGTCGTTGAAACAGGTGGCGAACTCGGTCATCAGGTCGCGCAGCCGCGTATAGCGGTGCGGCTGGACGACGGCGATCACCCGGCCCCCATTCTTGCCCTGACCTGTGACCTGACGGGCGGCGCGTAACACGGCGGCGATTTCGACCGGATGGTGGCCATAATCATCAATGACGCGCACGCCATCGGAGGTGACGCCCGTGGTGGTGAAACGGCGCTTGACCCCGCCGAAACCGGCCAGACCTTTGCGGATCGCGTCTTCGCTGACGCCCAGTTCGCGCGCCACGGCGATGGCGGCGGTGGCGTTGGAGACATTGTGATTGCCAGTCATCGGCAGTTTCAGCTTTTCCCACGTAAAGGCATCCGCGCCCGCAGGCTGGAAAATCACGTCGAAACACGCGCCTTCCGGGCCAAAATCAATATTGACGCAGCGCACCTCAGCCTGCGGACTGGTGCCATAGGGGATCAGGCGGCGGTTATCAATGCGCGCCGCCAGGGCCTGCACTTCGGGATGGTCGATACAGACGGCGGCGAAGCCATAAAACGGGATGTTTTCGACGAAATCGCAGAAGCCTTTTTTGACCGCATCGAAATCGCCCCAGTGATCGAGGTGTTCGGCGTCGATATTGGTGACGATGGCCAGGGTCGATTTCAGGCGCAGAAAAGAACCGTCGGATTCGTCGGCCTCGACCACGATCCATTCACCATCGCCCACCTTGGCATTGGTGCCATAGGCATTGATGATGCCGCCGTTGACGACCGTGGGATCCATGCCGCCCGCATCGAGCAGACAGGCCACCATCGAGGTGGTGGTGGTCTTGCCGTGCGTGCCGCCCACCGCGATGGAGAATTGCAGCCGCATCAGTTCGGCCAGCATTTCAGCGCGGCGCACCAACGGAATGCGGCGGCGGCGCGCCTCCAGCATTTCGGGATTATCGGCTTTCACCGCCGTCGAATAGACAAGCGCACACACGCCTTCGGTGACGTGTTCGGGGGCGTGGCCGATGAAGATTTTCGCGCCCAGCTTTTCCAGCCGCTCGGTATTGGCCGAGACTTTTGCGTCAGAGCCCTGCACGGCATAGCCGATTTTCAGCATGATTTCGGCAATGCCGCTCATGCCGATGCCGCCAATGCCGACAAAATGGACGGGGCCGAGATCAAAGGGGGTGGGACGCTTGCTATGGGCCATGAGGTCGTTTCACAGAATAAAATACGGGAGGCGGATCAGCCCGCTTTAGCCCATCGGGCCGGGGCTGTCACTTGTCGTTTTCGGCCTGCGCCGGAAGCTTTCCTTTAAGCTGCCACCCGGTGCTTCGACGCCATCCCGGCCCGTATAGAGCTTGCGGATCAGGGTATAGAGGATCACGGTCAGCGGCATGGCGAAGATCACGCCCATCGCCCCCATCAGACCGGCAAAGCCGATCACGGCGAACAGGGTGACGATGATCGGGATAGAGGCGATGCGCCTTTGCACGATGGGCGTGATGAAATTGCTTTCCAGATGCGACACGCCGGCATAGACGACCAGCGCCCACAACACCGTCTGCCAGCCCGACATGGCGGCCAGCAAAAGCCCCGGCACGGCCGAAGCCACCGGCCCGACAATCGGTACGAACTGCGCCAGTCCGGCCATCAGGCCCAGGGTCAGGGCCGAGGGCAGGCCGACGATCCACAAACCGACGCCGGTCAGGGTGCCGACCAGCACCATTGAGATGAACTGGCCGATAAACCATAGGCGAAGCGCATGGCCCGCCGTGTTCATGGCCTCGCACGCCCGCGGTTTATGACGTTCGGCGAACAGGAACACCACGCCGTCGCGGTAACGGCCGGGATTGATGGCCAGGATAATCCCGGCCACCAGCGCCACGAAGATATTGGCCACCGACGACAGCACATTGCCCGCGATCAAAGACAGTTTGGACATGACCGTGCCGGTCTGGTGACCCAGGGCATCGACCTGATCCTTGATCTGCGATCCGATGACCGAGCTTTCCAGCTTGAGCTGAAGCGCCGCCCAGGCGGCAGGCAATTGAGTCAGCAGGGTCTGGGTCTGGTCGGTCAGTTCGCGGCCAAACAGATAAAAGGTAACGGCCAGCAGCGCCAGCACAGCCACCAGTACGGTCAGCACGGCGAAGGTGTCGTTGAGCGGCGTATATTTGATCAGCGGTTCGGCCAGGGCGCGCAGCACGGTGGCGATGACGATGGCGCCAAAGATCAGCAGCCATAGCCCCATCAGCTTGAAGACAAGAAACGCCCCGGCTATGGCCAGTATCACAAACAGAACGCGCTGGATAAAGCCGCGATTCAGGGCGTCGGCGGGCGGGGTGGCGGGCATACGGGCCATGCTCTAACCTTCCCTGACGCGGGCGACGGTGCGCTCGACCAGATCGGCCATCTGGCGCGCCGCATCGGGCCGGGCCACCGAACGCGCCGCCTGAGCACGCAGCGGCAACAAGTCAGCGCCCTCGATCAGGGTGCGGATTTCATCGGCCAGATGCTGCGCCGTCACATCCTGCTCGCGGATAACGATGGCGGCCTTGGCGGATTTCAGCACCTCGGCATTCCAGGTCTGGTGGTCGTCGGCGGCGATCTTCAGCGGGATCAGCACCGAAGGCCTGCCCGCCACCGCCAGTTCGGAACAGGTGGAAGCGCCAGAGCGGGCAATGACGATATGGGCGCGGCCCAGCCGCTCGGCCATATTGTTGAAAAACGGCGCGATCTCGGCCTCGATGCCCGCCGCCTGATAGACGGCCTCGGCCTCGGCCACCTGTTCGGCGCGCGTCTGTTGCTCGACATGCAGCTTGATGCGCAGCGAAACCGGCAACAGCGCCAGCGCCTGCGGCACGGTCTGCGACAGGATTTTCGCGCCCTGCGAGCCGCCGGTGATCAGGATGCGGATCGTCTTGTTAATTGCCGGATAGGGCTGGTCATACAGGGCGCGAATATCGGGCCGTACCGGATTGCCGACCACCTGCACCCGGCCTTCGAGTGTGGCAGGTGCCATGCGCAGCACCGGGAAGGCGCAGGCCATAGCGTCCACCTTGTCGGCCAGTTGCCGGTTGGAGCGGCCCAGCACCGAATTCTGCTCGTGGATCAGGGTAATGTCCTTGCGCGACAGGGCCGCCATCAGGGCCGGATAGGACGGATAGCCGCCAAAGCCGATCACCGCCCACGGCTTCAGGCGCTTGAAGGCCTTGCGCGCCTGCATGATGCCCAGCCCGATCTTGACCGATGCGCGCGCCATGCCGATGGGGTCGAACTTTTTGAACGTGGCGGCTTCCAGCGACAAACGCTCTTTCGCCGGGAAGTTTTCGGCAAAGGCGGCGCCGCGTGCATCGGAGGCCAGCACCACCTCCCAGCCGCGGCTGATCAGTTCGCTGGCCAGGGCCTCGGCGGGAAAGAGATGGCCGCCCGTGCCGCCCGCCGCCACCACGGCCAGCGGCTTGTCAGCGAAGGAAGACGGTTTGCGGCGTGGGTGGCTGGCCAAACTTAATATCCCCGGAAATGATGGTTCAGATCAGCATCACAATAGCGAGTCCGGTATAAAAAGCGAATACCAAGCGCAACCTCTTACCATTTCGACGGATCGTCGGGCGCGGTGATTTCCTCATTACGCTTGCGCGTCAGGGCCAGGATGAAACCGAAGCACAGACCCATAGCCAGCATGGACGAGCCGCCATAGGAAATAAACGGCAGAGTCATGCCCTTGGGCGGAATCAGGCCGAGATTGACCGAGATATTGATCAAAACCTGCACGCCCAGCATGATATAGAGGCCCGACGTGGCGATCTGGCGAAACGGATCCTGCATGGCCATCGCCTTGAGCAGGCCGCGCACCACGATAAAGGCGAAAATGCCGATGATGATCAGGGTCAGCCACAGGCCGTATTCTTCGCCCACCACGGAATAGATGAAGTCAGTATGCAGGTCGGGGATATATTTCTTCATCACCCCTTCATTGAGCCCCACGCCCCAGATGCCGCCATTGGCGATGGCAGCCTTGGCGGCATTGACCTGAAAGTGGGCGGCGGCGTCGGGCGTGATGAAACCCATGATGCGGGTGCGAAAGTGCGGCTGGATGAAGAACAGGCCGACCAGACCCGACACCGCCGCCGCCCCCATGCCGATGATCCAGCGGAACGGCACGCCGGAAATGAAGAAGCAGGCCCCGAACACGATGGTGATCAGGATGCTTTGCCCGACATCGGGCTGGATCAGCAACAGCAGAATCGCCATCGCATACAGCATCATGGCCACGGTGACGCCCGGCACGCCCTTGCCCTTCTGGCCTTCGCAGAACATCCAGGCGATCAGCACGATCAGGGCGGGCTTTAAGAATTCCGATGGCTGAAGCGCGACAGGCCCCAGAGCCAGCCAGCGCCGACCGCCCTTGGCGTCGTGGCCGATCAGCGGCAAAAGCGCCATAATGGTCAGGGCCACGCCATAGACCAGCACCGACACGCGCTTGACGCCTTTCAGCGACAGCCTGGACACGGCGATCATGCAGCCCATGGTCAGCAGCACGAATACGAACTGCCGCTTGGTGTAGTAGAAATCGTCAGGGCTGCCGATATGCAGCACCGCCACCGGCGAGGTGGAAAAGGAAAAGAAGAAGCCCAGCACCATCAGAATCAGCACCAGGGCCAAGGTGACGCGGTCGAGCGTCCACCACCAGATGGCGGTGGGCGAGCGATCCGTGCGCGTAAACGGATGGGCGGAAACCTGATTCATGAACGCAATCCTGGCGGAGGCCGACCCGATCCTGCCCGCCGTCGGCTCTGGCGGACGGACAGCGTGATTTCGGGATACTGAAACAGGATTCAGCAAGGCGTGGTTAATATGGCCTTAAGCGACCGTGGGATTCACACGAAAATCTGAAGCCTGTCGCGCAAAACGTCTCTCAGCCCGGCGCGTGTTCCGCGCCGGTCACCGCCGCCGAACGGGCGATCTCTTCCACCGCCGTCTTGAAAGCGTCGCCGCGCGCCTCGAAATCGCTGAACTGGTCGAATGAGGCGCAGGCCGGTGAAAACAGCACAATCTCCTCTTGGCCGCTTTTCTCGGCCTCGGCATAGCTTTGCGCCACGGCGGTGAACAGATGGCGCGACTGGAGGGTGGGCGCGCACCCGCCGATAGTTTTTTCAAACAGTTCCGCCGCCTCGCCGATCAGGAAGGCCTGTTTGACGCGCGGAAACAGGTCACGCAGATCTTCGATGCCGCCCGCCTTGGCGCGACCCCCGGCGATCCAGTAAAAACGCTCGAAACTCGACATGGCCTGACGCGCCGCATCGGCATTGGTCGCCTTGGAATCGTTGATGAAGCGCACCTTGCCGATACGGCCAATCTCCTGCATCCGGTGATCGAGGCCGGGAAAGCTGAACATGCCGGCAATAATGGCGTCGGCATCAAGCCCCAAAGCCTTGCAGGCGGCATAGGCGGCGGCGGCGTTTTGCCAGTTGTGACGGCCGGTCAGCGTGCGTACGCGCTTTAAATCGATGATCTGGCGGGCGCGCACTCCCGTGCCGTCGTACAGCACGCCGTTCAGCGCATAGACGCCGTGGCCCAGCGTACGGCGCGACGAGATTGGCACCAGTTTGACCGGATGGTTCAGGCGCATCTCGCTGATCAGGGCGGCAGTATAGTCGTCATCGGCACCGATCACCGCCACCTGCTCCGCCGTCTGGTTCATGAAGATGCGGCGCTTGGCCTCGATATAGCCCGCCATGCCGCCATGACGATCCAGGTGGTCAGGCGAAAAATTCATCAGCACGGCCACATCAGGCCGGAAGGTCTGGGTCAGATCGAGCTGATACGAAGAGGTTTCGATCACATAGACCGAACCGGCGTGCATATCGGGCAGGTCGAGCACGCCGATACCGATATTGCCGCCGACATGCACATCCTTGCCCGCCGCTTTCAGGATGTGGCCGATCAGGGCCGTGGTCGTCGATTTGCCATTGGTGCCGGTGATCGCCACCACCTTCGGACGCTTATGCTCCGGCAGGGCATTCAGTGTGCGCGCGAAAAGCTCGATGTCGCCCAGCACCGGCACGCCCGCGCCCTGCGCCAGCCTGACCGTCCAGTGCGGTTCGGGATGGGTCAGCGGCACACCCGGCGACAGCATCAGGGCGTCGATCTCCGACCAGTCGCTGTTTTGCAGGTTCTCGACGGTAAAGCGCTCTTTCGTCGCCGCCATCACCGAGGCCGGCTTGTCGTCCCACAAAACAGGCTCGGCCCCGCCTGCCTTCAGGGCGCGCGCCGCCGACAGCCCCGAACGGCCCAGTCCGAAAATGGCGACTCGCTTGCCTTCAAAGCCTTTGACGGGGATCACAGTACAAACTCTCTATCTGATTTTCAGCGTGGCCAGCCCGACCATAGCCAACATGGCAGCGACGATCCAGAAGCGGATCACCACGGTCGATTCGGCCCAGCCCAGCTTTTCATAATGGTGATGAATCGGCGCCATCAGGAAGACGCGCTTGCGGGTCAGCTTGAAATAGCCCACCTGAATCATCACGGACAGGGCCTCGACGACAAAAAGCCCGCCGATAATGGCCAGCACGATCTCATGCTTGACCGTCATGGCCACAGCGCCCAGACCACCGCCCAAAGCCAGCGAGCCGGTATCGCCCATGAAGATTTTGGCGGGCGGGGCATTGTACCACAAAAAGCCCATGCCGCCGCCGATAATGGCGGCGCAGATCACCGCCACCTCGCCCGCGCCCGGCACATAGTGGATGATCAGATATTCGGCGAACTTGGCATTGCCGACCAGATAGGCAATCAGCACAAAAGCGCCTGCCGCGATCATCACCGGCACAATGGCCAGCCCGTCCAGCCCGTCGGTCAGATTGACAGCATTGGATGCGCCGACAATCACCACCACGCCCATAACGATGTAAAACAGGCCCAGATCCCAGATGAAATTCTTGAAGACCGGAATGACCAGCGAGGTGGCCAGATGCGGGGCATCGGGCGGAGCCGGTGAATAATACATGATGACGAGGGTGGCGATGACCGCGATCACACTCTGGGCCAGCAACTTCTGGATCGAGGTCAGGCCCGCCGAGGTCTGTTTGGTCACCTTGGCGTAATCATCGATAAAACCGAGCAGGCCGAACGACATGGTGACGCCGAAAACCACCCAGGCGCTGGCCGAATGCGGATCGACCCACAGGATGGTGGCTACGGCGATCCCGGCCAGAATCATCAGCCCGCCCATAGTCGGCGTGCCCTTCTTGGTCAGCAGGTGCGAGGCGGGGCCGTCTTCGCGGATCGGCTGGCCCTTGCCCTGCTTGGCGCGCATCCAGCGGATAAAGCGCGACCCCATGCCCACCGACACGATCATGGCGGTGATCATGGCCAGAAAGATACGCACGGTCTGATAGCGCATCAGATTGATCAGCGGCCAGTGCTGGTGCAGATTGGATACGTGTTCATACAAAAGATAGAACATGAAGCGCCTTATTATGTTTGGTGTGTGCCGATGCCCATAAGCGCTTTTGCGACCAGACCGGCCTTTGAGCCGTTCGATCCCTTTATCATGATCATATCGCCCGCTTGCAAGCCTTCAATCACGCAAGGCGCCAGATCGGCGGCGGCGGGCATCCAGGCCCCGCGCACAGCCTGCGGCAGGGCGTCCCACAGATGTTTCATCAGCGGCCCCGCCAGATAGACCTGATCGATGTCGAGATTTGCGATCACCGGCGCGAGCCCAGCGTGCAGTTCCGCCGCATCGGGGCCCAGTTCGAGCATATCGCTCAACACGACAATTTTGCGTGATCCGGGCGCGCGGGCGCGATCACCGAGGCTGTGCAGGGTGGCAGCCATCGACACGGGATTGGCGTTGTAGCTTTCGTCGATCAGCGTGATCTGACCGCCCCTGAACGGGACACTTACCACCTTGCCACGGCCTTCCAGCGTCTCGAACCCTTCGAGCGCGGCCAGGCCGGTATCGAGATCGACATCGAGCGCTTCCAGCATCAAAAGCGCCGCCAGCGCATTGACGGCCTGATGGCGGCCGGTATGCGACAGCGAAAAAGCGATGTCGCGGCCATGAAACCGCGCGCGGATTTCGGCGCGGTCGCCTGCCATCTGATGCGCCATGAGCTGGGCATCGACGCCGCCGCCTTCGCCAAAGGCCGCCACCAGAGCGCCTGCACCACGCGCCGCCGTGGCCAGATAGTCAAACCATTCGTTATCGGCATTGAGAATGGCCAGACCGCCGGGCTTGAGGCCATCGAAAATCTCGGCCTTGGCGCGCGCCACGCCCGCTTCGCCATCGGGGAAGTTTTCCGTATGCACCGCGCCCACCGTGGTGATGGCGACGGCGTGGGGCGCTACATATTGCGACAGGGGCGTGATTTCGGCGGCGTGATTCATGCCGATTTCAAAAACGGCGCGCTCCGTATCGGCCGGCATCCGCGCCAGGGTAAGCGGCACGCCGATATGGTTGTTGAAGCTCTTGACCGCCGAATGGGCACGTCCGGCCCGCTTCAGCCCCTGCATCACCATCTGGGTGACGCTGGTCTTGCCGACGCTGCCGGTCACCGCGCCGCGATGGCACTGTGGCGCGCGTTCGCGGGCAAACACCGCCATCGCCTCAAGGGCTGCCTGCACATCGGGCACCAGCAGGCATGGGCCGCCTTCAACCGGGCGCTTGACCACGGCGATGGCGGCCCCCGATGCGAAGGCCTGGGCCACGAAATCATGGCCATCGCGCGCGCCTTTCAGCGCCAGAAACACATCGCCGGGCAACAGCGCGCGGCTGTCGAAATTAACACCACGGGTCGCCGCCGCCCCGCCGCCTGGCCCCATCAGGGTGCCGCCTGTGGCCTGCACCAATTCCGCAAATGTCCATAAGGGCCTGTCAGCCATTGTGCATCCTGTCCGGCATGTGAGGCTTTATTGAACCTGACTCCGGTTTTTAGGCAAGCGCCGTTTTACATCGCGGCCAGCGCCGCCCGCACCACGCCGACATCATCGAATGGCAGGGTTTTGGTGCCGATCATCTGGCCCTGTTCGTGGCCCTTGCCCGCCACCACCAGCACATCACCGGTTTTCAGGCCGCTGATTGCCTCGAAAATCGCCGCCTTGCGGTCACCGATTTCGATGGCATTCTTATCCATGCCGGCCAGCACCTCGGCGCGGATGGAGCCCGGCTCTTCGCTGCGCGGATTATCGTCGGTCACGATGGCGCGGTCGGCCAGTTTCGCCGCAATGGCGCCCATCAAGGGTCGCTTGCCGCGATCACGGTCACCACCGCAACCGAACACACATACCAGTTGGCCGCGCGTATGCGGGCGCAGCGCCTTCAGTACGGTTTCGAGCCCATCGGGCGTATGGGCGTAATCGACATAGATTTCCGCGCCGTTCGACCGCGTTCCGGCGCGCTCCAGCCGTCCGCGCGCCCCCTTCAGCGTGGCCAGAGCCGCGATCACCGCTGTCGGGTCTTCGCCCGCCGCAATGGCTAATCCCGCCGCCACCAGCGCGTTCGATGCCTGAAACAGACCGGCCAGGGGCAGCTTGACCTCATGCTTGCGGCCCTGATGTTCGAGATAGAGGATCTGGCCATCCACCGTCAGGTCGCGCCCGGTCAGCATCAGGCCGCGCCCGCGCTCGCCGACGCTCATGATGCTCAGGCCTGACAGAACCGACATGGCGGAAAAGGCGTTATAACTGTCGGAATCGGCATTGAGAACGGCGGTTTTGCCGCGTGGCAACAGATGTTCAAACAGGCGCAGCTTTACGGCGCGATAGGCGTCCATCGTCGCGTGATAATCGAGATGATCCTGCGTCAGGTTGGTAAAACCGGCCGCAGCAAGCGAAACACCATCGAGCCTGCGCTGATCAATGCCGTGCGATGAGGCCTCCAGCGCCACATGGGTGACGCCGTCCCGCGCCAGTTCGGCCAGATGGCGCGCTACATCGGCCGCGTCCGGCGTGGTCAGGCCCGGCGCGGTGATGGCGATTTCCGCACCATCGGCATTTTGCCGCACCAGCCCAAGCGTGCCCATGCTGGCGCTGGCATGGCCAAGCTTTGCGAAAATCTGGCGGCAGAAGGTGGCCACGCTTGTCTTGCCATTGGTGCCGGTCACCGCCACGCACACTTTCGGCTGCACGCCGTAAAAGGCTCTGGCCGCCAGGGCATAGGCGCGGCGCACATCCGATACCTGCACCACCACCGATTCACCGCTTTCCAGACCCGCCGGGCCATCGGGCGCCAGGATCGCCGCTGCCCCCTGCCGGATCGCCTGCGGAATGAAATCGCGGCCATCGCGCTGACTGCCCGGCAGCGCGCAGAACAGCGTGCCTTGCGCCACCTTGCGGCTGTCTGCCGTCACGCCCGTCACCACCGGATCACGATCCAGGTCACGGCGCAGGATTTCGGAGAGGCGTTGGGCGCTCATCACTCGTTGGCTCCGGTCGTATCCTCGACCCGAACAGGGGCCTTGTCCCAAAGCGGATCGCTGAACTTGTCCTCGACGCGGTTCACACCCAGAAACGGGGCGATCCGTTCAATCACATGTCCGGCCACGGGTGCTGCCACATAGGCGGCCAGCCTCGATCCGTTCGAATTGGGCGAACCTTGCGGTGAGTCGTACAGGATCAGCACCATATATCGGTCGCTGTCCACAGGCCCGTCGGTCGGGAAGACGGCGGCGAAGGACGAAATATCATCCGATGTATAGCGGCCATTGACCGGCTTTTGCGCCGTACCCGTCTTGCCGCCGACGCGAAGCCCCGGCACATTGGCGCGCGTGCCGCTGCCCTTGACCACATTGTCGCGCATCAGATCGAGCATGGTGCGCGTGGTCGTGGGCGAAAAGACGCGCGTACCGCCCAGCGGCGAGGTGCCGTCATATTTATGGATGGTGAGCGGGCGCAGATAACCGCCATTGAGCACAGCGTCGGCGGCCTCGACATAAGACAGCGGCGTCACCGCCATCGCCTGACCAAAGGCGCTCGACGCCAGATCATTATCCGTCCAGCGGCGCGGCAGGATCGGCGGCGCGGGCTCGACGAACTCACTGTCGGCGGCATGGAAAAGGCCGAGGGCCTTGTAATATTGCGTCATCCGCGCGGCACCCACCGCCAGGGCGATCTTCGATGTGCCGATATTCGACGAATGGATGAACACGTCTTCCAGCGTCATCAGTGTGGTGGACATGTGGTCGTCGTGAATCTTGCGCGTGCCGATCACAAGCGGCTGGCGTGCATCATAGACCGAGTTCATCGTGGCCACGCCCGTATCGAGGCCGACGCCGATCGAGATCACCTTGAAGATCGAACCGACCTCGAAACGATCAACCGAGGCATGGTTGCGGCGCTGCTGGTCGCTGAAGGCGGCCGGGCGGTTGAGATCGAAATCGGGCCAGCTCGCCAGGGCCAGAATTTCACCGGTGCGTACATTGGTGACGATACCGACGCCGGACAGGGCGCGCTGATCGACGCCACCGGCGCGCAGTTCGTTTTCCAGAGCGCCCTGCACGCGCAGATCCATAGCCAGGGTCACGGGCTGGTCACGCACAGCCTGGGCGCTGATCTGGCTGTTCAGCGCTTTTTCCGCGCCCGACATGCCGCCGCCGCCGCGCATGGTCATGCCGATATAGGCCGAACCGGTTGAGCCGAGCGGATAATTGCGCACGCGATGCGCTTCGAAGCTGACACCCGGCAGGCCATAGCTCAATATGCGCTGGCGATCATCTTCCTGAATATTGCTGGTCAGCAGCATCCGGCTGCGACCGCGAAAAATACGGGCGATCTGATCATGGTTCACATCGGGGAACAGCCGGGTCAGCGCCGCCTCGACCAGACCGCGATCCTGCGCGGTCATGTTGCCCGGATTGACGAACAGATTATAATCATCGACATCGGTGGCCAGAAGCCGTCCGTTGCGGTCAACAAGCTGGGCGCGGGCATTGGGTTCGACGGTCAGGGAAGGGCCTCGGCTCTTATCGCCGGACAGCGCGCCGCGTGTGGCGAAACCGGCCAGACAGACAAAGCCGACCACCAGCCCGACCAGCAGAATAAAGATGCGCATCCGGGCGCTGCGCGCCTTGGCGCCGGTGGCATTGGCGCGTTCGAACGCATGTTCCACCTTCCAGACGCGGTCGGCGACCCATTGAAAACCGGACTGAGTGGATTCAAACAGCGACAGGCTCATGGTCTGGCCCCATCTTTGGCCCCGTCTTTGGCCCCGTCTTGGCTCCCGTCTTGGCTCCCGTCATCGCTGATCGGCAGGGCGCGATTGCCGTCCAGGGTCATATCGGCGGCGGGCGCTGTGGCCGGTGGGGCGGGCGGCGTGGCATAGACAGGGGCGGGCCTGGATGTGGTCTGCGAAATCTGACTGATCGCGTTGAGATCGGTTTCATGACTGGGTGCCACCGGCTTCATGCCCAGATAGGTGACCGCCAGATCTTCAAGCCGTTGCGGGCGTTCGAGCTGCGCCACATTGATTCTCAGCGCATTGACCGCCGCCTGCTGGGCGCTGATCTGATCATCCAGATCATTGAGGCGGCGAATATCGTCGCCTTCGCGCACCTTCGACATGAAGACCCAGAAGAACATAACCAGAAGCAGGGCCACCCCGACCAGTTCGATCAGGCGAAACCCGCGGATCCGCTGTTCAAAAATGCGCATGAGCCCGTTCATGTGCGAGCCTTTCTGCGTGACGCGCTGGCAGGAGGTGATGAGGGTTCGGATGGCGCGGCGGTACGCCTTGCCGCGCGCAGCTTGGCCGAACGGGCGCGCGGATTGGCCGCCGCCTCCGCCGCCGAGGCCTGCACGGCCTTCGGTGTGATCAGTTCATACAGGGGGACGACCGTGCGTACCGTCTGCGGCGTGTGACGCGAGCCCTGCGGCAGGCGACCGCCTTGCGCATTGAAGAAGGTTTTGACGATACGGTCTTCGAGCGAATGAAAGGTAACAACCGTAAGAACACCCTGCGGATTCAATAAATTAGCCGCCGAGTTTAACGCCTGTTCCAACTCACCCAACTCATCATTGACCGCAATGCGCAGGCCCTGAAACGTGCGCGTGGCCGGGTGAACGGGCGCGCCGCGACGGCCGCCCAGCGCCTTTTCCACGACCTCGGCCAGGTCGAGCGTCTGTTCGAACGGACGTTCTTCGCGGCGGCGCACAATGGCGGCGGCAATGCCGCGTGACTTGCGCTCCTCACCATACAGCCAGATCATGCGCGCGATCTCATCCTTGTCTTCGAGATTGACAATATCGGCGGCGCTGCGCCCATCCATGCTCATGCGCATATCGAGCGGCCCGTCGCGCATGAAGGAAAAGCCACGCTCCGCCTCATCAAGCTGCATACTCGACACGCCAATATCGAGCACGATGGCGTCGCAATGAGAAATGCCCAGTTCGGCCAGCCCCTCGCTCATTTCCGAGAAGCGGCGATTGATCCAGCGAAAGCGATCGGGAAAATCGCGCCGCAGGGCTTCGACATAGGGCTGCACACGCGCATCACGGTCAAAAGCCACCACCTCGGCGCCGGCTTCCAGAAAGGCGCGCGAATAGCCACCGGCTCCGAAAGTGCCGTCCACCACCAGCCTGCCTTCAAGCGGGCCAAGCGAGGCCAGAACTTCGGGCAACATGACGGACAGGTGGGCAGGGGGCTGATTCATCAGAACAGATCCTCCCGTCTGGCGAAGGCCGCTCCGACCAGGGCCGCCTGTTCGGCCTCGAAGGTTTTGTAAGCGTCCGGATTCCATATCTGGAAGGACTCACCCAACCCCGCAATCAGCACATTGCCGCTCAGACCGAAGCGTTCACACAGCGCTTCCGGCAGGGTGATGCGCCCCGCCGTATCGAAGCTGAGGCGCTGCATGGCGGCATAGAAGCGATGCTCCAGGGCTTTGCGGGTCGGCGAAAATTTCGGATATTCGTTAATGACATCGCGGTAACCGGCGAAAAACGCCGCGCCACCGCATTCGATACAGGCGGCATCAATCGCCGCGAAACAATAGAGCCCCTCGAAAGGCTCCACGCCGTCATGCGCAGTCAGGGCGGCCGCGCGGAAATCCTGCGGCACCAGAAGTCGCCGCTTCGCATCCAATGGCTTCTCGTGACTGGAGAGAAACACCGCCCAATGTCGCGCCTTTCAGGCCCGCTCCCTGTCTTAACACCCATCCGAACGCGCAACCGGCCCCTCCGGCCAGATTACTCGGACCGGTTACGGTTAACATGGGATTAAGTGGGATGCAATGACTCTAAATGACTCTGAGGCGAGAATTGGGCCGGGTTTTAAAAGGTGTTTCCTGAAAGACGCAGAACGCAGGCAGAACAAATCCCAGTCTAACCCACTGTGGATAAGTAAAGGCGAAGGCTCATGACTTGCGCCCCCCTTCAGGCCTGCCGCTCGGCCCGCGCTTCGCGGCGCGCCAGGATCATCAGCCGCCCGGTGACCGAATTAACGCTGCGCCGAAGCGCCTGAGCAATGCGGCTTTGCGACTGCCCGGCGCAGGCCAGGGCCAGCAGGCGCTCATCTTCCGTCCGCGTATAGAGCCGCACCAACCGCCCGGCGCGAACATAGGCGCTCGGCTGTTCGGGCACGCGGCGCAGGGCATAAAGCCTGTCGGGCGGCTCAGCCCCCAGGCGCAGGCAATGCCATTCGATCAGGCTTTTCTTGACGCCAAAGCGCGCGGCGATGGCCGTCATCGTCCAGCCCGCCTCACGTAAAGCTACGACCTCATCGATCTGAGCATCGCTCAGCCTGCGGCCGCCGCGATGCGATATTGCACTTTGACCGTGCGAATCCATAATAATGGAGGTATCCTGCATGGATGCACCACCTTTCTGTTCCACAATTTCGAAATGCGACCGCGCGGCATCTGGCCGCACTGCCGCATCACCGGCGCGGGAAGGCCATGCCGGTCAAGGGTTTGTACGCATTATACTATGAGGAAAGCCATAATTACGAATGGATCATTCGTAATTATGGATAATGATCACAAAAGCGATTCCGGTCAAGAAAATTTCTCCTTAAAGGAGCAATTTTCAATTCGATTCAATCTATTGTTGCGCTCAAAAGGCTTGTCGCAGGCCGAACTGAGCCGCCTCACCGGTGAGGGCGCGTCCAAGATCAATGAGTATTCGAAAGGTCGAATCCTGCCCTCGGCGATCACCGCCATTGCTCTGGCCGAGGCGCTCGACGTGTCGGTGCCCTATCTGATGCTGGGGCGCGCCGGCGTGCCTGATGCGGCCCGCAGCGTGCCAATTCTCGACGCCAGCCACGCTCTGCCCGGCGAACGCAACGACCTGAAACTGTACAGCGCCCAGATGACGCTCGACGATCACCTGATGCGTCAGATCAGCCGCGATACGACCGACGGCCTGATCATGGTGCGCGCCGAAGGCGACAGCATGGCGCCACTGATCACCGACGGCGCGCATGTGCTGATCGACCGTCAGGATCGCCGCCTGCGCGAAGGCGTGTTTGCCTTGCGCATCGGCGATGACCTGCGCATCAAGCGGCTGCGCCCGGTCGGCATCGGCGGAATCGAGATGATTTCGGACAATCCGGTCTATCCGCCCGAACGCTTTGAAGGCGCGCTTCTCAGCCATGTGGCGATCATCGGCCGTGCCCTGTGGACGGGCACGCGGCTGTAAAGAATGGTGGATCAGACGACCTGTAAGCCGGGTTCTGTTCGGCGGGCGTGCCCGAAAGCCCGCCCGCTCTGGTGATCATTCCTCTTGGCCGTCCATTGCTGGAAAGCTCACGCAACCTACCCGAACGGTCTGGGGCGGTAATGCCCTGCCTCCATGACTGGAGGCGCGCCGTTCCTATTTGGTCTTGCTCCTGACGGGGCTTGCCATGCCGTTTGCCGTTGCCGGAAACGCGGTGCGCTCTTACCGCACCGTTTCACCCTTGCCGCGCCGGAACGCGGCGGTCTGTTCTCTGTGGCGCTATCCCTGGGGTCGCCCCCGGCGGGTGTTACCCGCCGCCATATTACCGTGGAGCCCGGACTTTCCTCAGGCTGCCAAGGCAGCCCGCGATCACCCGGTCGTCTGATCCGCCGTCCTTTTGCGCGCAATCGCCGCTGAAATCAAGCGTCGCCGTCGCGCAGCAACGGCGTGATCGCCAGGGCCAGCCAGCCCAGGACGGTGATGCCGCCGCCAATCGGCGCCAGCAGCGCCAGTGGTGACACGCCAAGCATAGCGTGCAGCCCGATCTCAAACGCGAACAGGCCCGATCCGAGCAGCATCAGCGCAATCGGCAGCGAACGCCGCCAGCCAGCTACGAGAGGTGAGCCGATCAGCCCGATCACCACAGCAGCGTGAAACAGCAGGAACATGCCACCCGTGGCCAGTATGCCGGTGCGCGGCGGATGCGAGCCCGCCGCCAGCATGATCACGCCCGCCAGCCCCCACAGGCCGGCCAGTGATAAAATGATCCTCTGCCCCCGCCTATCCCTTGGTTCATGAGTATCCATATCAAACCTCCAAAAGCGTAATGTGGCGCAGCAGCGCCATCAGGGTGACGCGCAGGCGCGCATCGGCGCGGCCTTCCAGCGCCGTACCGATCTGATCGGGCAGCCAGTGGCGCTGAAAAGCGGTGACGATGGTGGCGGTCGCCTCGTCATAAGGCCCGCCGGGCAGGAGATTGTAACCGAGCTTGCCTAAAGCCGCCTGAAGCGAAAAAACCCCCAACCCGCCTTCGCCCAGACCCAGAGGCGGCCCCATCACCCCTTCGGGTGGCATATCGGGTGTAACCCACAGGCCATGCCCATGCCGCGCCAGCACCTCCCACGGGAAGCGTTCGCCGGGATCGGTCTTGCGGTCGGGTGCCACATCGGAATGGGCCAGAATGCGATGATCGGCAATATCCCAGCGGGCGCGGATTCCATCGAGCAGGCCGATCACCGCGTCGATCTGGACGGCAGGAAAATCACGATAACCGAATTCATGGCCGGGATTGACGATCTCAATGCCGATTGCGGCGTCATTGATGTCGGTTTCGCCTTTCCAGTAAGACAGGCCAGCGTGCCAGGCGCGGCGTTCCTCGGCCACCAGCCGGAAGATGCGGCCATCTTCCTCAACAACATAATGGGCTGAAACCTGGGCCTGCGCATCGCACAGACGCGCCATAGCCTCGGCGCCCGTGGCCATGCCGGTATAGTGCAGCACCACCATCGAAGGCGGGCCCTTGCGCATGTTGAAATTGGGCGAGCTATAGTCGCCGGAAATCGGGGGGGAGTTGGGGGGCAGGCTCATGGCCTCAGATGTAAGACCTCAGGCGCGTTTTTGCCAGAGGTTTCAGTACACCTGCCAGGTGGAACCGGTCTTGCGCGCCACATAGACGCCCTTGCCATTATCCGTCTTGTGACGACCGCGCACCGTCACGCGAACCGGCTTGCGCGACACAAAGGCCATCAGCCCCATCAGGCCGAGGCCCACAGCACCGGCCACAGCCACCGAGGCGGCGAAGATCACCAGCAGCACCGATGCCGCCAGGGCCGCGAGGCCAAGCGCCGTCATGGCCATGCCATATAGCACGCGCGACACCAGATTCCGCTGGCGCATATTGCCCCACGGACGGTATTGGCCGGAAAAAGTCGCCCTGGTGAAGGTGACGAAGGGAGTGTCACTTTTGGTCATACGCATAAACCTCGGTCGTTCGGCATTCTAACCGTGAAAACCTTCACAAGATGCCAACGCTAAAGACGAAAACACATCATCTGCATTACAGATTGGCACGAATATGACCGGCGTCAACCTCGCACCCGCAGCAATAGGCATAAATTAAGACATTTTTAACCCAAAAAACAGGGCGCGTGCATAAAAAGCGAACCTTACCAGAGACTTGCCCCTATGAGGCCAGAAGTTGTCTTTCCTTCACAATCTGGTCATAAGCCTGATTGATGCGTGATGTGCGCTGCGTATAGAGCGGTTCGAAATCGGCGGGCAGGCCACGGGCGCGGATGCGGTCGGGGTGAAACTCGGTCAGGCGGGCGCGGCGGGCAAGGCGGATCTCGTCGTCACTGGCCGCGGCGGTCAGGCCCAGCACGTCATAGGGATCGTCCTCGGCGGGCGGCGCATAGCCAGCGCGGATGCGGCGATAGGTGGCGCGTGTAAAGCCGAACAGATCGGCCACGGTTTCGAGATAGGTTTCCTCGGCATCGCTGAGATGACCGTCCGAAACGGCGATATGAAACAGGCCTTCCAGCACGTCTTCGAGGATTTGCGGGCAGGTCGCGTATTTTTTCGCCAGACGGCGGGCATAGGATTCAAAGCCGTGCGTCGTCTGGCGCGCCAGATCATACAGGCGCATGACATCGCGCTGCGCCGTCTCATCAGGCTGAAAAACGTGCAGAAAAGCGGTTTGCTCGACCTCATGCGCCAGACCGTCGGCCATAGCCAGCTTGGCACCGAGCGCGGTGACGGCGGTGGCGAAGGCCGGGTCGGCCCCCGGCGGCCCCTTCGGGCATTCGGTGCACTCGGCCGGGTCGAATTGACGCGCCGCCAGCCGGGCCAGATTTTTCCAAAACAACATGCGGACGATCCTTGAAGCACACCCTATAACCTGTTTTACGCTGGAATGTGCGCCTAAGTTTCGCAAGCTGTACGAAAAAGGCAGCAAAAAAGCGGCGAACCGGGCGATTTTATGCCTTAGTTGCTGTATAGACCGTGAATCTATTCCCACATGGCACGATCTGGAGTTCCTCCTTGCGCTTACTGAAACCGGTTCACAGCAAAATTCTGGCCAGCCTTGCTGTGTCCAGTTTGGCCGTCTCCATACTCGCCCTGTCCGCCGCGTCGGCGGGTGCGAAAATCACCCATGCCAAACCGGTCGCGCCCAAACAGGCCTCCAGGGCGCAGGGCCAGGTTCAGAAGGCCCCCGAAGCCGCCGCCAACCAGGGTACGGGCAATGGCCGCAATGCCGATGGCAGCCTGCATATGCCGACCCTGGCCGACGCGCCCAAGGGCGATTTCGCGCTGGTGGCCTGGTGTCATGGTGTTTTGTCGGGCGATATGGAACTGGCCGATCTCATCAATCCAGTACTGCCCACCGACGACCAGTTGCAACTGATCGGCGAATCGTACCTGCGCGCCTATGAGGCCGCGCTCACCCTGTCGGGCAAGGGAAAATCGACCGCCGAACACAAGGTGGCCGAGGATGCGCGCCAGTTCGGCTATAATCAGTGGGCCGCCGCGCGCAAGGCCCCGCTGAAGGAGGCCGCCGGCCTCTATATCAACTGGCAGCTTCCCGGCGAATGCGAAAAGGCCGCCGTGCGCCTGTCGGGTCACCCCAATCTGTTCGCCGAAATGGCCACGGACGAGGAAGCCGACGCCATCGAAAAAGTGATGAATTCGGGCGGGCCGCATGATCTCGACGAAAAGCCGAAGCCTGTTCTGACTGCCTCAGCCGCGCCCGCCGATCCCAATGCGCCACTGTCCGCCAATACACTGGGCCGCCAGGTCGATCTGGCCGACGCCTTGCCGAAAATGACGCCCGCGCCCGCCGCTTCCAGCAGCTCAAGTTCCAGCGCCGCCCCGCGCGACGACAAACGCAAATGGTCGGAAGGCCTGGCCTATCGCCTCGGCTGGACGGACAAGCCGGGTAAGTAAGGCCACTTAAGCCTAACGATCCTCCCGCATATGCCAGATGCGCAGAATAATCAGTTCATCCGCGGCGATTTCATAACGCACCTCATAATCGCCAATGACAAGTGAGCGCACCTCACGCGGCGCATAGTCATCAAGCCTGAGGCCTTTTTGCGGATATTCGGGCAAGGTCTTGATGGCGGCATCCAGCATCTTCACGATACGTTTGGCGGCATCAGGATTGACCGCTTTCAGGAAGGCATGGAGACGCAGGAGATCACGCTGCGAAACCGACAGCCAGCGCAGACGCACCGCCATTAGTCGAGCCCGTCAATCCAGGCATCAATCACACCCTGTTCGACAAACTGGCCCTCATCGACCTCTTTCAAGGCCTCCAACGTCATCTGATGATGCCTGTCTTCGAGGCTGATCCAGGATTGCAGGGCCTGTTTGATAATCCAGCCGCGCGGTCGCTCCAGCCGTTCGGCAGCGGCATCGACAGCTTCGGCCAGCTCAATTGGTATATGGGCGGTAACGGTACGGGTCTGCATAACGGATCTCGAACGGAAACTTACATCAGTGTCCGCTCTTAATCAGGTTTCGTCAATCCGATTAAAAGTGATTTTTCGTCAGTCCGGCACGTAGTTGAGGATCGGTGACAGCCAGCGCTCGGCTTCATCAACCTGCCAGCCCTTGCGGCGGGCATAGTCGGCTACCTGATCCTTTTCGATCTTGCCGACGCCGAAATAATGGGCCTTCGGATGGGCGAAATAGAGGCCCGAAACCGAGGCCGCAGGCGTCATGGCCAGCGATTCCGTCAGTTCCATACCGGTGCGGGCCGGCGCATCGAGCAGATCGAACAGGGTCCATTTTTCCGTATGGTCGGGCTGGGCCGGATAGCCGGGCGCGGGCCGGATGCCGCGATATTTTTCACCGATCAGATCTTCGACGGCTAAGGTTTCGTCGGGCGCATAGCCCCACAGTTCGCGCCGCACCCTTACATGCAGGGCCTCGGCGAAGGCTTCGGCCAGCCGGTCAGCCAGGGCCGTGGCGAGGATGGCGTTATAATCATCGCCCGCCGCCTTGAATTTTTGCGCCATCTCCATCTGGCCGTGGCCCGCCGTGACGGCGAAACCGCCGATCCAGTCGGGCGTGCCATATGGTGCGATGAAATCGGACAGAGCCGCATTGCTCTGATCGGCGCGCGGCTTCTTCATCTGCTGACGCAGGCTGTGCAACACGGCGATCGGTTCGCCGCGTTCCTCGTCGCCATAGACCTCAATATCGTCGTCATCCGTGGCATTGGCGGGCCAGAAACCGACCACGCCGGACGCCGTGTACCATTTTTCGTCGATGATCTGCTTCAGCATATCTTGCGCGTCTTTGAAAAGCTCGCGCGCCGCCTCGCCGACGATCTCATCATCCAGAATGGCCGGATATTTGCCCGCCAGTTCCCAGGTCGAGAAGAACGGCGTCCAGTCGATATAGTCGGCCAGATCGTGCAGATCATAGGGCGAGAAGGTCTTCAGGCCCAGAAACGACGGCTTGACCGGCGGCTCGGCCTGCCAGTCGATCCTGAAGCGATTGGCGCGCGCCTCGATAAGCGATGAGCGCGGCTGGGAGTTGCCCTTGCCATAGGCTTCGCGCACCCGCACATAATCGGCCTTGGTCTGGGCCTTGAAATCCGCGCTTTCCGTGTCGCTGAGCAGGTTCGACACCACGCCGACGGCGCGCGAAGCATCGAGCACATAGACCACCTGATTATTGTGGTAGCCCGGCTCGATCTTGACCGCCGTATGGGTTTTCGAGGTGGTGGCCCCGCCGATCAGCAGCGGAATATCGAAGCCCTGACGCTGCATCTCACGCGCCACGAACACCATCTCGTCGAGCGACGGCGTGATCAGGCCGGACAGCCCGATCATATCGACCTTGTGCGCCTTCGCCTCAGCCAGAATCCGGTCGGCAGGCACCATGACGCCGAGGTCGATCACTTCGTAATTGTTACATTGCAGCACGACGCCGACGATATTCTTGCCGATGTCGTGGACATCGCCCTTCACCGTCGCCATCAGGATCTTGCCCGCCGCCTGATAGGTGCCGCCACCAGCCACATGCAGGGCCTTTTCGGCCTCCATGAACGGCATCAGCCAGGCCACGGACTGCTTCATCACGCGGGCCGATTTGACCACCTGCGGCAGGAACATCTTGCCCGAACCGAACAGGTCACCAACCACATTCATCCCGGCCATCAACGGCCCTTCAATGACGTGCAAAGGCCGCTCAGCAGCCAACCGCGCCTCCTCGGTATCGGCGTCGATAAATTCCGTAATGCCATGCACCAGGGCGTGCGACAGGCGCTCTTCCACCGTGCCTTCGCGCCAGGCCAGATTGACCACCGGCGCCACACCCTTTTCGCCTTTGTATTTCGGGGCGATCTCCACCAGATATTCGGTATTGGTAATATTATGGCGCTGCTGGCGATTGAGGATCACATCCTCGACCGCCTGACGCAGTTCGGGGTTGATGTCGTCATAGACCGGCAGGTCACCGGCATTGACGATGCCCATATCCATGCCCGCCTGGATGGCATAGTAGAGAAAAACGCTGTGGATGGCGCGGCGCACCGGTTCATTGCCACGGAACGAGAAGGACACGTTCGACACGCCGCCCGAAATGCGCGCATAGGGCAAATTGGCCTTGATGACCTTGACGGCCTCGATGAAATCGACAGCGTAATTATTATGCTCGTCGATGCCGGTGGCGACCGCAAAGATATTGGGATCGAAGATAATATCTTCCGGCGGAAAACCGACCTCATCGACCAGCACGCGATAGGCCTTGGTGCAGATTTCGATCTTGCGCGCCGCCGTATCGGCCTGACCGATCTCGTCAAAGGCCATCACCACCACGGCTGCGCCATAGCGCATACAGGCGCGGGCCTGTTCCTTAAACTTATCAAGCCCTTCCTTCATCGAGATCGAATTGACGATGGCCTTGCCCTGCACGCATTTCAGACCGGCTTCGATCACCTCCCATTTCGAGGAGTCAATCATCACCGGCACGCGGGCAATATCAGGTTCGGCGGCCATCAGATTGAGGAAGGTGCGCATGGCCACGGCCGAATCGAGCAGGCCTTCGTCCATATTGACGTCGATCACCTGCGCCCCGGCCTCGACCTGCTGGCGCGCCACGGCCAGAGCCGCCGTGTAATCGCCCTCGACGATCAGTTTCTTGAACTTGGCCGAGCCGGTGACATTGGTGCGTTCGCCGATATTGATAAAAACAGGAGTCAAAGCACCGTCCTCTTAATAGCCAGTTCGATCTGCCCATGCAGGAAATCGACAAAATCAATGCCCTGCGCCTTGAGCGACTTCGGATAGAGCGAGGCGCGGGTCAGCCCCGGCAGGGTGTTGGTTTCCAGATAGACCGGCCCGTTCTGGCCGATGATGAAATCGGAGCGCGAATAGCCACGGCACGACAGGGCCTTGTGCGCGAGGATGGCCAGACGCTGCAAATCAACATTGATTTCAGGCGCAAACCGCGCCGGGCAGATTTCCTGCGTGCTGCCCGCCAGATATTTGCTCTCATAATCAAAGCTGCCCGACGCGGTGATGATCTCGACCGGCGGCAGGGCGATCAGCGCGCCATCGGCCTGTTCCAGCACGCCGCACGTCGATTCATGCCCGCTGATAAACGGCTCGATCACATAGGCTTCGCGCAGGGCCGCCCGACGCACCGCCACCAGATCCTGCGCCGATTGCACAAACATCAGACCGTAGCTCGAACCTTCCTGAGTCGGCTTGGCCACCAGCTTGCCATAATGGGTCAGCGCCTCATCGGCTTCATCGAGCGTCAGCGTGGCGGGCGATCCCACCCCGGCCAGACCGGCAAAGCGCTTGGCGGCGGTCTTGTCAAAAGCGAGGTGCGAGGCCGCCGAGCCGGAGCCGGTAAACGGGATGCCCCGCTGCTCACACAAGACCTGAAACTCGCCGTTTTCGGGCGCGCCGCCATGCAGGCCCAGCACCAGAACGCGATCCTCCGCCGCCGCCCGGTCAAGCGCCTGAGGCAGGGGGCCGAGCAACGCCCCATCAGCCCGGAAAGCCACCTCAAACGGCCGCTCATGGCCCAGCACCGCCTCGCGCGACGCTGCATAGACGCGGTCATCGGCGTCCCAGAACCACAGCTCGGCGTCCGGCAGGGCTTCGGTCAGGGCCTGGGTGGTGGCCACGGCCACCAGACGCTCGCGGCCATTGCCGCCGAAAAGGATCGTCGTCTTCATCACGGCTCAGATCAGTTCAAAAGGTTCCAGCCCGGACAGGCGCAGGGCCTTGGGGCGTTCGGGAATGGCGCGCGGCGTAATGCCACGCACCTCGTCGGCCACATGCTTTATGTGATCGGGCGTGGTGCCGCAACAGCCGCCGAGGATATTGACGATGCCGTCCTTCGCCCATTCGTGCAGTTCGTGGGCGGTTTCGTGTGGTTGTTCGTCATACTGGCCCATCGCATTGGGCAGTCCGGCATTGGGATAGGCGGCCACCAGACAATCGGCGACACGCGCCAGATCGGCAATATGCGGACGCATCAGATCGGCCCCCAGCGCGCAGTTAAAGCCAATAGCGAAAGGCTTGGCGTGGCGCACACTGTTCCAGAAGGCCTCGGCGGTCTGGCCCGACAAAGTGCGTCCCGAACGGTCGGTGATCGTGCCCGAAATCCAGATCGGCAGCTTATCTTGCGGAGTCTTTTCCAGTGTGGCGTCTTCGAGATCGAGAATCGCCTTGATCGCCGCCTTGCAATTCAGCGTGTCGGTGATGGTTTCGATCAGATAGAGATCGACCCCGCCCTCATACAGCGCCGCCACCTGTTCGCGGTAGGCCTGATAGACCTGATCAAACGTGACCAGCCGCGCGCCGGGATCATTAACGTCCGACGACATGGACAGCATCTTGTTGAGCGGCCCGATCGAGCCGGCCACAAAGCGCGGCTTATGCGGCTCTTTCTGCGTCCATTCATCGGCCACCTGACGGGCGATTTTTGCACCCTCGCGGTTGATGTCGATCACCGCTTGCAGGTCGAGATGATAGTCGTCCTGGGCGATGGTCGTGGCCGAAAAGGTGTTGGTTTCGGAAATATCGGCGCCGGCGGCGTAATATTGATCATGCAGGTCGGCGATGATGTCGGGTCGCGTCAGGCACAATATATCGTTATTGCCCTTGAGCTGGCTCTGGTGATCCTTAAAGCGCTCGCCACGAAAATCGGCCTCCTCCAGCTCGCGGCGCTGGATCATCACGCCCCAGGAGCCATCCAGGATCAGCACGCGCTCTTTGGCGGCGGCTTTCAGGGCTGCGATGCGGTCTGTGCGGTTCATGATTGTATTCCTGCATAAAGAAAGCCAGCCCCCCCACCACCACATCTCACCGCTTCGCGGTTCGTACGATCCCCTTCTCCGGCATAGCCGGGGAGATTCAAGAAAAATCTACCTCCCCAACTTGTTGGGGAGGGGGACCACGAGCCAAGGGCGAAGTGGTGGTGGGGGGGCTTACTTGAGATAATCACGCTGAGGCCACCTTCAGCCCTAGTATCCGGCAAATGGCAAAGACCAGATCGGCGCGGTTCAACGTATAGAAATGGAAATCCTCGACGCCCTCGCGCTCAAGGCCAAGACATAGCTCAACCGCCACCGCCGAGGCCAGCAGTTTGCGCGTTTCGGCGTCATCGTCCAGCCCGTCGAACAGGTTTTCCAGCCAGTCGGGGATGTGGGCGGCGCAGGCGGCGGCCATACGGCGCAGACCTTTGAAATTGCTGACCGGCATGATGCCCGGCGTCAGGTCGATCTTGATTCCGGCGTCAGCCACGGCGTCACGGTAACGCAAAAAGGTGGCGGGTTCGAAAAACAACTGGCTGATGCCGCGCGTCGCTCCGGCATCGACCTTCTGACGCAGCACGTCGAGATCGAAGGCCTTGGACGGCGATTGCGGGTGCTTTTCAGGATAGACCCCGACACTGACCTCGAAATCGGCGATGCGCCGAATCGCGGCGGTCAGTTCGGTGGCGTTCTGGTAAGCATCATGGCGCGGCGTATAGTCGCCGAAACCCGAAGGCGGATCACCGCGCAGGGCCACAATATGGCGCACGCCTGCGTCCCAGTAGCCGCGGATCACCTCATCGACCTCTTCGCGCGACGCCTCCACGCAGGTCAGGTGGGCGGCGGGCTTAAGATCGGTTTCATCAAGGATGCGCTTGACCGTGCGGTGGGTGCGTTCGCGCGTCGAACCGCCCGCCCCATAGGTCACCGACACGAAATCGGGCTTCAGCGGCGCTAAGCGACGGATCGATTCCCACAGGATCGTTTCCATCTCTTCCGTCTTCGGCGGAAAAAACTCGAACGATACTTTCAGGTTTTGCGCGCCCTCGGCCAGCGAACGGGCAATGGGGGCCAGTTCGGATATGGCCTTGGTCAGCTTGGGATTGAGGCTTGGGCTCATCATCAGTCTCGAAAAAAATACGGTGAGTGTCAGGCGGGCTTGTGCGCCAGCCAGATTTTGACGGTCAGGCCGCCCTGTGTTCTGGGCGGCAGACCCACGGAAACACCGGGCGTCAGTCCGGCCTGTTTCAGCCAGGCCTGCATGTCTTCGTCGAGCATACCTAGGCGGCGGTGCTGATACTGTTCGCGCATGATTTCGAGCGTATGGTGCGCGAAATCGGCGATCAGCAGCCGCCCGCCGGGCCGCAGCAGCCGTCCGGCCTCCAGAATGGCGCGGCCCGGATCGGCCAGGAAGTGCAGCACCTGATGGACGATGACCAGATCGGCCGATTGCCCCGGCAGGCGCGTGTCGTAAATATCGCCGTGACGCAGATCGATATGGCTTAAGCCCGCCTCGAAGGTTTTGGCGCGGGCGATATTGAGCATGTGCTGCGACAGATCGACCCCGGTGGCGGTTTTCGCCCGCCCGCCCAGCAGGGTCAGCATACGGCCCGAACCCGTGCCCAGATCGATCAGCGCCTGACAAGGCGCATCGCCCAATGTATGCAGGATCGCCTTTTCGACATCATCCTCGGAAATATAATGGCTGCGGATCTCGTCCCACTTGGGGGCGATCGTCTCGAAATAGCCTTCGGCTGAGTTGCGCCGCGTGCGCCGCACGGTTTCGAGATGGTCGAGATCCTCAGCCATCGACTTATCCAGCCGGTCAAGGATAGCGTCAACCAGAGGGCGGATTGCCGGGGAGGCCGAAAGACGGTAAAACACCCAGGCCCCGTCGGGAAAGCGCTCGATCAGACCGGCTTCATTCATCAGCTTGAGGTGGCGCGATATGCGCGGCTGGCTTTGTCCGAGGATCAAAACCAGTTCCATGACCGACAATTCCTCATGCGCCAGCAGGCGCAGCAAACGCAGGCGCGTGGCCTCACCCGCCGCCTTGAGGGCTTCGAGCAGGGTTGGAAAGCTGGTCTTGGGCAGGGATGCGTTCGCCATATAATCATATAAAGATATGTTTATATGATTTTGCAAGTTATTTTTACGCCTTGCAGAATTTACGAACCTTTCTCATCTTAACTGCGTCAGGACGCCGCATGGCAAATCGGTGACGGACACGTCATCTTCAACGTACAGAAAAGACATACAGGAAGCTTCATGGCCAGAAAAGGCATCACGCTTGGTAAGGTGCTGGGGCGCGGCATCCGGCGCAAATGCCCGTGTTGCGGCGAAGCTTCGGCCTTCAAAGGCTATCTGACCGTTGTCGATACCTGCCCGGTGTGCCAGACTCCCTTGAGCCTTTACCCCACGGATGACGGCCCGGCCTAT
Organism: Asticcacaulis sp. EMRT-3; assembly: GCF_030027245.1. NCBI lineage: Bacteria > Pseudomonadati > Pseudomonadota > Alphaproteobacteria > Caulobacterales > Caulobacteraceae > Asticcacaulis > Asticcacaulis carbonis. The sequence continues at coordinate 44,212 of NZ_JASERT010000001.1, forward strand.
GTCACCATGATTCTGGTGGGCCATCTGGTCATCGCCCCCACCTTTCTGTTTCCGTTCGTCTGGCACTATCCCCTGCAATTCGTGGTGCCGGTTCTGGTCGTGGCTCTGGGCCTGCTGACCCTGGTGGCCCTGCCCTTCGTCAAGGGGGCTTTTCTAAGCCTGATATGGTATCTTGGCCTGAAGCAGGCGCGCTGATCAGGCGGCTTGACAACTTAAGGTGCAGGCCACAGACTACCACCTCACCTTGCAGGAGCGTGACAGATGGCCCACAAGTTCGAAATCAGAAAGAACAAGGCTGGCGAATTCGTCGCCTATTTTGTCTATAATGGCGAAACCATCTTCTGGACCGAGGGCTATAGCTCCCGGGCCTCGGCGAAAAACGCCATCGAGTCGGTCAAGAAAAACGGCCCCGCCGCCGAAACGGTCGATACCACGCAAGAGGGCTGAAGACAGGCTTAGGCCAGTGATAAGGCGTCCTTGATCAGGGCGATCGAGCCTTGCGCCTCTTCGGTGCAATCCATCGACAGGCGGTCAATCTCTTCCTGCGCAAAGCTGCGCATGAGTTGAGCGGCCTGCGGCGACAGGGCCATCAGGGTGCGGGTGGAGGCGCGCGCCAATGCCAGGGCGGCATCGGCATCAACGAGATTGGCAGTATCACGGGCCACGGCCAAAGCATAAAGGCGGGAGGCCGCGTTCGGATATGAATTCGCTATCATTTTCTTTTTGGACATGCAGTTGAAACCAACTCTTTACAGAGCCTGACTATCGGCGCTGAACTACACACACGACGGGTTCAGGCCGTACGCTACGCTTAACTGGAAGATGAAATAGAAATATAGTGGCGATGACCACGAAAACCAGACGGGAGCCCATTACCGGCTTTCAGGCTTACAAGCGTCATCTAATTGTAATGTCACGACTTTACGGCGAGTAGGCGCTATAAAATTTCAACAGACGGCAATAATAGCGAAAAACTCTTATGGTAGCGCTACCGTACGCAATAATATTTCACAGAAAAAGAAAATATTTCGTTTTTTGACCATCGCCTCCAGCGGCATACAACCTCCAGAGCAACGAGCGTTTCATTTGACTTACAAATTGAAGGCGAGATGCGGAAAAACGTAAAATGTAGAGTGGGTTGCATGCCTTTGACCGATTCAATCAGAATGCAAACCGCTCCAGAGCAACGAGCGTTTCATTTGACTTACAAATTGAAGGCGAGATGCGGGAAAACGTAAAATATAGAGTGGGTTGCATGCCTTTGACCGATTCAATCAGAATGCAAACCGCTCCAGAGCAACGAGCGTTTCATTTGACTTACAAATTGAAGGCGAGATGCGGGAAAACGTAAAATGGAGAGCGGTTTGCATGCCTTTGACCAATTCAATCAGAATGCAAACCGCTCTGGTGCGAAAACGAAAAAAACTGCGCTTTTTTAGAGCGCAGCCCAAGTTCCAAATCTTGGTTATGATCATTGATCTATGCGTCCTGTGCCCAAAAGTGGATCCACTTTTTGGGGAAACGCCCTAAGCCGGGGTCGCCTCGCGGTTGGCGGCGATCATCGCCTTTTGCAGCTTTTCAAAGGCGCGCACCTCGATCTGGCGCACGCGTTCACGCGACACGCCGAAGCGTTCGGCCAGGTCTTCCAGCGTGGTCGGGTTGTCCTGAAGGCGGCGCTGGGTCAGGATTTCCTTCTCGCGCTCATTCAGTTCGCCCATCGCCGCTTGCAACAGATCCATGCGCTGGTCGTATTCCTGACTGTCGGCCAGGACGGTTTCCTGGCTTTGCTGCTTGTCATCGACCAGCCAGTCCTGCCATTCCGAATCGCCTTCGGCGGCGCGCAAAGGCGCGTTCAACGACGAATCGGCGGACGACATGCGGCGGTTCATATTGATGACGTCGGTTTCCGAAACGCCCAGCTTGGTGGCGATCTGCTCGACCTGATCATGGCGCAGATCACCTTCTTCGAGGGCCGAGATTTCCGACTTCACCTTGCGCAGGTTGAAGAACAGCTTCTTCTGGGCGGCGGTGGTGCCCATTTTCACCAGCGACCACGAGCGCAGCACATATTCCTGGATCGAGGCCTTGATCCACCACATGGCGTAGGTGGCCAGGCGGAAGCCCCGGTCGGGATCGAACTTCTTGACCGCCTGCATCAAACCGACATTGCCTTCGGAAATGACCTCGCCGACCGGCAGGCCATAGCCGCGATAGCCCATAGCGATCTTGGCCACGAGACGCAGGTGCGACGTGACCAGACGGTGCGCGGCTTTCGGATCCTGATGCTCGGCCCAGCGCTTGGCCAACATGAATTCCTCATCCTTGGCCAGCATCGGGAATTTGCGGATTTCCGACAGATAGCGGTTGAGGCCGCCATCGGGGGTCATGACCGGTACCGTGCCTGCATTACCGGTCGTCGCGGTGCCAAAGTTCGAGGAGAGGGCGACGGAGGTGCTCATCGGCAATTCACTTTCGGGGCGGGAATCTTCAGACGCGGCATCGGTCGAATCGACGGCAGGGTCGGAAGACTCATGAGAGAAGGTGTCGGACATGCAACCGGTTCCTTGTCTGTGAGGGGGAGCACAGAGGTTTCACAGGCTGTCATGCCCGACAACTGCGCTTTGATTTAGGTACGCGCCTGACGAAAAAAAGACCCCCGGTATGAAATTCGTCGAATTTCAGCGCTAAAATACCATGAAGGTGGTCACAGACGCATCACATTGGGGTGAGTGCGCTGCACAATTCGTATATTTTAGTAGCTCAAACACCGCAGAGGTGGCGACGGCCATTCTTTTTTAACAAGCATGTCTGTCCTTGCCATATTGTTTTATCACAATATAGAACACATGATGCTTCAGACCTCATAAAGATCAGCAAGACCCTCGACCAGTGCCGCCATATCATCGGGCAGGGGGGCTTTGAAACGCAACTTCTGGCCGGTAACCGGATGCACGAAGCCGAGTAGGGCGGCGTGCAGGGCCTGACGCGAAAAATCGAGTTCGCTCAGCAGGGCCTGCACATCGCGGTGCGGCGCGCCGGAGCCATAGACCGGATCGCCGAGGCAGGGGCAGCCGAGGTGCGCCATATGGACGCGAATCTGGTGGGTGCGCCCCGTCTCCAGGCGGCAGGTCAGCAGGGCGGCCAGCGGGCGCGTATCGCCAAACACCTCATCGACCTGAAAATGCGTGGTCGCCTCACGGCCACCGCCGCGCAAGACCGCCATCTTCTTGCGGTCATGGTGCGAACGGCCGATCCGGGTGGTGACGGTGCCCGACACATGACGCGGTGCGCCACGCACGATGGCGCGATATTCACGGTCGATGTCGTGGCGGGCAAACAACTCGCTTAAGGCGCGGTGGGCGATGTCGGTCTTGGCCGCCACCAGAATACCGGATGTGTCTTTATCGAGACGGTGAACGATACCGGGGCGCACCACGCCGCCGATGCCGGACAGCGAATCGCCACAATGAAACAGCAGGGCATTGACCAGTGTGCCGTCGGGCGTGCCGGGGGCCGGGTGGGCGGCCATGCCGGCGGGTTTATTGACCACGATCAGGTGTTCGTCCTCGAACAAAACCTCGATCGGCAAATCCTGCGCTTGCGGCGTGGCGCTGACCGGCGCGGGGATGGTCAGTGTATAGAGGCCGGGGCGGGCCTTATGCTTGCCATCGCTGAGGATTTCGCCGTCTAGGCTCAGGCGGCCTTCGGCGATCAGGGCCTGCAAACGGGCGCGTGACAGATCGGCGAAATGCGTCGCTAAGGCGCGATCAAGCCGTTCGCCTGAGTCATCGGTCGTCAGTTCCGCCGTCAGATATTCGCTGTCTTCGGCCAGGCCGTCGTCGACATCATCAGAAAGAGGCGAATCGGACATGTATTCTCAAAAAAAAGATATGAAGTTCTCAAAAAGGAAAACACCGGACGCCAGCGGCATCCGGTGTTTGATCGATCAGTTTATAGCCGTTTAATCAGTCCACGTCTTCGGTAATCAGGCCCACCTTGACGTAGCCGTTTTGCTGAAGCTTGTTGAGCACCTTCACGAAGTCTTCGTATTCGATGTCCTTGTCGCCACGGATCAGGACACGTTGCTCCGACAGGGGCGTATTGGGGTCGGTGACGCGCAGAGCGGCGGCCACATCACCGATCAGATTGTTCATAGTGGTCTTTTGCGAGCCAATATAGATGTCTTGCGGGCCCATGATCGAGATAAAGACCGGATCGTGCTTCTTTTCGTTCGAAGGGGGAGATTGCGCCGGCGGCAGGTCGAGCTTGATCGACACCGTGGCAGCCGGGATGGTCACCATGAAGATAATCAGCAGAACCAGCATGACGTCAACGAAAGGCGTGACGTTGATGTCCGAATTCTGTTTGACGGTGTATTTACTGTCACCGCCGCCGCCACCGAGCTTTGCGCCCATAAAGACTACTCCCTTGATGCATCGTGGGGCGTTTGAGCGCCACGTGCGAATATGTCACATCAGCCCGTATTGCAGGCGTATCTACGCCTTTTAACGGCCTTTGCGGCGATTTAGACCGACACGCCGACAAATGTAAAGCCCTTGTGTTGTGAAAAGGCGACGCAAGAGGCCCGGAGAGGAAAATTCCTGCCTCAGCCTCGGTTAGCGTCGCTTTCACATGCCGTTTTCGGGCATTTCAGCCCCTATTTTTGCGTCAGGCGCAAGAAGCGTTCCTGCAAAACCGTATCGGTTTTGAAGACGCCGGTGAATCGCGTCGTGACGGTCGTGACATTCTTATGGTGGACGCCGCGCGTTGACATGCACTGGTGTTCGGCGTCGATCAGCACGGCCACGCCCAGCGGCGCCAGCGATTCGTCGAGCGCATCGGCGATCTGCTTGGTCATGGTTTCCTGGGTTTGCAGGCGCTTGGCGAAGATTTCGACGACGCGGGCGATCTTGGAAATACCGACCACCTTGCTGGTCGGCATATAGGCGACCCAGGCCTTGCCGAGAAACGGCGCCATATGGTGTTCGCAATGGCTTTCCACGTCGATTTCGCGCAGCATGACCATGTCGTCATAGCCCTGCACGTCCTCAAAGGTGCGCGACAGCTCTTTTTTCGGATCAGCCGTATAGCCCTGGAACCATTCGCCATAGGCATCGACGACGCGCTTGGGCGTATCGATCAGGCCTTCGCGCATCGGATCGTCGCCGGCCCAGGCCAGCAGCGTGCGCACGGCGGCCATAGCCTCTTCGCGCGACGGGCGGTTGGTGAAGGTGGTGACACTTTTGGGCTTCGATGTGCCGAGCAGACCGTTTTCATTCAGGGACGTGGCTGGGCGGGAGTCCATACTATCCATAATACTGTTTCATCTCCTGAGGGCCGAGTAGCGCCGGAACGAGGGTTCCGGAATGACGCGTGGCATCCCTCAAATCGTCGGGCCGCAGCAAAAAACCTTTTTGTGTCGCTGTCGTACAGTGAGGACAGCAAAGCCCGGCTAACACGGCCCTTATACTACGTATTCCTGGCGGATTGGATCAGGAAAAACGTGAATTTACGTGGTGCAAAGGCTATGCCGTGTCTATATGGGAGGATGGCCTCCGATTACAACCGAATTTGCTTATCCACATTATGAAACTGCTGATCCACGATACATTGCGCGGCGAAAAGGTCGCCTTCGAGCCCCGCGATCCCTCGCGCGTCACCCTCTATGTCTGCGGGCCGACCGTTTATAACTACGCCCATATCGGCAATGCGCGTCCGGTGGTGGTGTTCGACGTTTTGTTCCGCCTGCTGCGGGAAATCTATGGCGAAGACCATGTGATCTATGCGCGCAACATCACCGATGTGGACGATAAGATCAACAAAAAGGCGATGGATGAGGGGGTCGATATTTCGGTGATCACCAACCGTTTCGCCGACATCTATAATGCCGATATGGCCGCGCTGAACGCTCTGCCGCCCACCTATCAGCCGCGCGCCACGGCCCATATGGCCGATATGGTGGCGATGATCGAAGAGCTGATCGCGCGCGGGGCCGCCTATGTGACGGATGACGGCGAGGTTTTGTTCCGCGTGGCGTCTTACGATGGCGGATCGGGCCGTTATGGCAAGCTGGCCAAACGTTCGCTCGATGATATGATCGCCGGGGCGCGCGTCGAGGTGGCCGAAAATAAAGACGCCCCCGCCGATTTCGTGCTGTGGAAGCCGTCAAAACCGGGCGAGCCGGTGTGGGATGGCCCTAAAAGCTTACCGGGTCGTCCGGGCTGGCATATCGAATGCTCGGCCATGAGCGAGGCGGTGCTGGGCCTGCCGATCGATATTCATGGCGGCGGGCAGGATCTGATCTTCCCGCACCATACCAATGAGATCGCCCAGTCGTGCGCCGCGCATGGTCACGGCGAACCGGAATCTTACGCGCGCTACTGGATGCACAATGGCTTTCTCGACTTCTCCGGCGAGAAGATGTCAAAGAGCCTCGGCAATGTCGTGCTGGTGCATGATCTGATCAAGGACTATCCGGGCGAGGTAATCCGCTGGGCCTTGCTGAGTGGACATTATCGTTCGCCGCTCAACTGGACGCCGGAACTGCTGGAGCAGAGTCGAGCCACATTGGATAGAATTTATAAAGCATGGCAAGCTTGGGATGACATCGCCGTGGAGCCTGACGTCGGGCCATCTTCTAGTATAATTGATGTTCTTTCTGACGATCTCAATACTCCCGCAGCATTGGCACAATTCGGTGATTTGGTGCGGTCAATTCACTATAATTTACGAGATGATGAAGCCAATTTTCGCATTGTCGCACCCAAATGGAAAGCCACCATAATAGCAACAGCCAGCGTCCTCGGCATCCTCCAGCAAGACCCCGAAACCTGGTTCAAGGGTGGGGCCTCCGATGACCTGGCCACCCAGGTCGATGAGCTGATCGCGCAGCGTATCAAGGCGCGCGCCGCCAAGGACTGGGCCGAGGCCGACCGCATCCGCGCCGCCCTGACCGCGCTCAATGTCGAGGTGATGGATGGGCCGGAAGGCGCCACCTGGCGATTGAAGGTGACATCATGAGCCTCAAGGTAGAACAGCGCGTCGGCATCGCCGCGCCGGTCGATGAGGTCTATGCCATTCTGGCCGACATCGAATCCTGGCCGCAGTGGAGCCCGATCCACAAGGCGGCATCGGGTCAGATCGCCTTTGGTGCAGCCGTCCGGCTGGAGGAGAATTATGCGGGCCTCGGCACCTGGGAGCAGCAGGGCGTGGTGGCGGATTACCAGCCTTTGTCGCATATTCATGTCAGCGTGCCCAAGCGCTTCTATGCCGGTACGCTGATCCGCTATTTCGAAATGGACATCTTGTCGGAAACCGGCACCTCCTTTTCGGTGGGGGCGCTGTTTGGCGGCTTTTTGTCGCAGCGCGAAGGCAAGCGTTATCGCAGTTATCTGCGCGAAGGTTTTGCGGCCTTTGCCGAGGCGTTGAAAACCAAGGCCGAGGCCGAAACCGCCGCCCATCCTGAACGGGTTAATCCGCATATTCTGGTGCCTGAACTGCCGCCTCTCCCCAAGCACGAACCGGCCTGGCGGCGCGGCACGAAATTCTGGGGCGGGGTCTGGGGCCATAAAAGGTAAGGTGGGCTGGTGATCGACGAACTCTATTCGCGTGAAATCCTGCGCCGCACGACGCAGCTTATGCATGTCGGCCACCTTGATCAGCCGCAGGCTCAGGCCGACCGTGTGGCGAAGCTGTGCGGCTCCACCATCCATGTCGAACTCAATATGCAGGGCGATGTGGTGACGGATTTCGCCCAACAGGTGCAGGCCTGCGCGCTAGGTCAGGCCAGTGCCGCCATTCTCAGTCAGCAGGTGGTGGGCGCCAGCGTGGCCGAAATTCAGGCCGGCCGCGATGCCCTGCGCGCCCTGCTGGATGGGCAGCCCGCCGATCTGCCCCAGCGATTTGCCGATCTGCACATCCTCGAATCGGTGAAGGATTATCCCGCTCGCCACGCCTCCACCCTGCTCGCCTGGGAGGCCACGCTTGCGGCGATTGCGTCACACACGCCCACATAAAAGTGTCTTTTCGGTTGTTTTTGGCGTGTCAGCCTTGCCATGCCCGATAAAGTGGTATTTCTATAGCGCAGTTTCGGGGGGAACGATCACACAGCGCAAAGGGGGGTTGACGCTTTTTAGCTTTTTCTTCAATGAAATGCCGCATGACGTCGCTTTATGAACGCTCAGTGCGGGCAGGCTTGCGGGCTTACAAGCTCACCCTGTCGCCCTATATCGGACAGAGCTGCCGCTTTCGGCCTACCTGCTCGGAATATACGGCCCAGGCGCTGATTGATCATGGCCCTTTGCGGGGTTCATGGCTGGGTGTGAAGCGAATCTGCCGTTGCCGTCCCGGTGGCGGCTTTGGTTTCGATCCCGTGCCGCCAAAGCGGGATTGAAGTGCGTTTGAGCTGAAAAAACTGAGTAAAAACAAACACGCTCCGGTTGTTATGCGCGCATTTCCAGCATGACCACATGGAATCTTTATAAAAAATATTGCGCGATGAAGCCCGCCGTAAGGGCTACAGGTCGCCAGACTGAGAGTTAAGTGACATGACGATAGACCTCACCTTCCCCGATGGCGCCGTACGCAGCTTTGATCAGGGAACAACCGGCAGGGCCGTCGCCGAAAGTCTGTCCAAATCGCTGGCCAAGAAGGCCGTCATCATCAGGCTGGACGGTGAGATGCTCGATCTTGACCGGCCTTTGCTAAAGGGGGGCAAGCTGGAAATCCTGACGCGCGATGCCCCCGAAGTGCTGGAGGTGATCCGTCACGATACGGCCCACATCCTCGCCGAGGCGGTGCAGGAACTGTTTCCGGGCACGCAGGTGACGATTGGCCCGGCCATCGAGGATGGTTTCTATTACGATTTCGCCCGCGAAGAACCTTTCTCGACCGACGATTTCGCCAAAATCGAAGCGAAGATGCGCGACATCGTTGATCGTGACGAAAAGATCGTGCGGGAGGTCTGGGATCGTGACGAGGCAATCCAGCACTTTGAATCGATTGGCGAAAAGTACAAGGCCGAGATCATCCGCGACCTGCCGGGCACGGACACCATCACCGTTTATCGTCATGGTGATGCGTGGAAGGATCTGTGCCGCGGCCCGCACCTGCCGTCGTCGAAATTCATCGGCAAGGCGTTCAAACTGACCAAGCTGGCCGGTGCCTATTGGCGTGGCGATCACAATAACGCTCAGTTGCAGCGCATTTACGGCACGGCCTGGACGACTGAAGGCGAGCTGGAAGCCTATATTACGCGCATCGAAGAGGCCGAAAAGCGCGATCACCGCAAGCTGGGCCGCCAGATGAACCTCTTCCACATGCAGGAAGAGGGCCGGGGCATGGTGTTCTGGCATCCGCACGGCTGGACGCTGTATCGCACGCTCGAAGCCTATATGCGTCGCCGTCTCGATGCGGCGGGCTATGTCGAGGTCAAGACGCCGCAGGTGCTCGATCGTTCTTTCTGGGAAAAATCAGGGCACTGGGACAAGTATCGCCCCAATATGTTCGTCTGCGAAACGGTGGAAGGCGAGGTTCTGTCGCTGAAGCCGATGAACTGCCCCGGCCACGTCCAGATCTTCAAGGTGGGCCTGCGCTCCTATAAAGAGCTGCCGATGCGCATGGCGGAATTCGGCGCCTGCCATCGCTATGAGCCTTCGGGCGCGCTGCATGGGCTGATGCGCGTGCGCGGCTTTACGCAGGACGACGCCCATATCTTCTGCCGCGAAGACCAGATTGTCGAGGAAACCGAAAGGTTCATCCGTCTGACACGGATGATCCATAAGGATCTCGGCATGGAAACGCACCTGATCAATCTGGCAACGCGCCCGGACAACCGCGCCGGTTCCGATGCCTTCTGGGACAAGGCCGAGGGTATGCTGGCCGAGGCAGCGCGTCTGGCGGGCGTTGAGCCGGTCATTGCCGAGGGTGACGGGGCGTTTTATGCACCCAAGCTCGACTTCATCGTCAAGGACGCCATCGGCCGCGAATGGACGTGCGGCACGCTGCAACTCGACTATGTGCTGCCCGAACGGCTGGAGGCCGAATATGTGGCCGAGGACGGTTCGCGCCAGCGACCTGTCATGCTGCACCGGGCGATCCTGGGCTCATTCGAGCGCTTTATCGGTATTATGATCGAGAATTTCAGCGGCCGCTTCCCGATGTGGCTGGCACCTGTACAGATCGTAGTGGCGCCCATCACGTCGGACGCGAACCCCTATGCCGAAAAAGTGGTGGCGGCCCTGAAAGCGGCGGGCCTGCGCGTCGAGGCCGATCTGCGCAACGAAAAGATCAATTACAAGATCCGCGAACATTCGCTGGCCAAGGTGCCGGTGATCGCCGTGGTCGGCCGCAAAGAGGCTGAAACCGGCGAGGTGGCCCTGCGTTTCCTGGGGTCTGAAGGGCAAACCATCCTGTCCGTGGCCGATGCCGTTTCGCGCCTGAGCGACGAAGCAACGCCGCCCGATCTGAAGCCGGAGATCACATGAGCCATCTGCCGTCCAATATCATAGAGCTGTTGAAAGCGCGCAAGCTGGCCACCAGCGAGGCGCACTATTTCATGTCGCATTTCGACATGACGCCCTATGATGATGAGGCGGTGGATGGGGTGACCGTGGTGATGGTCGTTTTCCATACCGGCGGTATTTTGTTCGATGCCATTGCCCGTGTTTTGACCGATCCTAAGGTCAATCAGTTCATAATCATCGATAATGGCTCTTCGGAAAAGGTCGAGCAGAAGCTGCGCGAGTTGGAAACCCTCTACGACCATGTGCTGGTGGTGCAGGGGCAGGGCAATATCGGTTTCGCGCGCGCCGCCAATCTCGGCGCGCACCTGGCCAGTGAGCGCTGGGTGGTGTTCCTCAATCCCGACGCCATGCTGCGTCCCGACTGCATCGAGAAACTGGTGGATGCGGCGCGCGGTCAGCCCTCACCGTGCCTTGTCGGTGCGCGTGTTCTTAATCCCGACTATAGCGAGCAGCGCGGCGCGCGGCGCGGCGAGGTGACGCCGATCACCACGCTTTTATCCCTCACACAATTCAGCCGCTATATCCCCTTCCTGAAGAAGTTTGAAATTCACCGCGAAGCCGACAGCCTGCCCGATATACCGCAGGCTGTGCCGACGATTTCCGGTGCCTGTTTCGCTGTCGCCAAGCGTGATTTCGCCCTGCTGAGGGGTTTTGATACGCAGTATTTCCTGCATGTCGAGGATGTCGATCTGTGCTGGCGGGCGCGTGAAATGGGAGGGGTCGTCCTGTTTCATCCCGGCGCTGAGGTGGTGCACGAAGGCCATACGTCGCGCGTCGAACCCGTCTTCGTCGAGTGGAACAAGGGTAAGGGCCTGATCCATTATTTTCACAAACGGGCGCAGGGCAAGGGGCTGTGGCGTAAGGTCTATGTCTGGCTGCTGAGCCCGCTGATCATCGGGGTTTCGGTTATGCGCGCCCTGACCCGCACGCGCCTGAAAAGCGATGAGGACGATTTTCCCGGCCAGTAACCCCCATCATCCTGCGGGAGGGCCAGACTTATGGACTAACCCGGGGTGGATTGTCGTACAGCGTGATCACGACATCATGGCCGTTATAATTATGGCCCTTTACCTGGCTCACAGCATGGGGCTTGACGCCCAAGGCACGGGCCTGTGCCTCAAAGGCTGAATCGAATTTCGAATCGACAAAGACGGGCCGTCCGTCGGCCAGGGCCGCTGCCGCCGCCTGCGCATCGCCATTGTCGAGTTCGGTGCGCGTGCCCATAGCGAAGACAAAGCTCGGTTCGGCATAGCCCAGCACCGCCACCGGCCCCGGCGCAATGCCCTGGCGCGGATCGAGATGGGCGCTGACCAGCGCCTGTTCCATCATTTTCGATACCCATAAGGGCTTGAGCTGGACGAGCAGGCTGACCACGGACAGATGGGTGATGATGCCCGCTGCCAGCAGGAAACCGAAGCCCAGCCGTTCCTGGCGGCGCAGCATCAGCCAGCCGCCGACCCCAGCGATAACCAGCGCGCCCAGCGCCACGGCCGCCACGAACACCAGATCGGGCGGCGTGCCGTAAAGCGCGTAGCCGACAATGGCCAGGGCGGTCAGCACCAGTCCGCCGATCAGGCCTGCCGCGCCATTGATGATCTTCGCCCAGGTTTTGCGTGGCGCATCCAGCGACAGGGCGCACAGCCAGATCAGGGCGCCGAAGGTGGGCAGGGGATAGTGCGGCAGCTTGGTGGGCGATAGCTCAAAAATAATGAAGGCGGGCAAGAACCAGGCGATGGCGAAGCGCACGCCCGCTTCATGGCGGCGGCTGATCGCGGTTTGCAACGCGCCGCCCAGCAGCCACGAGGCCGGAAACAGGGTGATCGGCAACAGGCCGAGATGATAGCCGGGCCACATGAAATGGCCTTCAGAACCACCGCTGAGCTTGCTGGCCAGATCGTGGCCGACCGCCCCCACCCAGAACTGGCCATCGGTGGCCACCGTAATGGCCACGAACCACGGGCCGCATATCAGCAGCACCAGAATCAGTCCCCAGCCCCAGTTGAGGCTGCCCGCCCACCTTATCTTGCGGTCCCAGCCCCACAGGGTGAAGATCGTCGTGGCCAGGATCATCGGCCCGATCGGCCCCTTGATCAGGATGGTGCCCGCCAGGGCCAGCCAGAAAAACAGCTTCGTCCAGAACATTTTCGGTCTGGGCTCGCCGCGCGCCAGATCGCGGTTACGCAGATAGACCTGCGCCAGACAGGCCATCATCAGGGTGGTCAGACCGCATAAAACGGCGTCGGTCTTGGCGATGAAGGCTTCGGTGGACAGCATGAAACTGACGGCGAACAACAGCCCGGCCTTGGTGCCGGCGCGGGTGCCGAAGGCGCGCGAAGCCCCCCAGGCGCAGGCAAAGGCTGCCAGCGCCGCGCCCAGCATGGACGGCCAGCGATAGGGGAAGATCTGGCGTTTTTCGACCTTGGAGGTCAGCTTGACGGCCAGAACCTGCAACCAGTGGATACCCACGGGCTTCTTGTAGCGCGGCACCTGCTGCACATTGATATCGATATAGTCGTGCGATTCCAGCATCTGCGACGAGGCCTGCACGAAGCGCGATTCGTCGCGGTCGAGCGGCGGCACCATCAGGGCGCAGGGCAGGGCCACGATCACGGCCAGCAGGGCGGCAATCAGCGGGCCGCGACGGCCACGCCCCACCAGTTGCGGCAAAAAAGCCTGAAATTTGCGGAGCATGTCGGCGGTGGTCGTCGCGGTCATGTGGCCTCTTGATAGCCTGCCGAGCCCTTAAGCGGGGCCTGCGGGTGATAATGATTTACGCCTGATGGCAAAGAAGGTAAGAGGCTGAAACCTAATATGACCAAGCACTTAAGAGCGTGATCTTAAAGGCAGGGTCTTCGATACGCTTCGTGAGCCTGATATGTCCCAGTCTGATAGCCTGCCCCAAAGCCCGGTCGTCTCCGCTATTGTGCCCGTCTATAACGAAGAAGGCGCGTGCGTTCAAGTCGCGCAGGAGATCGCTCAGGCATTTTCCGAAGCCTTCGGCGCGGGCGGATTTGAGATCATCATGGTCGATGATTGCAGTCGTGACGCCACGCTCGAACGCCTGAAGCAAGCCTTGCCCGACGTGGCGAATTTGCGCGTGTTGCACCACGAAAAGAATGTCGGCAAGAGCGGTGCCATGCGCACCGGCATTTTTGCGGCGCGTAGCCCCCTGGTGGTGACGCTCGATGGCGACGGGCAGAATCCGGCGGTCGATGCGGCGCGCCTGGCGCAAAGCCTCGCCGCTGCCGGGCCGGAGATCGGCATGGTGGCCGGTCAGCGCCGCAACCGCCAGGATAAGGCCTCGAAAAAGTGGGCCTCGCGCATGGCCAATTCGATCCGCAAATCCCTGCTGAAAGACGGCTCCGACGATACGGGCTGCGGTCTGAAAGCCTTGCGCCGCGAGGTTTTCCTGCGCCTGCCCTATTTCGATCAGATGCACCGTTACCTGCCGTCACTGGTGACGCGCGAAGGCTTCGGCATCCTGTTTGAAAGCGTCGATGATCGCCTGCGTACCACAGGTCAGTCGAAATATACCAATATCGGGCGTTTAGCCGTAGCGCTGACCGACCTGCCGGGTGTAATATGGTTAAACAGCCGTTTGCGGCAGCCGGGGCGCATCAGCGAACTGGGTTGAAGCATGAGGGAGAGGCTATGGCGGTCGATCGTGATCTGATTGCGAAAGAAGCGGCGATAGGGCTTTTAGACCCGCAGGCGCCGGTCGATAACAGGAGGGGGTCTTTCTTGATTACAGCGTTTCCTTTGCTGCTGATTCCGGTAGCCATCTATAATCTGCTGGCCATCATCGCCATGCTGGGCGGCTCTGATGCAGGCGCGGCCTATAACGCCACCACCCAGGTTCTGTTTCACCTGCCCATGCCGTCACCCGGCACCAGATGGGAGGTCAGTATCGGCGACATCATTCTGTTCGGCTCGCTGATCTGCCTGTTTTTCGAACTGCTCAAATCGACCAAGTCGGACAAGGTGGCCATCGTCAACCATTCGCTGTCGATGGTGTTGTTCATCGTCTGTCTGGTCGAATTCCTGCTGCTGCGTCCGTTTGCCACCTCCACCTTCTTTCTGGTGACCAGCATGACGCTGATGGATGTGCTGGCGGGCTTTATCGTTACGGCGATCTCGGCGCGCAAGGACATCGACTTCGGTCATTAGCCTCATCCTGACGCGAATTTCCGGATTATCCGAAGACCGCGAAGATCAGAGTCACCATCAGCGTATCGAGGGCGAAGGTCATCAGGCGGCGCGAATTAAGCGAACGGTTTGGGGAAGAACGGGACAACAGCGCCATGAAAAGCTCCTTGCAAGAGGTGCTTTAAGCCTTGCAAGGATTGTGCCGCCATGCGGCGCTTTAAATATCCGTGCGGGTAACGCGGCCCGGCCTGGGGCGGCGGTCATTGGGGCCGGAATATTCTGCTTTCAGATAGGTTGTTTTTGCCCGGCCAAGCGTTTCGCTGCCGCCCTTGAGGCCGCGCTTTTCGCCACCGCTCAGCAATTGCGCCGCATAGGTGATGTCATCCGGGGGCACATTAACCTTTTTGCCGCGCCCGCCCGGCTTGCCGCCGACACGATCCGAGCGTCCGTGATCGATCACGGGGCCTGCGGGCACGGGCAGTTGCGGGGATTTATCGCTCATGGAGCTATAGTCCCCGCCGCCGTGAAAGAGTCAATATCGCTCTTGAGCGTTAACCCTTTTTCGCCAGAAGGTCGATCTGCGCCTTCATGGCTTCCATCTGCTGGCGCAGTTCGCGCACCTGATCGGTTTCTCCGCTGGCGGGTGCTGGTTCGGGCGCAGCCGCAGGGGCGGCAGGCGCGGCCGTCTGCGCCGCATTGGCGAAGGAAAAGGGCGAGAACATGCGCATGGCGCGGTCGAACATGGCCAGATTCTGCGCCACCTGCTCATCGAACATGCCAAGCCCCGGCTTGCCACCGAAGGCCTGCGGGAACTGGGTGCGGAAGCGCTCCTGCTGCTTGGAAAAGCCGTCGAGCGACATTTCGAGATAGGTCGGCAGCAGGTTTTGCATCGAGTCGCCGTAAAAACCGATCAACTGGCGCAAAAACTGGATCGGCAGCAGATTATGGCCGCGGCCTTCTTCTTCGAAAATGATCTGCGCCAGAACCGAGCGGGTGATGTCATCGCCGGTCTTGGCGTCGAAAACCACGAAATCTATGCCTTCGCGCACCATGTCGGACAGGTTGTCGAGCGTGACGTAAGAACTTGTGGCGGTGTTGTAGAGGCGGCGGTTGGCGTATTTCTTGATGATGACGCGCTCACCTTCGCCGCGTTTAGCTCGTGTTTTTGTTTCGCTCATGCCTGTATGTCCTAGATCTCAAGTCCGGTTGGCGGCTGCTTTCAACGCTTATTTCGCGCTGCAACCGAGAGTCAGACTAAACCCTTTTGTGCTTGTGCGTAAAGAGGGAAGGTGATCAGGTGAAATGGTTTGTAAAATCAATTGACTATGCAAATTCGCGCTTGCGATCACATCAAATGTGATATTGCGCAGCATAATTGCACAATAAATAAGGGCGCGGCACAGGCCCTGTATGGGGTTTGCGCAAACGAGCCCGCAAAAAACATCGCCGACAGGGCCTGTCTATCAAGCTTATGTCATCGGCTTGATTTAAAAGAGCAGGTGCCTTAACCCGAAAACCGGATTATCTCAATTTTGCTCTCGCTTTGAAGAGTGAACCCAGCGCGAACTTAAGCCGAATTAAAGGAAGCCTGCCCATGTCCACTGACGTCGTTATCGTTTCCGCCGCCCGCACCCCGGTGGGCTCCTTTCTGGGCGCGCTGGCCAGCCTGCCCGGTCATGATCTGGGTGCCCATGCCATCAAGGCGGCGGTGATGCGCGCTGGATTGCAGCCTTCTGATGTTAACGAAGTCATTCTCGGCCAGGTGCTGCAAGCGGCGCAGGGCCAAGGCCCGGCCCGACAGGCCTCGGTGAAGGCCGGCATTCCGTATGACGCCCCGGCCTGGTCGATCAACCAGATCTGCGGTTCGGGCCTGCGCGCCGTGGCGCTGGGTGCGCAGCAGGTGGCGCTGGGCGAAAGCGCAATCGTCGTGGCGGGCGGTCAGGAAAGCATGTCGCTGGCCACGCACGCCGCCTATATCCGCACCGGCCAGAAGATGGGCGACCTGTCGCTGGTCGATACCATGATCAAGGACGGCCTGTGGGACGCCTTCAACAATTATCACATGGGCACCACGGCGGAAAACATCGCCACCAAATGGAATATCTCGCGCCAGGAACAGGACGAATTCGCCACCGCTTCGCAAAATAAGGCCGAAGCGGCGCAAAAGGCGGGCAAGTTCGATGACGAAATCGCCCCCGTCACCATCAAGGGCCGCAAGGGCGATACGGTGGTCGATAAGGACGAATTCATCCGCCACGGCGTGACGGTCGAAGCTCTTGCCAGCTTGCGTCCAGCCTTCTCGAAGGACGGCACGGTGACAGCGGGCAATGCGTCGGGCCTCAATGACGGCGCGGCGGCTCTGGTGCTGATGTCGAAGGCCGAGGCCGACAAGCGCGGCCTGACGCCGCTGGCGCGCATCGTATCGGGCGGTATTGCCGGGGTCGATCCGGCCATCATGGGCACCGGCCCGATTCAGGCGACGCAAAAGGCGCTCAAAAAAGCGGGCTGGAGCATCGGCGATCTCGACCTGATCGAAGCCAATGAAGCCTTCGCCGCTCAGGCCATCAGCGTCAACCGCGAACTGGGCTGGGATCTGGCCAAGGTCAATGTCAATGGCGGCGCCATCTCTATCGGCCACCCGATCGGCGCGTCCGGCGCGCGCATCCTGACCACGCTTCTGTTTGAGCTGAAGCGTCGCGGCGGCGGCAAGGGGCTGGCGACTTTGTGCATCGGTGGTGGCATGGGCGTTGCTCTCTGCGTCGAGGCTTAACGCGCCGCCCTGATGGGCTGCAAATCATCATCTCTTTGCGCGCCCTGGCTCGTGTACCCAATGTACACGTCGCGGCGGGTGCTCAAGAGCTAATCATTTTCGCCTCATCATGACGACGCTTCTGTCGTGGGTGAGAAGACAAAAAAGGGAGTGGATTTATGGGTAGAGTAGCACTGGTCACCGGCGGCACGCGCGGTATCGGCAAGGCCATCGTCAAGCGTTTGAAAGAAGCCGGGCTGACGGTCGCCGCCGGTTATGCCGGTAACGAAGAAAACGCCAAAAAGGTCGCCGAGGAACTGGACGTTTTTATCGTCAAGGGCAGCGTCGATAACTTCTATGACTGCAAGCGCGCCGTGCATGAGGTCGAGGCGGCGCTGGGCCCCATCGAGGTGCTGGTCAATAATGCCGGTATCACGCGCGACGGCTTCTTCCATAAGATGTCGCTCGAACAGTGGCAGGACGTGATCCACACCAATATGGACAGCGTCTTCAACATGACCCGTCAGGTGATCGAAGGGATGCGCGAACGCAATTATGGCCGCATCATCAACATCTCCTCGATCAACGGCCAGAAGGGTCAGGCGGGCCAGAGCAACTATTCGGCGGCCAAGGCGGGCATGATCGGCTTCACCAAGGCCCTGGCGCTCGAATCGGCTTCCAAGGGCATCACGGTCAACTGCGTGGCCCCCGGCTATACCGGCACCGAAATGGTGTCGGCCATCGCCCCGGCGGTGCTGGAAAAGATCGTGGCGGGCATTCCGGTCGGGCGTCTCGGCACACCCGAAGAAGTGGCCGAAATCTGCGCCTTCCTGGCCTCCGACATGGCCTCGTTCATTACGGGTGCGACCATCGCCGTCAATGGCGGCCAACACATGCTTTAAGGGTTCTAAGCGCGTCCGGCTGGCCTGCAAAGCCACGTCTTTCAAGCTTCCGCTGCTCACGTACCCAATGTACGCTGCGCTGCGGGTCTTGAAAGCCATGCCTTTTCGCCTCAGCCGGACGGCTTATAACACCTTAAAGTCATGAATCCCACACGCCTCAGACGTTCGGGGCAAGAGCGCGGAACTTTCGGGTTCCGCGCTTTTTCATGGTGAAATGCCACCTTTGAACTGGCCTTAAAGCGCCTTGGAAATACCTTAACATCGTCCGGGCTTGTCTTAAATCCGCCCAAGTCAGACCCTACCACTCAAGGCGTGATGACCAAGAAGCTGGTACATAGTCTGATAAGAATGGCGGGCGTCCTGCTGCTGGTCGCCTGCGCCGTCGAATCCGGCGTGGCGCAGGCCCAGATCGTCAATTCCCTGCGTGAGGCCATGTTCGGCAGCAAGGGAGCCGATTCGCAAAAGCAGACCCTGCCCAAGGTCGGTCATTTCGTCTCGGAAGACGGCGACGCCTTCGTCTTCGATCAGTCGCATTCTCAGGCCCTGATCCGCTTCGATGGCGACGATGAGACCTGGACGCTCACCCCTACGCCCGGCCCCAAGGGCGACATCATCTATAAAAACGATATTGGCGAACCGGTGCTGAAGGCCACGCGCTGGGGCGGCATGATCCTGTTTACCGATTCGCGCCCGATGGGTGATCCGGTATCCGTCACCGGCAAGGCCGATGCTTTTACGCCCGGCCACATATCGCCGGGCCTGCTGTTTCAAACGCTTGTTCATGCCAGCCACCGCGTCAGCCTGGCCCTGGGCCGCAATTTCGGCTTCGATGCGCCCGATGTGACCCCCGGTGCCGATTATCTCTATGCCGACGCCGCGCAGGTGACTGCCGATGCGCTGGTGCGCGTGGCCCTTCAGGCGCGTGGCCGCAAGGCGCTCGATCCCGTCCATTCGGTGCAGTTTATCGAAGGCCGTCCCCCCAGCGCCACGCTCGATGACGGCGTGCTCGTACTTAAGCTCGATATAGCGCGTGGCCTGTGGGGCGGCCATGTCTCGTCAAAACGCATCAGCCATGTGGTGATGGCCAGCTACAGTCTGGATGATGCGCACGCTGACAGGCGCTAGAGCAACGAGCGTTTAATTTGACTTACAAATTGAATGCGAGATGCGGAAAAACGTAAAATGGAGAGCGGGTTGCATTCCTTTGACCGATTCAATCAGAATGCAGACCGCTCTAAAAACGATCCTTGGCGCGGCGGAGTTCGCCGAATTTCGCCGCCTGCGCCGCGAAACCGTCTTCCCGCAACGGATAAACCAGAAACGGATTGGTGGCTTTTTCCTCGGCCACGCTCGAAGGCACGGTCGGTTCGCCGCGCGCCCGCAGGCCCCGCATCCGCATCGCCCGCGCCACCAGTTCGGGAAAATCCCCCAAACTTTCGGCAAATTTCAGATTGGCCAGCGTATATTCATGGGCGCTGTACAGCACTGTCTCTTCGGGTAGGGCGCATAGCCGCGCAAGGCTGGCCCACATCTGTTCAGGCGTGCCCTCGAACAGGCGTCCGCAGCCGAGTGGAAACAGGGTATCGGCCACGAAGGCCACGCCGTCGCCTTGCGCATAATAGCCGATATGGCCAAGCGTGTGGCCGCCGAGATCGAGGACATCGAGCCGGGTTTCGCCCAGCATGACATGCTCACCCGGCTTCAGTTCGTGATCGAGCGGGGCTAAGCGCCGTACCTCAGGCGGCCCGTAAATCTGACAACCGGTGCGCGCCTGTACCAGCGCATTGCCGCCGGCATGATCGGGATGCCAGTGGGTATTGAGGATAAAATTAAGCCTGCGTCCGCCCAGTTGGCGCAAAATGGCCGCCGGTTCCGGCGCGTCGATGGCCGCTGTCAGGCCGGTAGCTTCGTCCGTGATCAGAAAGCCGTAATTGTCCTGAAGGCAGGGGAAGATGTCGATTTTTAGCGGCATATACAGATTCCACCCTGATAGTTTTACGAAATGCCCCTATATCCTTATAGGATGCTCCACCTGCGAAAGACAGCCCTTGCGCCGCACCGTTGAAGATCTCAATCGTTTTTACGCCTCGCCGGAAGGGGCGATTGTCAAGCGCCTGATCGGCAACAAGCTGGCCGAAGCCTGGCCCGATGTGCGCGGCCTCGACCTGCTCGGTATCGGTTACTGCACCCCCTATCTGGAATCCTGCGTCGAGGCGCGCCGCGTTCTCTCGGCCATGCCGGGCGGGCAGGGCGCGGAAATCTGGCCGACGGGGCTGAAGGTGCGCACCACCCTGGTGGAAGAAGAGGCCCTGCCGTTTCCTTCGGCACTGTTTGATCGCATCGTCATGATGCATGTGCTGGAAGAATCGGCGACGCCGCAGGGGCTTTTGCTTGAGGCTTCAAGGCTTTTATCGCCCAGTGGCAAGCTGATCATCGGCGTGGCGGCGCGCGGCGGTTTCTGGGCCCATGCCGAACAGACGCCGTTTGGCTACGGCCAGCCCTATAGCCGGATGCAGCTCGAAGCCGCCCTGCGCGACGCCGAACTGGAACCTCTGGCCTGGTCCTATGCCCTGTATGCCCCGCCGTGGCGCATCACCCGGCGCTGGGCGGGGCCGCTCGAAACCATCCTGCCTGCCATCTGGCCGATGAGCGGCGGCCTGATCCTGATGGAGGCCGGGCGCAGGCCCTTCGTGGCCCAGAAGCGGGCGGCGCAAAAATCGTTGCTGCGTGAGTTGCGCGGCGCCCTGACTCCGGCTTCCGCACCTGTGCCCACCCCCAGTTCACGTGAGCTTGAAAACGCATAAAGTCTTTGCCCGCATGGCGATTCTGCGCCATAGGTCAGGATGATAAGAAACGATTACGCCCCGCAGGGAAGATTATGAAACAGCTCATTCTCATGCGCCATGCCCAGGCAGAAAAGAAGGCGAAAAGCGGCGAGGATTTCGACCGCAACCTGTCGGCGCATGGCCGCGAGGAAGCCGCCAGCGTAGCGCGCGCTCTGAAGGCTTACGGCGTGAAGCCCGATTTCGCGCTTGTTTCTGCTGCGCAGCGTACGCAAGACACTTTCCGCGAGATCGAGGCCGTGCTCGGTGAAATTCCGGCCCTGATCTCGAAGGATTTCTACAATGCCGGGGCGGAATCCTTGCGCCGGGCCATTGAGCGCCACGAAAGCGATGGCCAGTGCCTGCTGGTGGTGGCGCATAATCCCGGCGTGCAATATCTGGTGGCCGACTATCTGTTTGAAGGGGCGGCGGGGCCGGAAATCGTCGGGCGCGTGCAGGGCAATTACCCGACCGCCACGGCGACGGTGTTCGAGGTCGATGTGGCCGGACGGCCTGTCTATGACGGCATCTACCTTGCCAAAGACGTGGCGGGGGCCTGATGTACAGGCTGGCGACCCGCGCCCTGCATAGTCTGGCGGCCGAAGATGCCCACAGCCTGACCATCGGACTGCTCAAGGCGGGGCTGGGGCCGGTATCAGGTCTGCACACCCCGCAACTGGCCGTCGATGTACCCTATGCGGGCGGAAGCCTGCACTTTCCCAACTGCGTCGGGTTGGCCGCCGGTTTTGACAAAAACGCCGATGTGCCGCTGGCCATGATCCGCGCCGGTTTCGGCTTTGCTGAATGCGGCACGGTGACGCCCCTGCCGCAGGAGGGCAATCCGAAGCCGCGCCTGTTCCGGCTGACCGAGGATCGCGCGGTCATCAACCGCATGGGCTTTAACAATAAGGGGCTGGAGGTTTTTCAGCGCCATCTCGAACATATCAATGCCCACAAAAAAGGCGCGGTGATCGGGCTGAATATCGGTGCCAATAAGGACGCCGCCGACCGCATGAACGACTACCTCACCGGCCTGAAGCGCTTGTGGGGGATGGGCAGCTATTTCACCATCAATATTTCCTCACCCAATACGCCGGGCCTGCGCGCTTTGCAGGGCAAATCACATCTCGATGACCTGCTGGGCCAGATTGCCGAAACGCGCGCGGCGCTGGTGCGGGTATCAGGTCAGAATTGCCCGATCTTCCTCAAGATTGCGCCTGACCTTGATGATGGCGAGATCGGGGATACGGTAGAGGCCACCCTGACGCATCAGCTTGACGGGCTGATCGTGTCCAACACCACCCTGTCACGCGAGGGCCTGACATCAAGGCTGGCGCGCGAAAGCGGCGGCATGTCGGGGGCACCTTTGTTCGCCAAATCGACGCAGGCCCTGCGCGTGGCGCGCGCGGCGAGCGGCGGCAGGCTTGTGCTGATCGGGGCGGGCGGCGTGGCGTCGGGGGCTGACGCCTATGCCAAGATTCGCGCCGGGGCGTCGCTGGTGCAGCTCTATTCGGCGATAGTCTATGAAGGGCCGGGACTGGCCGATGCCATCCGCCGTGATCTGGTGGCGCGCCTGAAGGCCGATGGCTTCCGCTCGGTCAGCGAAGCGGTGGGGACGTAAGTTTAAATCCACAGATGAACACAGATATTCAGAGCTATCCCACGCTACCGCTATCGGTATAGTCAGAGGTCTTGCTCACAGATAAGGCGATGGTGGTTGTCGTCTGCCCCTATTTTACCTAATGCCGCGAAGCGGCGACCTGTGTACAATCGGCTTCGTTCGGTAGCGGTAGCGTGAAGCCGTTACGAATATCTGTGTTCATCTGTGGATTCAAAACCTTACTCTTCCACCGCATTGGCGGTCAGCCGCGCCAGGGCGCAGACAAACAAGGCCCAGATCAGCGAATTCTGCGACAGGATAAAGCTTTCCGACAGGATCAGGAAGCTGAACAGAAGCAGGATCAGCACCGAAAAGAAGCCATCCCTGACGCGCGCAAAGCGGAACAGGGCGCAAAAATAGCCGATGGCGAGCACCGCGCCAAACAGGATGACGCCGATCCAGCCCACCTGAATCAGCAGGTCAAGCCAGCCATTATGCGCCGAGGGCACATCCCAGTGGGTTTCCTGTCGCACCACGGCGGCGGGGATGGAGGTCGGCGTCCAGAAGGCTTTGTAGCCATAGCCGAGCCACGGATGCTTGTCGGACAGGCGCATCAGCGAGGCCCAGATTTCGGTGCGGCCGGTAAGCGTTGGGTCTTTGCCCAGCGCCTTGAAGATCAGGTCGGGCGCAGCATAAAAGAGCGTGCCGCCCAGAAGCGCCATCGTGGCCGCCAGCCAGACGAAGATGATCGACAACACGCCGCCACGTTGCAGGGCCAGCAGCACCGGATAGGCCACAGCCGCGACGAGGCAGCATAGAAGCGAGGTTTTCGAGCGCGACATCACCACCAGAATGAAGATGGCGACGGCCAGCCCGATCCAGTATCTGCGGCGCTCGGGTGCGACATAGGCCGAGGCGCAAGCTGCGATGAAGCCCAGCACCA
Organism: Asticcacaulis sp. EMRT-3; assembly: GCF_030027245.1. Classification (NCBI taxonomy): domain Bacteria; kingdom Pseudomonadati; phylum Pseudomonadota; class Alphaproteobacteria; order Caulobacterales; family Caulobacteraceae; genus Asticcacaulis; species Asticcacaulis carbonis. The sequence goes on from NZ_JASERT010000001.1 coordinate 67,897, forward strand.
TCATGGCCGCCATCTGGTTTTTCTCGTACCACAAGCCCTTCCAGTCACCGGCATTGATGTCGTGATGGATGCCGAGCGAAGGGACGCAGATGCAGACGAAATAGGTACCGAAAGCCAGGATGGCAAAGGCCAGGCCGATGATCTGGACAAGATCGCGGCCTTGCCAGCGCGCCGCCAGATACAGGCCGAACAGGGTGGTCATGGCCACGGCAATGGTGCGCCTTGTGGTGGTGGCCGGGTCGATCGACCAGAAGCTGGAGGCATAGCACAGCCCGATCAGCAGGCCGGTCATGAAGACGGCGGGCAGGATGCGCAAAAAACGATTGAGGCGCAAACCGACCAGCGCCAGAGTCGCGGCATAGACCGGCAGCCACATCAGGCGCAGCACCGCTGAATCGCTTTCGGCGGCGGCCAGATCGGTGGTTTGCGGGGCGAATAGCGGCCCGATCAGGGCGTTGGAAAAGAGCAGGAGGCAAAACAGGGACAGCGCCACCTCGGCGCGGACAATCCAGCGCGTCCGTCCGGAGGGCGCGCTGGATGAGTCCGGGATGGCAGGAGCGGCGGCGGGCATGGCGGCGGGTGCGGACGCCCATTCCGGGCAGGATGGGTGCAAGTTATGCGAGAATTCTCAAAATATGGTTAGAACGGCGAGAATTTTTCCATCAGGGCCTGCGAGGCAGGCGGCTTTTGCATATTGGTGATGTCGCCGCGTCCGCCATAGGAGATGCGCGCCTCGGCCAGTTGCGAGGAGTTGATGGTGTTGGTTGAGGTAATATCTTCCGGCCGGGCTATGCCCGAAACGGTCAGGACGCGCACTTCGCGGTCGGTGCGTACCTCCTGCGTGCCCTGGATGATCAGATTGCCATTGGGCAGGACGCCGCTGACGACGGCAGACATCGTGATCGAAATCTTCTCGGCGCGCTTGATCGTGCCGTCGCCCGCATCGCTGGCCGATGAGGTGTTGCCGAGCGCACTGGCGGGATTATAGCCGCTGGGCAGAATTTTCCCCAGGCTCGATTCCAGCCCGAAAAAGGTCGGTGTGGCGGCATTATAGCTGTTGGAACGTGAACGGGCCGTCGAATTGCTGGTCTGGGCGCTGTCATTGATCTCGACCATCACCGTCAGGATGTCGCCGACCGAACGGGCGCGCTGGTCGTTGAAGAAGGTGCGCGCGCCGACGCGCCACAGTGAATTGGCAGAGGCCGGCGTCGGTGCCGCTGTCGGGGTGAGCAGGGCCTGCTGCTGCGGCACCAGCGCTGCCGGATAGCCCATCGGCGACAATTCCGGCCCGTTGATTGCCTCATGCACCGAGGCGCAGCCGCCGAGGGCGGAAAATGCGGTGAGGGCGGTCAGGCCGATAAGGGCGGGCAGCGAAATGGGGCGGAACATGAACAACCTTCCTTAACGCGAAGACAGAAGCATATGCGAACGGAGCGTATCGGCGGCCGGTCCCGCCACGGCTGTGCCGGGGCCGGTGATGACGGCGTCGATGGATTTTTTGGAGCTGGTATTCTGGATCTGGATCAGGTCACCGACGGCACCGTCTTTTTCGGCCTGACCGCTCATGGTCAGGCTGAGGCCGTTGGCGCTCCAGGTGACGGCCACGCTGTCGTCGCGCTTGACGACCACGGGGCCGGAAGCCGGACCATAGGCGGCGGATGCGGTTTGCGGCCAGCCGCTGGGGGAAGACGCAGCGGCTGAAGCCCCGATATTGGCGCTTTGCGGCAGGGCCTGTCCGGCACCGCCGTCCGGGCCTGCCGTCACGATGATGCGGCGCAGGCCGCGCGGATTATCCCAGTAAACCCCGGCGCGCGCCGCCATAGCCTGCACGATACCGGCGTCGAGCACGGCGGTCGGGCCGCTGCGCGTGCCGACCTGCACATTGCTGGCAGCGCCGGCATTGGCGAACAGGTCGCCGAGCGTGATACGGCCATCGCCGTCGCTGGTGGTGCCGCGCAAAACCAGCAGGCCGGCGGCGTTTGCCGTCGCAGCGGCGGACACCGGTGCCAGTAGCGCCGCACCAAGCATCAGGGCGAGCAGGGCTTTCATGACCTAGCCCCTCGCCAGTTGGCTGGTGGTTTGCAGCATGGAATCGGCGGTGGTGATGACCTTGGAATTCATCTCATAGGCCCGCTGCGCCACGATCAGGGCGGTGATTTCCGACACGGCGTCCACGTTCGACGATTCGGTATAGTGCTGCAAAAGCGTGCCATAACCGACATCGCCGGGGGTCGAGACATTGGGTGCGCCCGAAGCGGCGCTTTCCATGAACAGGTTGTCGCCCTGGGCGTCGAGCCCCGCTTCATTGGCGAAGGTGGCGATCTGGAGCTGGCCGACCGTGGTGGTGGCGGTCGAGCCCTGCGTCGTGACCTGCACCTGGCCGTCCTTGGAAATGGTCGTGCTGGTGGTGCCCTGCGGGATGGTGATGCTGGGCTGAACCAGATAGCCGTCCTGCGTCACCAGCCGACCCTGATCGTCGAGCGAAAAATTGCCGGCGCGGGTATAGGCGGTTTCACCCGAAGGCAACTGGATCTGGAAATAGCCCTTGCCCTCGATGGCGATGTCGTAATCATTGCCGGTCTGGGTGTCTGAACCCTGTTCCATGATGCGGTACACGCTGCCGGTCTTGACGCCGGAACCGATCTGGATGCCGGTGGGCACCACGGTGCCGGAATCGGAGGATTGCGCCCCCATGCGTTCGACATTCTGATACAGCAGATCCTGGAATTCGGCGCGCTGTTTCTTGAAGCCGATGGTGTTCATGTTGGCGATGTTGTTCGAGATGACCTCGACATTCATCTGCTGCGCTTCCATGCCGGTCGTGGCAGTGTGCAAAGCTCTCATGGTCTTTTACTCCCTACGCTACCTTGCCGAGCCGCTCGATAGCGGATTTCGACAGGGAGGCATTTTGTTCGATGATATTGGCCAGACTCTCGTAAGCGCGGTTGATCTGCACCAGATGGGTGATTTCCTTCATCGGATTGACATTGGAGGCTTCCAGATAGCCCTGTTCCACATTGGCGTCGGTGGCGGGCAGGGCCTGGGCATTGCTGACCAGACTGTAGGTGCTGTCGCCGTTTTTCGACAGGTCGCTCATATTGGCGATGCGCACGATATTGAGCTTGCCGACACGTTCGGCCTGGCCCTGATACATCTGGGTGATGATGCCGTCCTTGGAGATGGTCGGCTCGCCTTTTTTCGGATCGAGCACGATCGGGCCGCCATCGCCCTGCACCGGATAGCCGTCCTGTGTCACCAGGGTGCCGGTCGAATCGAGGCTGAAGGCCCCGTCGCGCGTATAGGCGTTGCCCTTGGGGCCGCCGACCACGAAGAAGGTGCCTTCACCGCTTAAGGCCAGATCGAGAGGCGCGCCGGTCTGGTTGAGCGCGCCTTGTGAAAAGTCGCGGCCGACGCCGCTGTCATAGGCAAAATTGGCCGGGGTGCGGATCGGCGAATCATAGGCGGGCGCACCGGCCTGGGTATTGACCAGCAGTTCCTCGAACTTGTAGCCGGTCGTGTTCATATTGGCCAGGTTGTTGGCGCTGATGTCCAGTTCCCGTTGCAGGGTCATCTGACGCGACAGGGCGATGTAGCTGGTATTGTCCATGTCGGCTCCTCTGGTTTGGGTGCGGGTCAGGGCCGAAACTTGGCCGTTAACCATGATTATTTGGGTATGCAAGCGCCGTGCCAGACAGGGTTAAGGACGGCAAGGGGCTGATACACAAGGAAAAGATGGTCACGCTGCGCGAATCTGCCCATGAAGAGCAGGGGCAAAAATTGCCGCCTTATCGCCGCCATCCCAACGGATCGTTAACCATGTTGGGCGAAGATCAGCGATATGCGCGCTAAAGGCGCGCGGCTTAAGGTTTGTTGAAGTTTTGGGTTCAGGCTGACGCCTGGATGTATTTGCAGGATTTTTCCTACAGGGGCGTGGGCGTATTGGCCAAGAAAGAGAAAAAACCAAAGGACGCCGAAGCGCCGCCCGTTGATGGCGAAGACGGCGAGGGCGCGCAGGCGCCAGCCAAAAAGAAATTCCCGCTGCTGATCGTCATCATCGCGGCGGCGGTCTTGCTGCTGGGTGGTGGCGGGGCGGCAGCCTATTTTCTGTTTCTGGCACCCAAGCACCCGCCGGCAGCGGCAGGTGCCAAGGACGCGCACGGCGACAAGAAGGCGGAAAAAAAGAAAGACGACAAGAAGGGTGGTCATGGCGCCAAGGACGGGGCGGCGGCCAAGGTCGATCCGGCCACCCAGCCCGTACGCTCGGACGGCCCCAATGGCACCGTCTATTACACCTTGCCCGACACGGTGGCCAATATTCAGTCGCCGGACGGTACGGCCTCCTATCTGAAGCTCAAGCTGACCTTTGAATGCGCCGATGACAGCGTGGCCGATGCGCTTGACGCCGATCTGCCGCGCATCAATGACGTGCTGCAAGGCTTCATGCGCGAGCTGCGCCCGGAAGATTTGAGCGGTTCGCAAGGCAATTATCAGCTCCGGCTCGAAATTCTGCGCCGCGTCAATCTCGTCCTGGCACCGCAAAAGATCAATGCCGTGCTGATCGAACAGATGCTGGTGACCTGATGAGTGATGAGGTCGATCAGGAAGCCATGATGGCCGCCTGGGAGGCGGAACTCGCCGCTGAGGCGGGGGCTGCTACAGGTGGTGGAGGTGGTGGCGGTGGCGGCGTAGTTGACGGCGGCGATCTGGCCGCCGAATGGGAGGCGATGGTCGGTGGCGCAGGCGGTGGCAGCGACCATTTCAATGTGCCCGCCGGTGCCGAACGCATCCTCAATCAGGATGAAATCGACAGCCTGCTCGGCTTTGACCTGTCGGAAGACGACTATAATGAGCGCTCCGGTATCCGGGCGATCATCAATTCGGCGATGGTGTCGTATGAACGCCTGCCGATGCTCGAAATCGTCTTCGACCGGCTGGTGCGCCTGATGACGACCAGTTTGCGTAATTTCACCTCTGACAATGTGGAAGTGTCGCTCGACAATATCTCGTCGATCCGGTTTGGCGACTATCTCAACTCGATCCCCTTGCCCGCCATTCTGGCCGTGTTCCGCGCCGAGGAACTGGACAATTACGGCCTGCTGACGGTCGATTCCAACCTGATCTATTCGATTGTCGATGTGCTGCTGGGCGGGCGGCGCGGCACGGCGGCCCTGCGCATCGAAGGCCGTCCCTATACCACGATCGAGCGCGTTCTGGTGCAGCGCATGGTGGAAGTGATCCTCAATGACGCCAAGGCGGCCTTTGAGCCGCTGACGCCGGTGACGTTCAATCTCGACCGGCTGGAAACCAATCCGCGCTTCGCCGCCATTGCGCGTCCGGCCAATGCGGCGATTCTGGTCAAGCTGCGCATCGACATGGAAGACCGTGGCGGACGGGTTGAGCTTCTACTGCCCTATGCCACGCTGGAGCCGATCCGCAAGATGCTGTTGCAGCAGTTCATGGGTGAAAAATTCGGCCGTGACAATATCTGGGAAAGCCATCTGGCCACTGAATTATGGACAACGCAGATGGAGGTGCGCGCCGTGCTCGATGAGCAGCAGATGCCCCTGTCGCAGGTCTTGAATTTCAAGGTTGGAGAGACGATCATCCTCAATGCGAACGCCGATTCTCCGGTGCAGTTGCGCTGCGGGGCCATTCCCCTGACCACCGGGCGCATGGGGCGCAAGGGACACAATATTGCCGTTCGTGTCGATACGCCGCTGGCCTCGTCGGCCAAGCGACGGCTGATGCAGTTCAAGAAGAAGTAAGGCGAGAAGAAGTAAGGAATGTGTTGAGTTTATCAGGGTGCTTTCAGGCATGAGTCTGACCAACGCCATTATGGATCTGATCCTCATGGGGCTGCTTGTGGCGGCCCTGTGGTTTGGCGTGCGCCTCGATAAACGCCTGAAAGCCCTGCGCGCCGCCCATGAAGGCTTTGCCCGCGCCGTTGGTGAGCTGGATGACGCCGCCATCCGCGCCCATAACAGCCTGAAAGAACTGCGTGCCCATGCCGATGAGTCGCAGGATCTGTTGCATGGCCGGGTGCTGGCGGCGCGCGAGGTGCTGAACAAGCTCGATGCGCAGGTGAGTCGCGCCGAGCGGGCGCAGCGCGATCTCGACAAGGGCATGGTCAGTTACGAGGCGATGGCCGCCGTGCGCATGGCGCCTGTCAGCGCCCCGCAGGATAAAAGACCCGACATACGCCTTACCCCCGAAACCTCTCGTCAGCCCGTGGCCGACCCGGTCGTGCGCGACCTGGCAAGGCCCTTTGCGCGTGATGCGGTCAGGCCTGCCGCCGCCGCGCCGCGTCGCTCGCTTCTGCCCGAACAGACGCCGCCGGATGAGCGCGAAGTGCTCGACAAGGTGCAGATGTCGGAACTGGTGGTGGCCAATCTCAACGAGATGATACGTTCGCTGAACATGCCCAGACGCCAGCCGGAATCGGTCGAGGACGACCTGTTCGGCAAGACTTCAAAGAGATAATGTAAATGGCGAATATGCCGCGACTTCTCCCCCTCCTTTTCGTTGCCGTGGGCGGGGTGCTGGCCATGAAGGCCATCACCAGCCTCGATCTGGTGCCCGGAGCGTTTCATGCTGCGGAGGCCTTCGCTGCCGATGCGAAAAAGGCCCCGGCCAAACCTGCGCGCGCCAAGGCCCCGGCCAGGGCGGAGGGGGCGGGCGATGCGGCGGATGATCCGACCGAAAGCTATGCCGTCAATCCAGCCCTGATGGCCGCCGACGCCAATTCCAGCGCGTCCGATGCTGCCGCCAGCGCGCCGATGGCACCGATCTGCGCCACCTCGGTCGATGATCTGGCCAAGCAGGCGGGCATTTCGCCCAATGAGCTGCAAATCCTGCAAAATCTCGGTCAGCGCCGGCAGCAGCTTGACCAGCGCGAGCAATCACTTAACTCACGTCAGGCGCTGATCGATGTCGCCGACAGCAAACTCGACACGCGCATCCAGCAGCTTTCCAATCTGAAAACCCAGATTCAGGCCCTGCTCGATCAGGCCAACAAGACGCAGGATGACGACACCAATCGACTGGTGGCCGTCTATTCGGCGATGAAGCCCAAGGACGCCGCAGCGGTTCTCAGCACCATGAAGGACGATGTGCGCCTGCCCATCGCCGCCAAGATGAAGGATCGCAATCTGGCGGCTATTCTGGGCGCTATGGATCCATCGGCGGCGCGGGATCTGACCGAAAAGCTGGCCACGCGGATGCAGGACGCCAACGGGCTGCAACAGCAGCTTGACAAGGCCGCAACGGGCGGAACGGCAGCGGCACCCGTCAAGCCTGCCGCCAAACCCGCTCCGGTCAAAAAGAGCTAATTGGCCAGGCTTTGGGCCGGGGTGCGATCCTGACGATAAGCGGCGGCCTCGGCAGGATTCGTGGCCTGTGCCTGCACCGGATAGGGATCAATCGATACGGGCGCGGTGGGGGCCAGATCGATACCTTCCGGGCCATTATCCAAAGCGAGAACCTGCAAGGCGCCAATCCGGGCCGGGGGCGGGGTGGTCTGGACGAGCCTCGGCTGGAACAGGCTGTCTGTATCCGGCAGGTGCGCCAGATGGTCGCCGATCACCGTCCCGCTGACGCACAGGGTCATGACGGCGGCGACGAGGCTGAGAAAAAGGATGTCGGGCCCACGCCGATCGTCGGGGCGAGGCGCATTCCAGGCGAGGGAATAGTCTTGCGGTTCCGCGCTTATCTCGTTCATCTGCCAAAGTCTCCTGAACAGAAGGCCAATGTAGAAAAACGACTGCAAATTCGCAGCAGGGGAGACGGGGTGCGGGTATAAGCGCGCCATAGCGCGCAAACAGGCGCGTACAGACATTATTAAGCTGTTTGCTACACTTCATTAACCTCGATTAAACGCCCGACAGGCGAAATAAACAGGCAATGATTCGTGTTCCGCAGCCTTCGTCCGACGAGGCGCCCGGTCCGGCCGACAAGGCTGCGCGGGAGAGCGAGGCCGCGCCCGCAGCGACAGAGCCAAAAACCGATCCGCGCCTCGTCCGGGCGCGCCTGCACCTGAAAGCTCCGCCCGCCGCGCCACGTTCGCGCAACGCGCTGCGCACCACGGCCTTCGTCGTCGCCACGGTGGGCTTAGGGATGGCGCAGATGGCGCTGGGTGATTCGATGGCCCTGCCGCAGGTGGCATCGCGTTCCGACATCGATATTCGCATCGGTCGCAACCACCAGTCGGGCCGCATCGAAATCTACGGTGCCATCGGCAGCCGCGCTTCGGTGCGCCGCGAACAGGATGAGGTGATCATCCGCCTGCCCGGCCAGCAAAAGCCCGATCTCGGCGACATCCGTTCCAACCCTCCGCTCGGCGTGGCCGGGGTTGATCTGAAATCCGACAGCCGCGCCAGCGAACTGTGGCTGAAGGTCAAGCCCGGTTATGACAGCCATTTCGGGCGCGCCGATGGGGCGGTCTTCGTGCAGATCGATCCGAAAAGCGAAGATGGTGACAGCAACAGCAATGCTAAGGATGGCAAGCCGCTGGCGGTCAATCTTCAGGATCTGCTGCATGGCCAGCCGGCGCAGACGCCCCAGAATGGCGAGCACGTCAATCGCGCCGTCCATGTGCCGGTGGTGGCGCTACAGGTCGATGATGTCGGCGGTGGTCGCCAGATTTCCTTTCCGTTCGACGGCCCGGTGGCGGCGGCGGTCTTCCGGCGCGGCGATTCGGTGTGGGTCGTCTTCGATCAGGAGGTCGATCTGCGCCTGCCGCCCGATCTGAAGGACGGCATGATCATTCAGGACGCCCAGTGGACGCATAATGACGGCTTCACGGCGCTGCGCCTGCGCGCCCCCACGGCGGGCAGTCTGTCGGCGGTCAATGACGGGCTGGTGTGGCGCGTGCGGCTGGGCGGGCAGGGGCTGGACAACCATGCCAGCCAGGTCAGCCTGATCCGCGATGATTCCGCCGGTGTGCCGGGGCTGAACATCAATCTGGCCGGGGCCACGCGCGTGGCGTGGATCCGCGACCCCTCGGTCGGCGACCGCATGGCCGTCATCCCGGCGCGCGGCCCGGTCAAGCTGGTGCCCGTGGCGCGCACCCTGCTGGAAGCCACGATTGGCTCAACGGCGCAGGGCGCGGTGGTCATGCGCATGACGCCGGATGTAAAAGTGAAGGTGGATGGCGATCTGGTCGAGGTGTCGCGTCCCGATGGCCTGACCCTGTCCAATACCGATCCAAACGCCAATGGCAGCGACGCCCGCCTGGACTATAAAAACGCCCTCTATCCCAGCCTGGCCAATGCCGACTGGTCGGCCGTGCCGCCCGAAGGTTTTCTGGCGCGCTATAATGCCCTGCAAGCGGCGGCGGCTGATGAAATTACCGGCGGCCCCACCGGCCCGACCAAGGCGCGGTTGTCGCTGGCGCGTTTTCTGGTCGGTCAGGGCATGACCTATGAGGCGCAGGGCGTGCTCGACCTGCTGACCAAGGAAAGCCCCAATGCGCTCAATGACCCGCAGGTGGTGGGCTTGCGCGTGGTGGCCAAGATGCTGTCGGGCCGCTATGCCGACGCGACGGGCGATCTGGCCTCGCCGGAACTGGCCTCCGATCCGGCGGCACATCTGTGGGCGGGCTATGCCGAAACCAAGGCCGGAAATTATGCCGATGCGGTCAAGGATTTCAAGGCGGGGCTGAAGGCGCTCGACCAGTTTCCGGTGGCGTGGCGCATGAAGATGGGCGCGGCCTATGCCTATGCGGCGCTGCAAACCAAGGACATGACCACGGCTCAGGCCATGATCGGCTATGCCGTGTCGCAGGACGGCACACCGCTCGACAAGCTGGGCGCCTATCTGATTGACGCCCGGATCATCGAGGCAACGGGTGATAAGGCGCGCGCGCTTGCCGTCTATCAGGCGGTCGGCAAGGCATCGGATGATTCTCTGGCCACTCCGGCCCTGATGCACGCCGCCATGCTCAACTACCAGCTTGGCAAGGCCAATGCCGACCAGACCCTGAATGCGCTCGACGCCCTGCGCTTCCGCTGGCGCGGCGACGATACCGAATTGCAGCTCATCAGCGATATGGGCCAGATTTACCTGAGCGAAGGCCGCTACCGCGAGGCGCTGATGGTGCTGAAAAGCGGCGGCCAGTCCTTTATGAACGACCCGCGCTCCAGCCAGATTCAGGCCTCGCTCCATCAGGCATTCCGCGCTCTTTTCTTAGGTGGCATGGCCGATGGTCTGCAACCGGTTGAGGCGCTCGGCCTGTTCAATGATTTCCGCGACCTGACCCCGATTGGCCCCGATGGCGACGAAATGGTGCGCCGCATCGTGCGCCGCCTCGTCGATGTCGATCTGCTCGATCAGGCGGCCAGCCTGTTGCAATATCAGGTCGATAACCGCTTGCACGGCGTCGCCAAATCGTCGGTGGCCGCTGATCTCGCCGCCATCTATCTGATGAACCACGATCCGCAAAACGCGCTGCAAACCTTGTGGAACACGCGCACTACGCTTTTGCCGAAATCGATCATGGCCGAGCGCCAGGTGCTGGAGGCGCGGGCACTCAGCCAGCTTAATGAGCCGGACAAGGCGCTGGACGTGCTGGGCAATACCGTCTCGCCCGATGCTGATGATGTGCGCGCCGATGTCTATTGGCAGCAGCAGGACTGGGCGAAGGCCGCCATCGTGCTGGAGCGCCGCCTTGGCGACCGCTATAAATCGGATACGCCGCTGACCCAGGCCGAAGAGGGCCGCCTGATCCGCGCCGGCATCGCCTATAGTCAGATCAAGGATCAGAAATCGCTGACGCGCCTGTCGAATCGCTTTGGCAAGTTCATCGCCACCGCGTCTTCGCCCGACGCCCTGCGCGTGGCATTGGCCCCGCTCGATGGCGGCACGCTGTCGGCGCGCAATTTCGCCGCCGCCGCCGCCGATACCGACAGCTTCGCGGGCTGGGTGACCGGCATGAAACAGAAGTTCCGGGCGCGGGACGATGCGGCGGCCAAGGCGGCGGGCGCGACGCCGCAGCCAAAAGCCTGAGGGCCTACCCGCCGCCGGTCAGGGCCGGATGGAAGCTCTGCACCAGCGATCCGGCGACCAGATTCCACCCGTCAACCAGCACGAAGAAGATCAGTTTGAACGGCAGACTGACCACCACGGGCGGCAGCATCATCATCCCCATACTCATCAGCACGCTGGCCACCACCAGATCGATGACCAGAAACGGCACGAACAGGAAAAAGCCGATTTCAAACGCCTTTTTCAGTTCGGAAATCATGAAGGCGGGTGTCACCACGCGCACCGGCAGGTCCATCTTGTCCTTCGGCATCTGCATCTTCGACAGATTGACGAACAGGCCTAAGTCCTTGGCGTCCACCTGGGCCAGCATGAAGGCTTTCAGCGGCTGCGAGGCGGCGTCGAAGGCTTGTGGCAGTTCTATTTCCTGATCCATCAGCGGGCGGATACCGTCCTGATAGGCCGCCTGCCAGGTCGGGGCCATGACGACCGCCGACAGAAAAAGCGCCAGCGAGATCAGCACGGCATTGGGCGGGCTTTGTTGCAGGCCCATAGCCGTGCGCAGCAAAGACAAAACCACCACAATGCGCACGAAGGAGGTGGTCATGATGACGATGGACGGCGCCAGAGACAGAACCGTCATCAGGGCGATGAGCTGGATCACGCGGGCGCTTAAGGTGCCGCCCTTGCCGAGATCGAGATTCACCGATTGCGCCATCGCGTGAAACGGCATGATCATCAGGGTGAAGGCGATGATGAAGGTGAAGAGGACGATGAAATTCATCATCTTCGGCCCGATGCGTTTTTTCGCAGCCGTCTTTGGCGCGTCGTCTTCCGGCACTATGGCTTCGGCGGATGCTGTTGACATTCAGAACAACTCTTCGGCGGGGTCGGCACCGGAACCAGTACCGGAGCGTTTGGGGGGGCGGGCAGGGCTATTGAGGGCGTTCAGTTCACGGCCTTCGCCGAGCAGCAGCAGCCTTTCTTCGTCATCGACGCGCACCAGCACCAGCCGACGCGCCGGATCGAGCACCAGAGTCTCGACCACGGACAGCCGCCTTGGCTTGCCGCGCGTGGCCTGCAACTGGGCCATCAGTTGCGGCGCATAGCGGCGCACAAGATAGGCAAGGCCTAAGATCAGCCCCAGCACGATGGCGAGGGCGAACACCGCCTTGAGGGTTTGCGTCCAGTCCATGCGTGTCCTTACACCTACCCCGATCCATAACCGCCCGATGGTTAACGCGGCGTTTACTTAAAGCCTTCATTAACCATTGGGTGGGCATAATTTGCCCCATCACCCGTGCGACGATTCTCCTGATAGGGCGAGTCGCGGCGTGTCGTTAAGCAGAAAGGCGAGCGAATGGAGTCGCAGGGCATATCCTTATTGTCAGCATTGCAATCGCGCATGGGCTGGCTGACCGACCGGCAGAAGGTGGTGGCTGAAAACGTCGCCAATGCCTCGACGCCCGGTTTCAAGCCCAAGGATCTGAAAGCGCAGGATTTCGCCGCCCTGGTGCAGGGGCAGTCACCGCAAACCCAACTGGGCCTGACCCTGACCCATGCGATGGACATTGCCCAGCCTGATCCGCAGGGGCTCAGCCATTCCCAGGCCGTGACCTCGCCCGATTCGGAAACGACGATGGACGGCAACAGCGTCGTTCTGGAGGAGCAGATGATGAAGATGTCGGAAAGCCGCATCCAGTTTCAGGCGGCGGTGTCCTTTTATGAAAAATCGCTCGACATGATCCGCATGGCGTCAAAAGTGCCGGGTAAATAAGGAGCTATTTAGATGGTAGATTCGATCAACAGTGACCAGACAATGGCCCCGCGCTCAAGAAGCGAAGCGGTAGCGCAAAGGAAAATGTGATGGTTGATATGATCAACAGCGACCAGACGATGGCTGTAGCCGCCAGCGCGCTCAAGGCGCAGCAGGCCAGAATGCGCATTATCGCCGAAAACATCGCCAATGCCGATTCGACCGGCAAGACGCCCGGTTCCGATCCCTACCGCCGACAGGTACCGGTTTTCACCTCTGCGCCGATCGATGGGGCCACGGGCGTTGAACTGGCGCGCGTGGCACCCGATACGAGCGCCTTCACGATGGAATATGATCCGTCGCATCCGGCGGCCAATGCCAATGGTTATGTCAAAAAACCCAATGTCAATCCGCTGATCGAAACCATGGATATGCGCGAAGCGCAGCGGGCCTATGAAGCCAATATGAATGTGATCGAAACCAGCCGCGACATGACCGAGAAGGTGCTCGATATTTTGCAGAAATAACGCCTCTGCAAGCCTGACAGCGCTCTAGAGCAACGCGCGTTTAATTTGACTTACAAATTGAATGCGAGATGCGGAAAAACGTAAAATGTAGAGCGGGTTGCATGCCTTTGACCGATTCCATCAGAATGCAAACCGCTCTAAAAGCAAGGACTTAACCGATGACACCACTGGTAGCGGCACGCGCCTATGGCGCCGCCATCAAACAGGCCCAGGGCCTCTCCGGCAGTGATACGCCCGATGGCCTGGACGCGCCCGCCAAGGCCGATTTCGGCCAGATGCTGAAAACCGCCATGACCCAGACGGTGCAATCGACGCAAAACGCAGAGCACCTGATGGTGCAGCAGCAGGCTGGCAAGGCCGAACTGATCGACGCCGTCACCGCCGTCGCCAATGCCCAGACGAGCCTGCAAAGCGTCATCGCCATCCGCGATCAGGTGATCAGTGCTTACCAGCAGGTCATGCAAATGCCCATTTAGAAAATCGCGGTCTTTGGTCATCTGGTGCGTTGGCGTCGCTTGCGGGTACTTTAGTACCCGCGTCGCTCGCCGCCTGCCATAGGACTCAAATCTCACGATTTTCACGCCGGTGAACAGGAAGAAAATTTTCTTAGCCTGCTCTCTCCTCCCCATTTATGGGGAGGGGGACCACAAGCGCAGCGCAGTGGTGGTGGGGTATGGAAAGGGTGGCATTTTCGCAGCCGATGAAGGAAGGGGCCTGTCTTTAATAGCCTCTGCCTCTGCGGTGTTCACATCATTTTCGCAAGATCCAAAAATTCCCCTTACCTGCGGCATAGAATCCCGGCAAAGCTTAATTGGCCATTAACCTAATGCAGGGCAATTTCGACCGGTCGGCATCGGCAATTTCTGCCGGGCCCCTGTCAAAATTAACCTTTAAGAGTCTCATATGAACGGTGCGGATTTCCTGAGTTTCGGACGCGACGCCATCTGGCTGACCCTGCAATTGTGCACGCCGATTCTGCTGGTCGGCCTTGTCATCGGCGTGGCCATCGGCCTGTTTCAGGCCCTGACGCAGATTCAGGAAGCCACCTTGATCTACGCTCCCAAGATCATCGGCATTTTTCTGGCCCTGCTATTGTTTCTGCCGCTGATGGGTGCGCTGCTGGCCGGCTTCATGCACGAAGTCGCGGGCAAGATTGCGGGCATGTAGATGTTTCTGGCGGCGTTACCCCTGCGCAGCGCGCTCGGCGACGCCGCCGATCTCAACACCCAGATCGTTTCGGCCCTGGGCAATTCGCAACAGCTCTGGCATATCGGGCTGATCTTTCTGCGCCTGACCAGTCTGGTCATGCTGGTGCCGGGGCTGGGCGATCAGGCCGTGCCTGCCCGTGTGCGCTTAAGTTTCGCCCTGTTATTGTCGATCGCCATTTCGCCGATGGTAGGGAGCAGTCTGCCGCCCCTGCCGCCGGGGCTGGGCGGCATGACCGGCGATGTGCTGCATGAGGTGCTGATCGGCCTGATGCTCGGCACCTTGATGCGCGTCTTGCTCTATACCCTGACCACCAGTGGTGAAATCATCTCGCTGCACAGCGGCCTGTCCTTCGCCCAGACCGCCAATCCGGCGGAGGCCCAGCCCTCATCGAGCATCGGCACCTTTCTAGCCATGCTGGGCCTTGTGCTGATCTGGTCCACCAACCTGCATCACCTGTTCATCCGCGCCATGGTCGATTCCTACACGGTCTTTCCGGCCACGCGGCCCGTCATGATCAATGACGGGGCCACCCTGATGGTGCGCACGGTCGGCGACAGCTTTGTGCTGGCCATGCAGATGTCGGCACCGATCATCGTCTTTTCGCTCGTCTTCAATATCGCCACGGGCTTTGTGGCGCGCATCATGCCCAACTTCCCGGTCTTTTTCGCCGCCACGCCGCTGAGTCTGCTGCTCAGTATGGCTTTGCTGGCTATGGGGCTGGGCGGCATGGGCATGGCCTTCCTCGACCACTACCAGGACATGCTGGGTATTTTTATCCGGAGCGGTCATGGCTGAGGGCAGCGAAGGCGAAGACAAAACAGAACAGGCCTCCGGCCGGAAGCTCGAACAGGCCAGAGCTTCCGGTGATGTTGCCAAATCCTCCGATGTGCCGAGCGCCCTGTCGCTGATCGGCGTGTGCGGGCTGCTGGCCTTTCAGGGCCCGGCCATCTGTCGCCATCTGCTCAACGATCTTCTGCCGTTTGTGGCCCATCCCGAAGAGTTTCTCGACTCGCTGCAAGGCGATGGCGGCCTGACCATCGCTCATGAGGTGGTCATGGCCATCCTGCCGATCCTGCTGATGATCCTCGGCACGGCCACCTTCTTCGGCGTGGCGGGCAATGTGCTGCAAACCGGGCTGATCTTCGCGCCCGACAAGCTCAAGCCGAAATTCGACAAGCTGAACATTCTGGAATCGTTCAAGCGTATGTTCGGCGTCGATTCGCTCGTGCAGTTCCTGAAAACGGTGCTGAAGCTGATCGCCACGGGGATCGTGGTGTGGATGGTGCTGAAAAACCGCACCGGCGATCTGCTGGCCCTGACCGGTGCCTCGCCCGCCCTGATCATGCCCTATGCCGCGGAGGCGCTGAAGGCGCTGGCTATGGCCGTTTGCATCTTCCTTTTCGTCAGCGCCGCCGCCGACTATATGTGGCAGCGTTTCCGCTTCATGGAACGGATGAAGATGTCGAAGCAGGAGGTCAAGGACGAATACAAGCAGACCGAAGGCGATCCGCACGTCAAGGCCAAGCTGCGTTCGCTGCGCATCCAGAAATCGCGTCAGCGCATGATGGCCAATGTCGCCAAGGCGACCGTGGTGGTCACCAACCCGACCCACTATGCCGTCGCCCTGCATTACGAGATGGGCCATACGATGGCACCGGTCTGCGTGGCCAAGGGGATGGACGATGTGGCCCTGCGCATCCGCGCCGAAGCGGGCAAGCATGATGTGCCGGTGATCGAGGATCCACCGCTGGCACGCGCCCTCTATGCCAGCATGGAGATCGACGACGTGATCCCCGAAGCGCACTTTGCTGCCGTGGCCAAGCTGATCAGCTTCGTGCTGACGCGCAAGCGGCGCGGGTTTTAAGATGTTTTTTTCCCTCTCCCCTTGATGAGGGGAGAGGGAAGATATAGGCGGGCCAAGCGAATATCATCACGTTTTCCATGACAAATACCTGAATCCGAAAAGGTTTTTGAATCGGGACGCCACGACAGCAAATGCGCTACACTCACAGAAGTGATTCGCGCAGCGTACCACGGCTGCGCGCGCCCCTTGCCATGAGGTGTTTTTCGCGTGTCTGCTCCTTCAAGCGCCAGCCCAACCGCCGCACTCGCCGCTCCCCGTCCTGCCGGGAAGGACGGCCTGCTTGGCCGGTTACGCGGAATCGCCAGTCCGTGGAGTTTCGGTCTGGTGGCGATCATCGTTGTCTGCGCCTGCCTGGCCTCATGGCTGGTGGCGGGGCGCGTGCCGCCGGGTGTTCTGCTGGCCGCTATCGTCATGGCCTTTGCGGTGGTGGTGTTCATGGGCATGTTCGCCTTTGCCGGTGACAGCGAAGCGCTGAGCAGCGAAGGTTTCAAGGCCGCAGATATTGTCGGCGCCCTGTCCGAACCGGCGGCCGTGGCGGCCTATGACGGCCATGTGCTGGCGGTCAATACGGCCTGGCGGGATGCCGGTGGTGAGGCGCGCCGGTTGCCGCAGGGCGAGGCCGCGCCGGCCCTGTTCGTGGCCCTGCGTGAAGCGCGGGCGCAAGGGGCTGGCCGGGCTCTGGTGCGGCTGGGCGGCTTTGATTATGAAATGGTGGTGTCGCGGCTTGGCGAAGATCTGGTGCTGGTGCGCGCCGCTTCGCAAGGCGTGCTGGGCACCGGACTGATGCTTAAGCACGAGAGCCGCGATGCGCTGGAGGCCCCGGCCTTTCTCAGCGAACCGGTCGCGGCGGCCGCTGCGTCCCTGCCGGACGCCCATCTCGACGCCTTCGCCGAGGCTGCGCCCTTCGGGGCGGCGCTGGTGCTGGGCGAGGATCTGTTTTCGGCGGCGGTCAGCGATTTCAACACCGTCTTCGCCGCCCTCGTCGAAAAGGTGCCCGACGCCTTGACCGGCATGGCGTTTGGCGATCTGGTCACCGATAATTCGCGCGCCGACCTGAAGGAAAAGCTGGCGGGCCACAACAAGGCCGGGCCGTTCGACATCCATCTCAAGGTCAAGTCCGAACGCGCGCTTCAGGTCTATGTCACCCAGGTGACGGGGGGGTACAGCCTCTATCTGTTCGATGTGTCCGACCAGAAGAAGCTTGAGCAAAATCTGGTGCAGGCGCAAAAGATGCAGGCCATCGGTCAGGTGGCGGGCGGCATGGCGCACGATTTCAACAATCTGCTCACCGGCTTCAAGTTCCGCAATGATCAGTTGCTGCTCAATCACCCGCTTGGCGACCCGTCTTACGACGATCTGAACGGCATCCGCCAGATTATCGCCCGCGCCGAGGATCTGGTGCGCAATCTGCTGGCTTTCGCGCGCAAGCAGACCGTCAAGCGCGTTACCATGAATGTCGGCGAAATGGTGTCGGAGGCCGAGGTTCTGCTGCGCCGTCTGGTGCGCGAAGACGTCAAGCTCGAAACCGAATATGGCCGCAACCTGCCCAATGTCCACGTCGATAAGGGGCAGATGGAAATGGTCATGATGAACCTCGTCGTCAATGCGCGCGACGCCATGCGCGCCCAGGGCGGCGGTAAGGTGTCGATCCGCACCGCCCCTCTGACCCAGGCCGAGGCGAAGGCGCGCGGCTGGGGCGAAGCCCCTGAGCAGGGCGCGGCCCTGATCGAGGTCAGCGATACCGGCCCCGGCATCCCGCCGGAGATCGTGGCCCAGGTGTTCGAGCCGTTTTTCACCACCAAGCCGCTCGGCGAAGGCACGGGCCTTGGCCTGTCCACCGTCCACGGCATTATCAATCAGGCGGGCGGCCATATCGTCATCGATTCCCAGCCGGGGCAGGGCGCTACCTTCCGCATCTTCCTGCCGGTATGGATCGAAACGGAAAAAGAGGCCGAAGCGCCCAAGCCCGTCGCCGCCAAGCCCGTGCCTAAGGATCTGTCGGGCGTGGGCCGCATCCTGTTCGTCGAGGACGAACAGATCGTGCGCGGCATTGCCGCCCAGCTTTTGCGTCAGCGCGGCTACGAGGTGCTGGAAGCCTGCGACGGCGAAGAGGCGCTCGAAATCATCGAAGCCGAAAACGGCAAGTTCGACCTGTTGATCTCAGACGTCATCATGCCTGGGCTCGATGGGCCATCGATGCTGAAAAAGGCGCGGCCCATGCTGGGCGATGTGCCGGTCATGTTCATATCCGGCTATGCCGAATCGGAATTTTCCGACCTGCTCGAAGAAGAAAAGAACATCTCCTTCCTGCCCAAGCCGCTCGACATCAAGACTTTGGCTGAGAAGGTCAAACAACAACTGGCGGCATAAAAAATCGCGGTCTTTGGACTGCTGGTGCGTTGGCGTCGCTTGCAGGTACTTTAGTACCTGCGTCGCTAGCCGCCTGCCATCAGTCTCAAATCTCACGATTTTTCCGTCGCAGCGAAGTACGGAACGCTTCACGAATCAGGCAATAAAAAATCCGGCCCGCATATGCGAGCCGGATTTTTTATGAGGTTCAACTGTCTGCGTTTTACTTCTTGAGGAAGCCGCCGAACTTGTTGTTGAAGCGCGAAACGCGGCCAGCGCGGTCGAGCATCGTGCCGGTGCCGCCGGTCCAGGCCGGGTGGGTGCGCGGATCGATGTCGAGGTTCAGCACAGCGCCTTCCTTGCCATAGGTCGAGCGCGTCTGATAGGTGGTGCCGTCGGTCAGCGTTACCGTGATCCAGTGATAATCGGGGTGGCCGTCTTTTTTCATCGTTTTAGTCCTTGAAACGTCCGGCCAGCATGTTTGCGGACGCCGAAAAGAGGGATGTGCCCAGGCATGTGTCCTGGGCACGCAAAGAACAGAAGCGGCGCTATTACAGGAAGCTTTCTTGCCGTGCAAGCCTCTATTGGCTAAGAGCTTGTCTCAGCATGGCAGATTCTCAACAAAACCGCTCCGAGGCCGCTACAGGCCGCCTTTCCACTGGCCGCCCGTCCACAGGCGCCGAACTGGCCGCCAGCATCCGTCAGGCAGCGGGCGCACGCGGCAAGACGCGCAATATGCGCCCGCTGGCCCGACTATGGCCCTATCTGCTGCGGCAAAAGCGCAATCTGGTGCTGATGGTCGTGTTTCTGGTGCTGTCGTCGGCGGCCACCCTAAGCCTGACCGGCGCGGCGCGTTACCTGATCGACAAGGGGTTCGGCTCTGAGAATGTCTCCGTGCTCGACCTGTGGTTCCTGATCATGGGCGGGGTGGCCTTGCTGCTCGGCGTCGCCACCGCCTTTCGTTATTACTACATTACCCGGCTGGGTGAGCGCGTGGTGGCCGATGTGCGTGAGGATGTGTTCGGTCACATATTGCGCCTCGATCCCGGCTTTTTTCTCAATATCCGCACCGGCGAGGTGATTTCGCGCCTGACCAGCGACATCCAGATCATCGAAACCCTTGTCTCCAGCTCGATTTCGATTGCCCTGCGCAACCTTTTGACCTTTGTGGGCGGCATGGTGCTTTTGATGATCGTCAGCCCCAAGCTGACCCTGATCGTGCTGGCGCTTTTTCCGATCATCCTTGTGCCGCTGATCACCTTTGGCCGCGCCGTCGGCAAGCTGACGCGCCAGACGCAGGACAATTTCGCCCAGGCCGTCGGGTTCGCCACCGAATCGCTGGGAGCGCTCGAAACCGTCCAGGCCTTTGTGCGCGAAGCCTTCACCCGTTTGTGCTTCGATGCGGCGGTGGAGGATGCCTACCATATCTCACTGAAGCGTATCCGGGCGCGCGCCATCATGACGGCTCTGGTCATTTCGCTGGTGTTTGGCGGCATAGCGGTGGTTTTGTGGCTGGGGGCGCAGGATGTCTTCCATCACCGCATGACCACCGGCGCCCTGATTCAGTTCGTCATGCTGTCGGTGCTGACCGCCGGTTCGGTGGCCAATCTCAACGAAACCTGGGGCGATCTGCAAAAAGCGGCGGGTGCCATGATGCGCATTGATGAATTGCTGCGCTCCGAACCGAATATCAAGGCTCCGGCCCATCCGGCGCAAATGCCACCTCCGCGCGGCGAAATTCGCTTCGATGATGTCAGTTTCGCCTATCCGGCCCGCCCGGAAGCGGGCGTTTTGGATGGCTTTTCGCTGCATGTCAGGCCGGGCGAAACCGTAGCTTTGGTCGGGCCTTCGGGGGCGGGCAAATCGACCGTGTTCAAGCTTTTGCTGCGCTATTACGATTTCGATCAGGGCGCGATCCAGATCGACGGCATCGATATTCGCACCGCCGATCCGCAAGATGTGCGCGCGCGGCTATCGCTGGTGGCGCAGGATACGGCGCTGTTTTCAGGCTCGGCGGCCGATAATATCCGCTTTGGCCGCGAAGACGCTTCGGAGGCCGACATCCGGCTGGCGGCGGAAAAAGCGCAGGCGCTTGATTTCATCGAGGCCCTGCCGGAAGGGTTCAATCAGCCCCTGGGCGAGCGCGCCAAATCGCTGTCGGGCGGGCAAAAACAACGGCTCTCCATCGCCCGCGCTCTGGTGCGTGATGCGCCGATCCTGCTGCTGGATGAGGCGACCTCGGCGCTCGACGCCGAAAACGAACAGCTTGTGCAGGCGGCGCTCAATGCCGCCATGCGCGAACGTACTACTTTAGTGATCGCCCACCGTCTCGCCACCGTGCTGAAGGCCGACCGCATCGTGGTGATGGAGGCGGGCCGCGTGGTCGATACCGGCACGCATGACGAGCTGGTATCGCGCGGCGGCCTTTATCGGCGGCTGGCCAGTTTGCAATTTGGGGTGTAAGGAATAGGTGCTTAAACGGAGGTGCCCATGTCCGATGATACTCAGATTTTGACGCCTATCCTGCCCTGCAATGATGTGCAGGTCAGCAAGGCGTTCTACCTGAAGCTCGGCTTCACCGTCCATTGGGAGGACGCGGCCGATCCGCAGGGCTATGTCATCCTCGGTCATCCGAGCGGCGCGGCCCTGCATCTCAACAAGGCGGTGGAGGGCTGGCTGGTGCCGGGCCGCAATCCGTTCGGGCTTTATCTCTATGTCGAGACGGTTGATGAAATCGCGGCCATCGTCGGGTGCGAGGCGAAGAACCGCGAGTGGGGCATGTATGAGGCGGCCTTCTCCGATCCCGACCAGACGCTGGTGCGCGTCGGCTGGCCGATCTCGAAGCGTCAGGCCTAACCGGCGAAAATCCCCATCGGCAGGCCCTTATGGCCGCGGATGCTCGATGACGGAATCTCGAACAGGGTGCCGGCCAGCTTGTCATCGGCATCGACCGGTGGCTGGGCGGCGGTGGTGACGAACAGGCGGTCGAGGTTCGGCCCGGCAAAGCTCAGGCTGGTCGATTGTTTGGCGGGCACCATCACATCGAAATCGAGCACGCCGTCGGGACGGTAGCGGCTGACGCGACCACCGCCATAGTGCGACACCCAAAGCCCGTCATCGGCGTCGGTGGTGCAGCCATCCGGCAGGCCGACACCATCGGGGAATTTGGCGAAGATGCGCTTATGGCTGATGGAGCCATCGGCGGCCAGATCATAGGCATAGACAATGCCGTCATGGGTTTCGTTGTGGTACATGATGCGGCCATCACGCGAAAAAGCCGGGCCATTGGTGCAGATATAGCCGGTGTCCATCTGGTGCACGCTCAGGTCAGGATCGATGCGGTACAGCGCCGCTATACGGTTTTTGAACGCCAGATCCATCGTACCGGTCCATAAACGTCCCGCCGGATCGACCTTGGCGTCATTGAGGCGCACCGTGGTCAGATCGCCGTCGATGCTGAACAACGGCGTCAGGGTGAAGGGATCGAGCGTCAGGGCGTGCACCGTACGCAGGATGGCGACCAGAAAGCCGCCCGACTTGCGCTCAACGATCCACGGGATGATGCCGGGCGTGTCCCAGCTTTGCTGGCTGTTATCCTTGAAATTAAGGCGGTGCAGTTTCTGGCCGCGAATATCGACCCAGTAGAGCGCATTGTCGCGCGCCGACCAGATGGGGCCTTCGCCCAGGATCATGCCGGGCGGGGTGACGGCGCGCGGGGTTTCGTCGGCGAAGCTTGGCGAAGCGGCGAGGGCGCTGGCGGCGAGGCCCGTCAGAAGGGCGGAGCGGCGGGTGATATGACGCATGGGGAATCCTCTCTTTTTTGCGCAACATAAAGCGCCGGGAGAGCCCATGCGTCAAGCCGCCTTTGTCCTACTTCCCTGCCGCATTCGGCAACAGCTTTTCCAGTGCCGCGAGGTAGGCGACAAAGGCTTCGCGCCCGCTGCCGGTCATCGCCACGCGGGTCAGGGGTTTGCGCGCCTGAAACGTCTTGTCGATGGCAATAAAGCCTGCCTCTTCCAGCTTGCGCAGGTGCGTGGACAGATTGCCGTCGCTGGTCTGGAGCTGGGCCTTCAACTGGTTGAAATCAGCCGATCCGGCGGTCGAGAGATAGGCCATGATACCGAGCCGCAACCGGCCATGAATCACTTCGTCGATCTGGTGAATATCAAAATCATCCATCGCGCTGCCCCTTCAGTTACGGGTGCCGCGCATCATGATCAGACCGGGCAGGAAGATGGTGGCGAACAGCCCCGCCCCCATAACGATCAGCAGACTGGCATCGGACATAGCCGCCAATATCAAGGCAAGGGCGAAGGCGCAGAGGCTGACCAGCACCATCCAGCCGCGCCGGGCCAGCGCCCCGCTCACCAGCCAGGCTGCGCCATAAAAGGCGAAGGCGATCATAGGCATCAGACTCAACAGCTCGGGATTGCCCAGCCGGTTACTGGTGATAAAGACGGCGATCAGCATCACGATGGTGCCAAGCCCGCAGGCGGCCCATGCCGATCCAAAGGCGGTCTGGCCGTTGCCGGGTATGGCCTTGCAGTTTTTGCGCAGATTGAAGAACAGGATTAGCCACACCACCAGCCACAGCGCGGTGGCGCCGCCCCACAGTCCGGCGATGCGCGCGCCGGTGGGCTCTGGCAGGTGGCCGGTCTGCATGGCCCATTGCACAAAGCAGGCGGCGCCAAAGATGAGGCCCGCCCCGGTCAGAAACGCGCCGCCCATGATAGGGCCGCGCTGGCCCCGTTCGGCCATCTGGCGCATAAAGGCAATATCGTCGTGTACAGTATGGGTTTGCTCGGTCATGGCGTGAAATCCCTGTTGGAAGACGGCATGATGGCTTTATAGCAGAGTGCACTTTTAAATGCAAAGTACTTTTTCTATCATCTGTGAATTACATGACAGATGGCTTCCGATCCCTGCCCATCCTGCTTAAACTGACGAGTCTGACCCTCTGGAAAATGCCCCATGCCGAACCCTGATCGCCGCAAGATCATCCCGCGCCGCACGCCCGAATCGGCAGCCATGACGGCCAGCGTGCGGCGCGCCATGTTACTGACGGCCCGGCTCAACCGCCTGACCTATGATGATGCCGCCGAGGTGCGGGCGCTGTTTGGCGAACTGACCGGCCGGGCGGTCGATGACAGTTTTTTTCTGATCCCGCCCTTTTATGCGACGGGCGGGGCTGATACGCGCGTCGGGCGCAATGTCTTTATCAACCAGAACTGCACCTTCTATGATCTGGGTGGAATCGATATTGGCGACGATGTGATGATCGGGCCGAATGTCAGCCTGATCACCTCCAGCCACCCGATAACGCCCTCTGAACGCCGCAATGGCGTCATCGCCAGCCCCATCGTGATCGGCCGGAATGTCTGGATCGCCGCGGGCGTCACGGTCATCGGCGGCGTGACGATTGGCGATAATGCGGTCGTGGCGGCGGGGTCTGTCGTCACGCAGGATGTGCCGCCGGACAGTCTTGTCGGCGGCAATCCGGCGCGAGTCATCCGTTCGATTGCGGAATAGGAAAGGCTGGAGCTTTGTGAAAAGCAAGAACCCCCACCACCGCATCTCAGCCGCTACGCGCCCTCGTGCGGTCCCCCTCCCCAGTAAAACTGGGGAGGTATAAGAAAGAGAGCCAAGCTTTACCTCCCCAACTTTGGTTGGGTTTGGCGTCGGCGAAGGCATGTCTTTCGCCAGCCAAGGGACCACAAGCGCAGCGAAGTGGTGGTGGGGGTTCTTACTTAAAAGCCCCCACCGCTTAAGCCTCCACAGCCAGTTCAGCGCGCAGGCGTTTCGCCGCCGCCACCATGCGCTCAAGGGCCGGGCGGGTTTCGTCCCAGCCGCGCGTCTTCAGGCCGCAATCGGGATTAACCCAGAGCTGCCGGGCTTTAAGGCTTTTCAGCGCCGCACGCAGCAGACCGGCCATTTCGGCCTCACTTGGCACCCGTGGGCTATGGATGTCATAGACACCGGGCCCGATCTGGTTGGGATAGGCGAAGCTGACAAAGGCATCGAGCAGCGCCATCTGCGAACGCGAGGTTTCAATCGAAATCACATCGGCATCCATGTCGGCAATGGCCTCGATGATGTCGTTGAACTCCGAATAGCACATGTGGCTGTGTATTTGGGTTTCGTCGGCTGCGCCCGCCGAGGCCAGCCGGAAGCCTTCGACCGCCCAGCGCAGATAATCGGCCGCGTCCTGCGCATCGAGCGGCATACCCTCGCGGAAGGCCGCCTCGTCGATCTGGATAATGCGGATGCCGGCGGCTTCGAGATCGAGCACCTCGTCGCGGATGGCCAAAGCCACCTGACGGCACACGGTTTCGCGCGGGATGTCGTCACGCACAAAGGCCCATTGCAGCATGGTCACCGGCCCGGTCAACATGCCCTTGACCGGCTTATCGGTCAGGGACTGCGCATAGCTGGCCCAGCCGACCGTCATGGCTTTGGGCCGTGACACATCGCCATACAGCACGGGCGGGCGCACATAGCGCGAGCCATAGGACTGCACCCAGCCGTGCTGCGTAAAGGCATAGCCATCAAGCTGTTCGGCGAAATACTGTACCATGTCGTTGCGCTCGAACTCGCCATGCACCAGCACGTCGAGGTCGATCTCTTCCTGCCAGCGGATCGCCTTTTCGGTTTCGGTTTTCAGGAAGGCCTCATAGGCTGTGGCGTCCAGTTCGCCACGGCCATGTTGCAGCCGGGCGCGCCGTACCTCAGCGGTTTGCGGAAACGAGCCGATGGTGGTGGTGGGCAAAAGCGGCAGGTTGAGGCGCGCCGCCTGCTTTTGCTGACGCTCGGTAAACGGGCTTTGCCGCTCCAGCAAGGGCGCGCTGATCGCCGCCACACGCGCCGCTACCTGACGGTTATGGATGCGCGCTGAGGTGCGCCGCGCGGCCAGGGCCGCCGCATTATCGGCCAGCTCAGTGGCCACATGATCGCGGCCCTCGCTTAAGGCGCGTTTGAGGACGTTCAGTTCCACCAGTTTTTGCGCAGCAAAACTGAGCCATTGGCGCAGATCGCCGTCGAGTTTCTCTTCGGCCTCAAGGTCAATCGGCACATGCAGCAGCGAACATGACGGGGCCAGGATCACCTGATCAAGCTGGGCCACCACGGGTTCCAGCCGGTCGAGCAGGGCGGTCAGGTCGGTCTTCCAGATATTGCGGCCATCAATGATGCCGAGCGACAAAAGCTTGCCTTTCGCCAGTTCGGGCAGGCGCGGCAACAGCTCAGGGCGGCTGACCAGATCGACATGGACGCCGGCCACAGGCAGGTCGAAGGCGGCGCGCAAATTCGGCAGGCGGGTGTCGAAATAGCTGGTCAGCATCAGCTTCACGTCGGGCACATCGCGCGCAAAGGTCTTGCAGGCCAGATCGAGCGCCCAGCGCTTGCGACCATCCAGTTCGAGCGCCAGCACCGGCTCGTCGAGCTGCACCCAGTCGGCACCCGCTGCCGCCAGGGCACGCAAGGCCTCGACATAGACGGGCAGCAGTTTCGGCAGCAGGCTCAAGGCATCGAAACCGTCTTCGGTTCTGGCCAGACTGAGCAGGGTGACCGGCCCGACCAGCACCGGGCGGGTATGGAGGCCCAAGGCTTTGGCTTCGATGAAATCGGCCAGCGGCTTGTTATGGCGCAGCGTGAAAACCTGATCAGGGCCGATTTCGGGCAGCAGCACATGATAATTGGTGTTGAACCATTTGGTCATTTCCAGCGCGGTGGTTTCGCCGTGGTCATGGCCGCATTCGCCCCGCTCAGCCCCCTTGCCGCGCGCCATGCGGAAATAGGTGGCCAGATGGGCGTCTTCGCCAAAGCGCGCCGGTATCGCCCCCACCATGAAGGCGGCGTCGAGCAGGTGGTCGTACAGCGAGAAATCACCGGATGGAATCACGTCGATTCCGGCGGTGGCCTGTCTTTGCCAGTTAGCGGCCCGCAAAGCCGAGGCGCTTCTCAGCAGGGCGGCTTCGTCGCTCTTGCCCGACCAGAAGGATTCGAGCGCGGTTTTCAGTTCGCGCCTTTGGCCAATCCTCGGAAAGCCGAGATTGGCGGTTTGGATATGTGTCATGTCAGACCCCAAAAAGTTGGGGGTCAGGTCTTCGAAACGCCTGTCACGCGTTTTCCTGGGAAGTCCCGCCCGTGGAAAATCGGCACGCCCGGAATGGATGTACCGGAACAGGGCAGGTCTCCTGGCTTGCGTATCACGGCCTCAAAGCGCCTTCCCAGGCTGTCACCCAGTGGAGATATGCTTTGCGGCTCCTCGCCTACAGTTGCGGGAACAGCTCCGGCTTCAGACCGGATTCCCTCTTAGCCGACCCATGCGTTGCCGCCGCGCCGGAACCCTTGTTCGACGTGCAGGCTATCATATCGCGCCGACGAGTCAATAAAGATATAAACATATCTTTATATGATTATATGTATGGGGGGGTGTGTAATTCCAATTTGCGATGTGAATCATCGCAAATTGGCAAGGCCGACTGGCCGCCCGAGCGTATGCGAGGAGCCATGCGGCGCTTGAGCTGATAGAGTAGCCTTGCCTTTGCGCCCCAATCCGCGTAGGAACGCCCGCAAGATTATTCCCTCTTTGACAAGTTGTATCTCATGAAAATCAACGCCAACACGATCAAACCCGGCATGGTGCTAGAATATCAGAAGGGCCTTTGGACCGTGGTGAAGACCGAGCACGTCAAGCCCGGCAAGGGCGGCGCCTTCGCTCAGGTCGAAATGAAGAACCTGATCACCGGCACCAAGCTCAATGAGCGCTTGCGCTCCGAAGAAACGGTCGAGCGCGTCGTGCTGGAGCAGCGCGATCACAGCTATCTGTATGAAGATGGCGACATGCTGGTTTTCATGGATCAGGAAAATTACGAGCAGATCAGTCTGAGCAAGGAATGGGTCGGCGAAGATCAGGTGCAGTATCTGCACGACGGCATGGTGGTGATCATCGAATTCCACGACGAGCGCGCCATCGGCATGACCCTGCCCGACACGGTGATTCTGGAAGTGATGGAAACCGAGCCGACCATCAAGGGCCAGACCGCGTCCTCTTCCTACAAGCCCGCCAAGGCATCGAATGGTATGCGCATCATGATCCCGCCCTTCATGGGCACGGGTGAGCGCATCGTCGTCTCCACCGAGACGGGCGAATATATGAAGCGCGCGGATTAACCGGTCTGGCGTCTCCCGCCCACCCCGCTTGCGGGGAGGGGGAACCATCCGCAGGATGGTGGGAGGGGCTCTTTTCAGCCCCCCTTCGTCATCTCGCTAAAGCTCAATGCCACCTCCCCCATGTATGGGGGAGGCGAATTATTTTACAGGACCAGGTTTCATGACCGTTCTTCAATCCTCCCTCATTCAGGTCATGGTCGGCGCGGTGCGCAAGGCCTGCAAGGGCGTGGCCCGCGATTTCGGCGAGATCACCGAACTGCAAGTGTCGAAAAAAGGCCCCGGCGATTTCGTCACCGCCGCCGACAAGCGCGTTGAAGCCGCCCTGTTCGAGGAATTGCTGCGGGTGCGCCCCGGTTATGGCTTCCTGGGCGAAGAGCAGGGCGAGGTGTTCGGCACCGACAAGACCCACCGCTGGATCGTTGATCCGATCGACGGCACCACCAATTTCATGCACGGTATTCCGCACTTCGCCTGTACGGTGGCGCTGGAGCGTGACAATGAAATCGTGGCGGGTGTCACCTATAATCCGGTCACCAGCGATCTGTACTGGGCCGAAAAAGGCAAGGGCGCCTACCATAATGACCGCCGCCTGCGCGTTTCGTCACGCAAGACGCTCGACGATTCGCTGATCGGCACGGGCCTGCCCTTTATCGGCAAGCCCGGTCATGCTCAGGCGCTGAAGGAACTGCACCAGATGATGCAGCGCACAGTGGGCATCCGCCGCAATGGCGCGTGCTCGCTCGATCTGGCCTATGTCGCCGCCGGTCAGTTCGATGGCTATTGGGAACGCGGGCTGAAGGCGTGGGATATGGCGGCGGGTTTGCTGCTGGTCACGGAGGCGGGCGGCAAATATGCCTCGATGGATTCCGACGAAAGCCCGCTGAATACCGGCACGCTGATCTGCGCCAATCAGGAACTGTACGCCGAATTCCACGAAAAGCTGCAACTGGCGAAATAGGCTCTGCCGGATGAAGGGTTTGGCCGGGACGACGCAAGTACCCCTCACCCGGTCGCTTTCGCTACGCTTAAGCTCCCGTCCTCTCCCCACATGTGGGGAGAGGGGAGGACAGCGATGCCCTTCATATCAATCCGCTCTAACCGGCGTTTAGCGCGCCATCCATCGCCGCCTTCAGCGCGTCCACGCCCGCCGCCGCGCCTTGCGGATGATTCCATACGGCAGCGGAGACGGCCAGAAAATCGGCCCCGGCGCGCACCACTTCGGCGGCATTGTCAGCCGTGATGCCGCCAATGGCCACGCACGGCACCTCCATGACTTCCTGCCAGATGCTGAGCGTTTCCAGCTCGGCCATATGCTCGACCGTCTTGGTGGTGGTCGGGTAAAAAGCGCCGAAGGCCACATAATCCGCGCCGTTTTCCGCCGCCTCCATCGCCAGATGGCGGCTGTTGTGGCAGGTGACGCCGATCATGGCATTGGGCCCCAGGATGCGCCGTGCATCGCGCAAAGGCGTGTCGGACTGACCGAGATGGACGCCATCAAGGCCCAGCTCTTTCGCCAGCATGACATGATCATTCATCAGGACGGCCACATGATGGGCGTGGGCGATGGGCATCAGGGCGCGCGCGGCGGCGCGAATCTCGTCGTTGCTGACATCCTTCAGCCGGATTTGCAGGGCGGCCACCAGCGGCCCGCCCGCGTCAAGCGCCGCTTCGAGCGCACGGCCAAAGGCGGGCAGGTGGTCGAGGCGCGGCGGGGTGATCAGATAAAGGTGGCTGGCATGTTCGGTCATGCGCCTGCTTTGCCTCAACTGGCCGCGAACAGCAAGGAAAGCTTACCTATTGAGAATGACTTGCAATATGACCTGGCTTCGTCTATATGAGAAGGGTTCTCATTATCAGGATAAATACCGCGTGTACGTCTGTAACTGTAATGCCATCCGCGAACGTCAGGCTATGGCCGCCATCGAGGCGGGCGCGGGTACGGTCAAGGCCGTTTTCGCGCACTGTCAGGCGCGTCCGCAATGCGCCAAATGTGTCTGTGACATCCGCGAGATGATCGGCGATGCCTGTCAGGCCTTGGCCATAGCGGCGGAATAAGCGATAATTTAACTTTCCACTCCGGCGCGGCGGCTCTAAGCTGGCCGCCTGAAGCCATTTGCGCGGAGAACGACCATGAAGGGCCAGCCCGAAATCCTCAAGCTGCTCAATAAGGTGCTGACCAACGAGCTGACCTCGGTGAACCAGTATTTCCTGCACGCCCGCATGATCGAAAACTGGGGCCTCTATCATCTCGGCCGCATCGTCTATCAGGAATCGATCGAGGAGATGAAGCACGCCGACCTGCTCATCAAACGCATCCTGTTTCTCGACGGCCTGCCCAATCTTCAGGATCTGCACAAGCTGCGCATTGGTGAAACCATCACCGAATGTATGGAATCCGATCTCAAGGTCGAAACCGGCGGCCACGCCACCCTGGTCAGCGGCGTTGCGCTTTGCGAAGACCATAAGGACTATGTCAGCCGCGATCTGCTGGCGAAAATCCTGTCCGACACCGAGCATCATATCGATTTCCTCGAAACACAGCTCAATCTGATCCGGCTGATGGGTGAGGCCAATTATCTGCAAAGCGCCATGAAGGACATCGAAGGCGAGGGATGATTCCCGATTCCCCGAAAAAGTGTGCAAAGCGCTTTGACCTTTTCTGGCACAACGCCTAACCTCGCACGGCTTCCCGCAATGTCCGGGCAGGATTGACCACAGGCAGGGCTACAGGTTTGCAAGGTTTCAGTCGCAGAACGCTTATCGGCCTGATGGGGGCCACGGCCCTGAGCGGGCTGGCCGCCTGTGGTCGTAAACCGGCTGATGCGCCGCCGCCTGATGATGATGGCGATGCGACTGAGGTGGTCGATCCGAAACTGGCCCAGCAGGAAGGCACGCTGCAATGGGCTGTGGCCGGAAACTGGCGCAATGCGGTTGATAAGGCGCGCGACAAATATCAACACCCCATTGAAACCCTGCAATTTTTCGAGATCGAAGCGAAAGACACCGTGGTCGATATGTGGCCGGGGGCGGGCTATATCACCGAGATTCTGGCCCCTTATCTGGCACACGGCAAGGGCGACTATGTGGCCGCCATGTTTGAAAGCGGCGGTGCGGGTGATCAGGCCATCGCTAAGCTGGATGCACAGTTTCATCAGCATTTCGATGCCAACCATAAGCTCTATGGCGACATCACCTACAGCGTTTTCGGCCCGGCCAGTGGCCCGCTTGTGGCGGCGGGCACAGCCGATTGCGTGCTGATGTTGCTGGTGATCCAGGACTGGATGGCGGCGGGCATTGCTGAGAAAGCCTTTGCCGACGCCTATGCCGCCCTGCGTCCCGGCGGCGTGCTGGGCATCGAGCAGCACCGCGCTGACATTGGCAATGTGCAGGATCCGGCAGCCACCAATGGCTATGTGCAGGAACCCTTTGTGCGCCAACTGGCCGCCGAGGCCGGTTTCAGCTTTGTGGCGGAATCGGAGATCAATGCCAATCCGAAGGATGACAAGGATCACCCTTTCGGCGTATGGACATTGCCGCCGCAACGCCTGACCGCGCCGCGCGGCCAGCCGCCCAACCCGGAATTTGACGGCACGCTTTACGAATCAATTGGGGAAAGCGATCGTATGACTCTGAAGTTCAGGAAGCCTTTATGAGCCGCATCGCCGCCTTATCGACCAGCGCCCCGCTGATGTTCACGCCCGAATCGCGGATGCCCGAAGGGGGTGTCGGCGAATGGTTTCGCGGCGCAGGGGGCTTGCGCCTGCGGCTGGGTTACTGGCCGGCGCCACGCGCTGAGCGCGCTTCGCGCGGCACGGTTTTTGTGTCGCCGGGGCGATCAGAACCGATTGAAAAATATTACGAAGTTGTGCGCGACTTACTGGCGCGAGATTTCGACGTGGTGGTGCATGACTGGCGCGGCCAGGGGCTTTCCGCCCGCCTGCTGCCCGACCGGTTGAAATGCCATGCCCGTTCGGCGGATGAATTTCTCGATGATTACCAGCGCCTGCTCGATACGTTTGAGGAGCGCGCGCCTAAGCCCTGGATCATGCTCGGCCATTCGATGGGGGCGGCGCTCAATCTGGCCACCCTCGTCAAGGGCGAGCCGCGCATCAGCGCTGCCTTTCTCGTCAATCCGATGCTGCGCGTCAAAACCGGCAATCATTCGCTGTGGGCGGTCAATTTTCAGGTCAATTGGCAGGTCAATCACGGGCGCGGCAGCGATTATGTACCTGATCTGTTTGAAGACCCGTTTGAAAACACCTTTGAAAACGACGCCCTGACCCACGACCGGGCGCGTTATGAGCGCTGGCGCGAACAATTATTCGCCTGCCCGCATCTGGCCGTCGGCTCGCCCACCTGGGGCTGGTTGCAGTTTGCGCTGCGCATCGGCGAAAAATTGCTGCGCGACAAGGACAAGGCGCTGAAAAAGGTCGGAACGCCGATCACCCTATTATGTTCGGGCGATGATCATGTCGTCAACCGTCAGCCGGTCAGGGCGTTTGCCCGCAAACTGGGCAAGGCGCACTATGCCGAAGTGGCCGGGGCCGAGCATGAAATTCTGATCGAGGCCGATGAATACCGCGATCAGGCGTGGCAGGCATTCGACGCCCTGATGGATTCTGTGGCGTCGGCGGATGGAGTGGCGGAGAGCATGGATGCGCCGGATGCGGATGAGGCGGCATTCGCCGCATGGCCGCAAGCCGAAGCGCGTCTGGCCGCTGCCGCCATGCCCTTGCCGGATGAGGTTTTGCCTGAAACGACGCCCGTGTCCGGCGATCAGGCCTGATCGGCGGCACCGCGTAAGTGGATGAGTGCCTCGTCGAGCAGGGCTTGCGAAGCGGCGGCCACCACCTGACCGGCCTGCGGGCCTATGGCTGCGCCCGTCCAGTCGCTCACCACGCCGCCGGCATTTTCAATCACCGGAATAATGGCTTCGATGTCCCAGGGTTTCAGGCCGGTTTCCAGCGCCAGATCCATCGTGCCCTGCGCCACCATAGCGAAGGCATAGGCATCGCAGCCATAGCGCGCCAGCCGCGCCGCCTGACGCAGGCTGGCATAGGCTTCGGCCTCAAGGCCCTGAAACAGGAAGGGGTCGGTAGTGCCGATCACGGCCTCGGCCAGCTTGGTGTTGGCGCGCACATGCAGCGGCGCTGAACCTGCGGGCGTGACCCGGCGCGAGCCGAGCGGCGAGCCCAAAAAGACTTCCTGCAAAACCGGCTGGGCGATCAGGCCCAGCACGGGGCGGCCTTCGTGGCGCAGGCCGATCAGGGTCGTCCATACGGGCAGGCCGGAAATAAAGGCGCGCGTGCCATCGACCGGATCCAGCACCCAGACATGCTCGGCATTCGCGTTTTCCTCGCCATATTCCTCGCCGATAATGCCGTGATCGGGAAAATGCCGGTTGATCAGGGTACGGATGGCGCGCTCTGCCCCCCTGTCGGCCTCGGTGACGGGATCGAACTGCGCCTGATGGGCCAGCTTATTGTCGGTGTCCAGCCCGCCCAGCCGGAACAGGGGCAGGGCGGCGGCCGCGGCGGCGGCGGCCAGATCGAGCGCGAAGGCTTCAAGGCGGGCATAATCAGGTGTGGACATGCCCCCCGCATAGCCGGATTGGCGATGCGGGTCTAGTGGGGGATTGCGCGCAAAGCTCTGGCCTCTCCAAAGCCCTCAGGCTCAGGCGGCTTGCTCATTATCGCCGTTCAGCGACTTGGCCAGGTCGAGCAGGCGGCGGCGCGGACGCTCCGACAGCCGGTAATAGGCCTGGATCAGGTCGAGCGTTTCCTTGCGCGAAAACACTTCGATGCCTTCGTTGTTGACGGCGGCCACATCGGTCGTGTCGTCGCTCAGGCCGTCATAAAAATAGTTGATCGGCGTTTCCAGCGCCTTGGCGAGCTGGAACAGGCGCGCCGCCGAGATACGGTTGGCGCCGCACTCGTATTTCTGGATTTGCTGGAAGCGGATACCCACGGCCAGCGCCAGTTGCTGCTGCGTCAGGCCGAGCAGGCGGCGGCGGCGACGCAGGCGCTTGCCGAGGTGCAGATCTATGTCGGTGGCCATATGTAAAACCCCTTATTGGCGATTTGTCGCTGTCCCAAACCGGGACGGCTCGCCTTATGGGTTTCAAAGGTCGTGCCACAAGGGAGGCTGTGGAGACTCGCCTCGCCGCAGAGGCGAAACGGCCGCACCTCAGATGCGGCCGCTCACGCAAAACGGAGGTGGTGATCTCAGGCTTCGCTGGCGGCGCCGAAAGCCGTTTGCAGCCTCTGCATCTGGCTCATGACCTGATTGACGCTGACCTCTTCGCTGTCGCCATCGACGAACATGCGGCGATCCATGTGCGAAATGCGCTCATAAAGCCGGTTGGAGCGATCCAGCAGACTAAGCAGGCCGCCGGGCAGGCTGTTGGCCTGATCACCCGCCTCGCCGCGCACCGGGGCCAGACGGTATTTATCGTCGCAGGCGTCCTGCGCTTCCATGTCGCCTTCGCGCACCGCGCGCTGCACCAGAAGCCATGAGGCGATCTGCATCAGGCGCGTGGTCAGGCGCATACTTTCGCCAGCATAGAGCAGCGCATCCTCGCGGGCCAGCAGACGTGAATCGCGCCGTCCGTCGCCATCGAGATAGGCCGCCGTTTCTTCCACCATCGCCATACCTTCCTTGAAGGTGCGGTCAAACAGGTCTGAGGAGGCGAAGTCGCGCACCAGATGGACGCGGGCAACGGGCGAGGAAACGGTACTATCGGACATCAATCGAGCCTTGTGCTAAATCCTGGCGGTCTTGTTTCGACCCGCACCCGATAAAACATATCCGGGCAAAGCGCGTGTCATCATGAAAACCTCTCGCCGGTAACTGCAACGCTTGTGCCAGAGACAGGGTGGCCAGAGACAAAGAGCCGGTGAGGGGCATAAAGACTTAACCTTTAAAAGAGAATAAAGCCTCAGCCGCCGAGCGGCGGTTTTTTTTGCTATCCAGCGCCACGCGCACCCGCGCGATCTCGCCTTCCAGCCGGTCGATGCGCAGGCTCAGTTCCTCGACGCTATAAGGGTCAAGATCCTCGCGTTCCAGACTGGACAAGGCCGAAGCGCCCGCGCCGGAGCGCAGCATGTCCGGTAATTCGTCGTCCCGCATCGCGCTGCCTTTCGTTTCCGGTCTGGACAATGAAGCCCATCCCGGCCCATGCTTGTGTCAGCGATGAAACGCCGTTTACGCGAAAAAATCAAGGAAAACGAATCACCATGAAAGCCATAGCGATCCGTGGCGATGGCCAGAACCCTGACGATCTGTATGTGGCCGACTGTGCCGAACCGGTGCCCGGATCAGGCCAGGTGCTGATCAGAACCCGTTTTGCCGGAGTCAATCGTCCCGATATATTGCAAAGGCGCGGACACTATCCACCGCCGCCCGGCGCCGCACCCGGTCTGGGGCTGGAGGTTTCCGGCCTGTTGGCAAGCGCTGTTCCCGGCTGGTCGGCGGGGGCTGAGGTCTGCGCCCTGGTCAATGGCGGCGGTTATGCCGAATCTGTGGCGGTCGATGCGCGCCATCTGCTGCCTGTGCCTAGGGGCTTAAGCCTCGCCGAAGCGGCCTCCCTGCCGGAAAATATCCTGACCGTCTATGCCAATCTGATGGAGGCGGGCGGCCTGCAAGCGGGCGAAACCGTGCTGGTGCATGGCGGCAATTCGGGCATTGGCGCCATGACGATCCAGATGGGTAAGGCTTTCGGCGCGCAGGTCATCGCTACGGCGCGCGGCGCGGAAAAATGCGCTTTTGCGCGCCGCATGGGGGCCGATCTGGTGATCGATAGTGAGCTTGATGACTATGTGACGGCGGTGAAAGACTTTGGCGGGGCTGATGTGGTGCTCGATATTGTCGGCGGCGATTTCTTCGCGCGCAATCTGGCCTGTCTCAACATGAAGGGCCGGCTGGTGCAGGTCGGTTTCGGCAAGGCCTCGACGGTCGAGCTTGACCTGCGGCGCATCATGCAGAAGCAGGCGATCCTGACCGGTTCGATGCTGCGTCCGCGCTCTGCCGATGAAAAGGCGCGCCTGACAGCCTGCGTGCGCCAGCGGGTGTGGCCGCTGATCGAAGCGGGACAGATCAGGCCGATTCTGGCCCTGACCGTACCGTTTACTGGGGCGGCGAGTGCCCATGCCTGGCTGGAGGCCGGTGATCATTGCGGCAAGGTGGTGCTGGATTTCACAGACGCGCCAGCAGGATGAAATTGCGCAAGGCGTAGGTGCGGCCATCATCGGGCCAGACCAGACCGCGCAGGGTTTCGGCCAGAGCGGGCTGGTCGATATTATCGAGCTGTGCCCCGGCATGGACGCGCCCGTCGGCCATGCTGATCGCCAGCGACAGCCAGTGCATGTCCTGATCGAGCGGGGCCTGACGCACAAAGGCTTCAAGCGCGCCAAACAAAGGATAGGGTACGGGCAGGCGTTCGCCGGAACTGACTTCGCGCATGTACGGCCCGATCAGGGCCAGCCACGGCCCGTCATCGCGTTTCCAGACTTCGCGCACCACCTTGCCCGCATCATGCCGTGCCCAGAAGGTGCTGAGAAAAACCCGCAGCGGCCCTTCGCCGAACATGCGCAGGCCTTCGGACAATGGATAGGTTTCCGCGATGATGCGCCCGTCATAAAGCGACAGCTCGACATGCAGTTGCGTAGCGGTGGCGCGGGCGCGCAAGGCCGGAAAGGCGTCATCATGCACCACCCAGCTTCCGCGCACCTCAGGCGCCAGGCCCTCGGCCTTGAGCAGGGCTGTCAGTGCGTCTTGCAGGGCGTGATCATCGGACATGCTATAAATATGGGGACTTGCGCGCAGGCGGACAAGCGGCTCTTAGCGGCAAACGAGAGCGGGGTCGAATCCGGTCTTTTCTTTCATGTAAAATCGCTCTATAGCTTGTCCGAACCCCCGCGCCCGGCTGCAAAAGCCGGGCGTAGCCATTTCTGGACGGTCGAACCGTCCGCATACGAGGTCCACACCATGTCCATCCTCATGCCCAAAGCCACGGCGGTCTGGCTGGTTGACAACACATCGCTGAGCTTCGAGCAGATCGCCGATTTCTGCGGCCTGCACCTGCTGGAAGTCAAAGGCATTGCCGATGGCGAAGTCGCGCGCGATATTCGCGGCGCCGACCCCATCGCCAACGGCCAGTTGACCCGCACCGAACTCGACAAGGCCGAGGCCAGCAAGACCTATATGATGAAGCCGCTGGTGTCGCGCCATGCCGAGCTGTTAAAGCCGGTGCGCAAGGCCCCGCGCTATACGCCCGTGTCGCGCCGTCAGGATCGCCCCGACGCCATCAAGTGGTTCACCAAGAATCACCCCGAAATCACCGATGCCCAGATTTCCAAGCTGCTCGGCACCACCAAATCGACCATCGAGCAGGTGCGCAACAATACCCACTGGAATTCAGCCAATATCAAGCCGGTCGATCCGGTGACACTGGGCCTGATCGGCCAGATCGAACTCGACGCCGCCGTGCGCAAGGCCGCCGACGCCAAGCGCAAATATGCCGAGAAGATGGGCCTGCCGATCGAGGAAGATCCGGTGCTCAAGCCCGCCCAGACTGTGCAGCCCGCCTTCGACGAGGAAGAAGACAGCCCCTATCGCAAGAGCGATCTGTCGGTCGAGGATGTGTTCGGCGCCAGTTCGCACAACGCCCATGATGACGACGACGAGGATTAAGACGGCTCAATATTCAGATACCCCTCCGTCATCTTCGCCCTGACGGGCTCGTTGCAACTCCATTGCTACGCCAACAAGAAGGGAGATGGCCGGTCGGCGGGAAAGTCAAACACCCACCTCCCCCTTGGGGGAGGTGGAGGCGCAGCCGACGGTGGGGGTCACTTTCTTCAGCAAGGGGCCGAATGTCGATCCGGCCAAAGCCCGGTCTGCATCACGATAAGCCTGCATCACGATAATAAGAAGCCCGTCGGATCAACCGGCGGGCTTTTCAGTTTGGGCAGACAGGGAAGGAAGAGAAAGATCAGGCCTTGATGTCGAGCAGGCTTCCGGTCATCTGATCCGCCGTCTTGACCACGCTCAGACTGGCCTGGAAAGCGGTACGCGACTGAATCTGATCGACGAGGTCGCTGAGAATATCGCCGCCGCCGCTGGAATCGCGAACAGTGTTTTGCGCCGCCTGATCTAAGCGCTGACTGGCCGAGATGGCACCTGCGGAGGCGATGTTGAAAGCGTCCATAGCGCCATGATGCGCGCAGAAGTTTAAAGCCGCGTCTAGAAAACCGGTTAAGCCGGGTTAAGCCTGATTGCGCAAAATCGCGCCCACCTTTTGCGCTGCCGCCACGATTTTGGCGCTTAAGGCCTCGATCTCCGGCTCGGTCAGGGTCTTGTCGGTGGGCGCAATGGTCACTTCCAGCGCCAGCGATACCTGACCTTCGGGCACGCCCGCGCCACTATAGACATCGAACACATGGGCGTCGCCGATCAATGCCTTGTCGGCGCCCCTGATGGCGCGCACCAGATCGCCCGCCGGGGTTCTGGCGTCGATCAGGAAGGCAAAATCGCGCGTCAGCGGCATCAAATTGGAGAGGGGTAGCGCGCCCTTCGATTTGCTTTTGGCCTTACTGGCGGGCAGGGCGTCGAGGCGGATTTCAAAGCCGACATAGGCCCCGTCGAGATCGAGCGCCTTGAGTATCGCCGGATGCAGTTCGCCGAATTCAGTGATGACGGTCTTCGGCCCCAGTTGCAGGCGCGCCGAGCGGCCCGGATGCCAGTGGGCGGCGTTCTGGCCCTGCACCAGTTGCAGCGAGGCGACCGGCGCGCCCATATCTTCGAGCACGGCCATCAGGTCGCTTTTGAGAGCGAACAGCGCGTCTTCGCCCGCCGGTTGCCAGTTGCGTGACTTGTCCGGCGCGCGCACGGCGGCGATCACCGTCGTCTGGTCGGCGGGTTCGAGCCCGGCATAGACCGGCCCGATCTCGAAAAGCTGCGCGCCTGCAAAGCCGCGCGCCACATTGCGCCCGCAGGCCTCCAGCAGATTGGGCAGGGCCGAAGGGCGCATACAGTTCAGCTCAGACGCAATCGGATTGGCCAGAACCAGACTGTCATCGCCGCCGCCGAAAAGTTTGGCGCGGCCCTGCGGCATGAATGACCAGGTGACGGCCTCGGCATAGCCATAGGCGGCCAGGGCGCGACGGGCGATGCGGGCGCGCGCCTGTTTGCCGGTCAGCACGCCGCCCGATTGGGGCGCCACCACGGGCAGGGGCGTGGCGGGGATCGTGTTGAAACCGTGGATGCGCGCCACTTCTTCTACCAGATCGGCGCGGCCTTCGACATCGCACCGCCATGATGGCACCGAGACGGTCCACGGCACATCGCCGCTGACGCCAAAGCCGAGCGCGCTCAGGATGCGGCGCGACTCGTCCGGTGTGATCGTCATGCCGGTCAGCCTGGTCACATAGGCCGGATCGAAGCTGACATCGGCGCGGCGGGCGGGCGGCGCACCGGCGATGACGACCTCGGAGGCCTCACCGCCACACAGATCGAGGATCAGCCGGGTGGCGCGTTCCAGCCCCGGCAGGGTCGATTCGGGATCGACCCCGCGCGCGAAGCGGTATTGCGCATCGGAAGTAATGCCGGTGGCGCGGCCCGTCTGGGCGGTGCGGATCGGATCAAACCACGCCGATTCGAGGAAAACCTCGGTGGTGGTATCAGACACGCCGGTCGATTCACCGCCCATGACGCCGCCTAAACCGATCACGCCGGAGGAGTCGCTGATCGTGCACATTTCCTGCGTTACAGAATAGTTTTTCCCGTCCAGGGCTAAAAATTCTGCTTTTTCTGAAATAATTCCCGCTAAGAGGGAAATTCCGCTCAGCTTCGCCACATCATAGACGTGTAGCGGGCGCGCGCGATCATAGGTCAGGTAGTTGGTAATATCGACGAGGGCCGAAATCGGTTTCAGGCCGATAGCGGTCAGCTTCTGTTGCAGCCAGGCCGGTGACGGGCCGTTTTTGACGCCGCGAATGACCCGGCCTGTGAAATAGGGGCAGGCCTCGCCATCCACCGATACGCTGATCGGGCAGGGGAAGGTGGCTTGCACGACGGGGGCGGGCGCGTCTTCAAACGTCCCCAGCCCGGTGGCGGCCAGATCGCGGGCAATGCCGGTGACGCCCAGCCAGTCGGGGCGGTTGGGGGTGACTTCGAAATCAATCACCGGTTCTGCACCGAACACCTGCGCGGCGGGGGTGCCGACGGCCAGATCATCGGGCAGGTCGAGAATACCGTCGCTGTCACCGGCCAGTTCCAGTTCAGCCGCCGAACACATCATGCCGTTCGACACCACGCCGCGCACCGGCTTTTCGACCAGTGTGACGCCCAGACCCGGCACATAGGCCCCGATGGGGGCATAGATGGTGGTCATGCCCGCCCGCGCATTGGGCGCGCCGCACACAATCTCCTTGCGGCCATCGACCGTATCGACCTGCAAGACCTGCAACTTGTCGGCATTGGGGTGGCGCGCGGCCTCGATGACCTTGGCTACCGTAAAGGGCTTGAGCGCCCTGGCGGGGTCGTGGATGTCCTCGACCTCAAGCCCGGCCAGAGTCATGCTGGCGGCCACCTCATCGATGGTGGCCTCTGTTTTCAGGTGATCTTTAAGCCAGGAGAGGGAGAATTTCATGGTGTCTTTGACTTTGTATTGAGGTCAAGGAGGCTGTGCCTCCTTGTCTTGAATCTTACGACAGGCCGCTGGCCGAATTGGGCGCGGCGAAGCCTGAGAAGCCATAATGGGCCAGCCAGCGCGTATCGGCGGCGAACATGTCGCGCAGGTCGGGCACGCCGTATTTCAGCATGGCCAGACGATCGACGCCCATGCCCCAGGCAAAGCCCTGATATTCATCCGGGTCGATGCCGCAAGCCTTCAGCACATTGGGATGCACCATGCCGCAGCCGAGGATTTCGAGCCACGAACTGCCTTGCCCCACCTTCAGTTCGCCCTTTTCCCACGAGCAGCGCACATCCATTTCGGCGGACGGCTCGGTGAAGGGGAAGTGGTGCGGGCGGAACTGGGTGACCACCTCATCCGTCTCGAAAAAGCGCGAGATGAAGGTTTCCAGCACCCATTTCAGATGACCCATATGGGCGCTTTTGTCGATGACCAGACCTTCGATCTGGTGAAACATCGGCGTGTGGGTCTGGTCGGAATCGCAGCGAAAAACCCGGCCCGGCGCGATCAGCCGAAACGGCGGCTGGCCCGACACCATCGTCCTGATCTGCACCGGCGAGGTGTGGGTGCGCAACAGCTTGCGCACGCCGTTCTCATTTTCAGTTGCGCTAACGCTTTGCTCCTTGAGCGCGGCGGGCTTGAAAAAGAAAGTATCGTGCATTTCACGCGCCGGATGCTTTTCCGGGAAGTTGAGCGCGGTGAAATTGTGGAAATCGTCCTCGATGTCGGGCCCTTCGGCCACCGCGAAGCCCATGTCGGCAAAGATGGCGATCATCTCGTCCATCACCTGCATGGTGGGGTGAACCCCGCCTCTGGCGCGTCTGGCCGAAGGCAGGCTGAGATCGACGCGCTCTTGCTCAAGCCTCTGGGCCAGATGGGCGGCTTCCAGTTCGGCCTTGCGCGCTTCCAGCACGGAGATGACCGCATCGCGCACGGCATTGATGGCCGCGCCCGTGGTTTTGCGCTCTTCCGGCGGCAGGCTGCCGAGGGTTTTCAGCAGGCCGGAAATGCGACCGGTCTTGCCGAGCGCCGACACGCGCACGGCGTCGAGCGCGGCCAGATCGGCGGCGGCCTTGATCTCGGTTTCGATTTCGCTTTGCAGATCGGTATAGGCGGTCATGGTGTCATCACAGAAGGAAAGGTTCGCCCGTGTTTAGGCGAAAGAGCAAGCGGACGCAATTGACCGGAAAAGAAAGATACCCCACCCCCACATCTCGCTTCGCTCGTGCGGCCCCCCTCCCCGAAATCAAAGGTTTCAGGGAGGAATAAGAAAATGCGCTTCCATGCGGGGGTGGGGTTTCTTACTTTCCTGCGCAAAAAGAAAAACCCCGCGGCCATCAAGGCGCGGGGTTTTCCAGGCATAGTCTCTGATCTTAAAATATCAGCCGATTGCCGTGCGCACCTTGTCGGCAATCACCTTGAAGCCGTCCATGTCGTGCATGGCGATGTCGGACAGAACCTTGCGGTCCATCTCGATGCCAGCCAGGTTCAGGCCGTGGATGAATTGCGAATAGGTGAAGCCTTCCATACGCGCCGCGGCGTTGATGCGCTGAATCCACAGGCTGCGGAAATTGCGCTTCTTGGTGCGACGGTCACGATAGGCATATTGCCCGGCGCGATCGACAGCCGCCTTGGCGGTGCGGATGGTGTTTTTGCGGCGGCCATAGAAACCCTTGGCGAGTTTCAGAACCTTCTTGTGCTTGGCGTGTGATGTGACGCCTCTTTTAACGCGAGCCATTGTTCAATGCTCCCCTTTAGGCGTAAGGCATGTAGGATTTGATCTTCACCGTGTCAGCGTCCGACATCACGGAGGTGCCGCGATTTTGACGGATGTACTTGCTGTTGTGCGAGATCAAACGGTGACGCTTGCCGGCGACGCCGGCCTTCACCTTGCCAGAGGCAGTAAAGCGGAAGCGCTTCTTCGCGCCCGACTTGGTCTTCAGCTTGGGCATTTTCTGTACGACCGGATTAGGGCCGCCCTCTTCACGAGTTAAAATCCTCGCCAAGGCATGCCTTTTGGCCCGGCGAAGAACAAGAAGGCGTGCTGTTACAGGAAAAGAACCGTCAGCGCAAGCCCGCCGCAAGCCCTCTTGCTAAATGTGTCGTCCTCAGTCCAATATAGCCGTAATGAATTGTCGTCGCGCCGTATCTTACCTGCTGCCGCTCCTGCTGGCGATGAGCCTGAACGCCTGCGTGTCGATTCCAAAAATCCTCTATGACACATCGCAAACCAGACCCCTGTCCCTGACCCTGAAGGACGGCACGGTGCAGCGCTATATGGAATATGTGCCGCCGAGTGCCAGACCGGGCAAGAAGCTGCCGCTGATCGTGTTTCTGCACGGCTCAGGCGAGGCGGGTGACGACACCTATGCCGTGCTGGCCAATGGGCCGTGGCACTATGCCGATAGCCACCCCGATTTTCCCTTCATTATCCTGGCCCCGCAGGAAGATCATGACGCAGAATGGTCGCCCGAAGAGTTGAATGACTGGCTCGTTCAGGCGGAAAAGACCGTGCCCGTGGATCGCCGCCGGGTCTATCTGACCGGCCTGTCGCGCGGCGGGCAGGGGACGTGGGATTTCGCCATGCGCTATCCGCAGCACTTTGCCGCTATCGCGCCGGTTTCAGGCTATAGCGATGTCAACCAGCCCTGCCGCCTGAAGGGCGTGGCGGTCTGGGCTTTTCATGGGGCCGATGACGGTATCGTGCCGATCGGCAAGGAAAAAGCGGTGGTGGCAGCGGCGAAAGCCTGCGGCGTCGATATTCATTACACCATCTATCCCGGTGTCGGCCATTTCATCTGGGAACGCACCTATAATGACCCCGATCTCTATAGCTGGTTTCTTGAGCATCGCCGCCCGCTGTTTCGTCTGCCGGGCTTGACCCATCTGTCGGGTTTTGCGCGCCTGCACGAACTCAGGCGCGCCCCGTCAGGCGGTTGATGGCCTCCGCGCACGGTTTCGACACCTGGAATTTGACGCCCGCCATCTGTTTCGGGTTGAATTTGAGATAGCCGCGGTCGCTTTGCGCCAGCCAGCCGTAATAGCGCGACACCAGATCGATCAGGGCCTGCGGCGTCGGTTGCGACACATCG
Source organism: Asticcacaulis sp. EMRT-3 (assembly GCF_030027245.1). Lineage (NCBI taxonomy): Bacteria > Pseudomonadati > Pseudomonadota > Alphaproteobacteria > Caulobacterales > Caulobacteraceae > Asticcacaulis > Asticcacaulis carbonis. Next base: position 111,536 of record NZ_JASERT010000001.1, read on the forward strand.
ACCCCGCATTCATAGGCATGAAAAACGGCCCCGTCTGATTTGCGCACCCAGATGACATCCCAGATGTCCTGATGGTAGATGTGCAGCAACAGGCGGTTGAAGCTGTTGGCCCGCCAGCGCACATCGCCCGACCAGACCGTATAGTTGAGATGATCAGTGGTGGAATAGAATTCCCAGCCCGCCTGCATGGCATAGCGCTGCTTGATGCGGTTCATGCGCGTCCAGTGGGCCTTGTTCTGATTGGGCGATTGCGCCACCACCAGCCAGCACGGTTCGTCTTCGCCTAAGCTCGCCGTGCCCATCGTGTTGTAGCGCTCGATCAGCAGGCGCAGTTCGTCGCGTGAATGGGCAGCGGCACGGTCATCGGGCAACAGGTGAAAGCGCGTGGCGTTCCAGTGGGTGGCGTCACGCAGCAGATGGCCCAGCGGGAACAGGCCGGGGTGGAAACGATGCCAGGCGATCTGAAAAGCGTCCATATTTTTTACCGTTTTACCTTGCCGACCTGCAAGGCCAGCAACGCCGCCGGAATCGTCATGGCGGCATCGAGCCACAAGGGCGCTTCGGGGCCGAATTGCGAGAACAGGAACCCGGCCACCACGGGGCCGATAATGCGCGCCACGGCGCCGGTGGACATATTAAGGCCCAGCATGGCGCCCTGCCGGTCGGGCGAGGTGGCCAGCGAAATAATGGCGCAGATCGACGAAAAGATGACCGCCTGCCCTACCGTGCCCAGCATCAGCAGCGGCACGATCAGCCACGAGATATGGTTGAGGCTTTGCAGGATGAAGCTGAGGCCGAACACGAACAGTCCGCCGGCCAGCACCTTTGATTCGCCGTAACGTCGCACCAGCGGGCGCATGAAGACCATCTGCATCAGGGCGGCGGTGATGCCGATGAACAGGAAAACCGCGCCAATCTGGGTGGCGTGCCAGTTATAGCGCACCTCCACCCACAGGCCGAAGGTCGATTCCAGCCCGGCAAAGGCCATCATATAGCAAAGTGTGGCCAGGATGACGCGCACAATGGCGCGGCTTTTCAGCGCCTCCTGCGCCGTTTTGAGCATATTTTCCGGCGGTGCCGCCTGGGCTGTGCGCTGGCGGCTTTCCTTGACGTAGAGCATCACGCCCAGCGTGGCCACGGCCGACATGACGGCGGCGGCGAACAGGGGCAGGCGGAAGGCATTGTGGCCGAAATGCTCATGCGTCAGCAAGCCGCCGATCACCGGGCCGACGATAAAGCCCAGCGAAAAGGCCGCGCCGATCATGCTCATGCGTGAGGCGCGCTGTTCGGGCTTGGAAAAGTCCGACACATAGCCCTGAATCGTCGAGATATTGCCCGAAGCCAGCCCGCACAAAAAGCGCACGAAGATCGCCACCCAGATATTGGGTGAAAAGGCGAGGCCGCAATAGAACAGCACCGACAGGGCCGTCGTCACCAGCAGGATCGGCTTGCGGCCGATGCGGTCGGACAGCCTGCCGCAAAACGGCTCGGCGAAAAATTGCCCCAGGCTGTAGGCGGTGAACATCAAGGTCACCTGCCAGGCCTGCGCGTGCAGGCTCTGGGCGAAGAAGGGGATCAGCGGCACCACAATGCCGAAACCGACCAGATTGACGAAAACCACAGCGAACATCGCCGCCAGCGAGCCGTTTTCGTTCAGAAACTGACGCACCTGATGCAGCAGGCGGCCACGAAAAAAGGTGCGCTCGTTGCGGGTATCAAAGGGCGGGGCGGGAGGCTCTTCCGTTCGTGATGCTGTTTCCTTTGTGGAATCAGCATCTTGCGAAGACGCGGATGAGGGTTTCAACTTCGACATGCGCCGGTTTATAGCTGATTTGTGACGCGATGCGAACGTTTCTTTGCCGCAACTGCGCGCATGGCTTGACGGTGATAAATGTTCGCTTTATGTTCTCATTTATGACCCATGAAGCCGAGAATGGCGGCGGCCTGAAGTGGCTGTATCTCGATATGAACAGCTATTTCGCCAGTTGCGAACAGCAGGACGAGCCGCGTCTGCGGGGCCGTCCGGTCATTGTCGTGCCGGTGATGAGCGATCACACCTGCGCCATCGCCGCCAGCGCTGAGGCCAAGGCGCTGGGCGTCAAGACCGGCACCAGGGTGGGCGAGGCGAAAGAGCGCATACCCGGTCTGCTGATTCGTGAGGCGCGGCCTGACCGCTATGTGCAGTTTCATGACCGCATCCTGGCCGAGGTCGATCATGTGATTCCGGTCGAGAAGGTCTGCTCGATCGATGAGGTGGCCTGCCGTCTGATGGGGCCGCAGCGCCACGAAGCGGTGGCGCGCGCGCTGGGCCATCGCATCCAGCGCCGGATTCTCGAAAATGTCGGCCAGTGCCTGACCGCCTCGATTGGCATCGCGCCGTCGCGCCTGCTGGCCAAGACCGCCGCCGATATGAAAAAACCACTGGGTCTGACCGTTTTGCGCGCCGATACCCTGCCCGGAGCGCTGCTCGATCTGGAGATCGACGAATTCGCCGGTATTGGCGCGGCGATGAAGGGGCGGCTCAATCGGGCAGGCGTGTTCGATGTGCGCCAGCTCTGGGCCCTGTCGCCGTCGCGGATGCGCCATATCTGGGGCGGCATTATGGGCGAAAACTTCTGCTATGCCCTGCATGGCACCGATCCGCCGGACATCGAGACGCAGCGCTCATCGATCAGCCACAGCCACGTCCTGCCCGCCGAACTGCGCCCCGCGCCGCTGGCCCGCGCCGTGGCGCGCCGCCTGACCGCCAAGTGCGGCTCGCGCCTGCGCCGCATGGGCTATAAATGCACGGGCCTGCACCTCAGTGTGCGCGGGGCGGGCAGCGGGCGAGCGGCGGCGGAGGCGCGTTTTGAGCTGACCGCCGATAGTTTCGTCATGCTGCACGCCCTCGAAGGCCTTTGGATGCAGTGCGTGGGGACGCTGGGGGCGCAACCGCGTCTGCGCAAGATTTCTGTCACCTGCCTGGGGATGCGCCGCCTCGATGCGCCGCCTGATCTGTTCGGCTGGACCCCAGATGCGCATGAGGATGGCAGACGCATGAAACTGCTCAGCGCGCTCGACGGCCTCAATCAGCGCTTCGGCAAGGACGCCATCACCATCGGCCCGCGCACGAAGCTGCACGGTTTTGTCGGGGCCAAGATCGCCTTTAACCGCATCCCCGAACAGCCGGAATTCTGGGAGTAGGGCGCAGATATGCAAAAACCCTCCGAATTCGGAGGGTTCAGCAAATTTAACCAAATAGCAGGCGTTTATTTCGGTGCCAGGATCATGATCATCTGCTTGCCTTCCATGCGCGGCTCATATTCGACGCGGGTGGACGGCTCGAAATCGGTCTTGACCTTTTGCAGCAGCTTCATGCCCAGTTCGGGGTGGGCCATTTCGCGGCCCCGGAAGCGCAGCGTCACCTTGACCTTGTCGCCTTCTTCGAAGAAGCGCGTCATGGCCTTGGCCTTCACCTCATAATCGTGGATGTCGATATTGGGGCGAAGCTTGATTTCCTTGATCTCGACGACCTTCTGCTTCTTGCGTGCCTCGGCCTTTTTTTTCTGCTCCTGAAAGCGGAACTTGCCATAGTCGAGGATCTTGCACACAGGCGGATCAGCGGTGGGCGACACCTCCACCAGGTCCAGGCCAGCTTCCTCGGCGGCTTCGAGGGCGGAGGAAGTCGGCATAATGCCTTGCTTCTCACCGTTTTGATCGATCAAGAGGACGCGCGGAACCTTGATCTCATGGTTTGTACGGGGGCCGTCTTTGGGAGGCGGGGCTTGAATCGGGCGACGAATAGGTCGTTCTCCTGAGTGCTGTTATCGGGCTGTGCGAATGCGCCGGGATTATGACGATCCTTGGGCGCAGGATCAATCCCTTATCGGGCGAATAGGTTAAAATTTAAGGAAATGACGCTGCGGTGTGGTATTTCCGCGTATCCTTAGCAGAATGGGCTCGTCGCATCCGCGACGACGGGCGGTCGCCTTTGCCCGTAGCGATGGGTTTAAGTCATCGCTACGGGAGGTTACATAAGCAGGGATCGGTAAACATCAAGGGTGCGCGCGCACATGGTTTCCAGACTGAACAGCGCCTTGACGCGGGCACGTCCGGCTAAACCCATTTCAAAGCGCTGTTCAGGCGTCAGTGACATGGCCTCCCGCATGGCCTCGGCCCAGGCTTGCGCATCGCCGGGCCTGACCAGCCAGCCCGTTTCGCCGGGCACCACGGTTTCGACCGTCGCGCCGTGCGCAGCGGCCAGAGGCGGGCGCTGCATGGCCTGCGGTTCCACCGCCGTGCGCCCGAAGGCTTCCGGCTCCAGCGAGGGGGCGAGGGCGAAATGGCAGACCTGCCAGGCCGAGGGCATGTCGGCGCAATGGCCGACCAGCCGCACATGGGCCTCAAGGCCGTGGGCGGCGATGGCCGCGCGCAATTCCGCCGTATAGTCGCTGCGGCCCTGATCATCGCCGGCGATAAAAATGATGAAATCGTCACGTCCGAGCGTTCGCAATCGCGCCGCTGCCTCTATAATCAGGCCTTGCCCTTTCCAGCGCGTCAGGCGGGCGGCCAGCAGAAAGCGCGTACGCGTATCGGGCGTGGCGGCGTCGGCGGGCGGCAGGCCCCAGGCCTCTTCCAGCTTGAGGATGTTGCGCAGCACGAAGGCTTCGGGATCGAAGCGATGCAGATCGACGCCGCGCGGAATGCTGACCACGCGCTCTGGCGGCAAATTCGGGTAGGTTTTGAGGATATGGGCGCGCGTATAGTCCGAATTGGCGATGGTGATGTCGGCGCGCGTCATCTGGCTGTTGTACCAGCGTTTGAGGCTTGAATTGGCGTTATAAATGCCGTGATAGGTGGCGACCGACGCGATCTTTTCGGCGCGCGCCGCCGCAATCGCCGAGAGGGCTGGCGCGCGCGAACGAACGTGGACAAGGCTGACGTTTTCGCGGCGGATCAGGCGGCGCAAGGTACGGTAAATCCGCCATTGCACCCACAGATTCTTGCTGTGAACCGGCAGGTTGAAAACCTGTGTGCCGCCTTTTTCCAGCCGTTCCTGCAAGCGCCCGCCCCTGGTGGCCACCAGCGAGCGCCCGCCCGCCGCCAGAACCGCCTCGGCCACATCGACCACGGTCTGCTCGACGCCGCCCGTATCGAGTTCGGGGACGACCTGCAAAACGCAGCCGGTGAAAGAGGACGAAGGCATGGACTTGCGCAGACTCCAAAGCAATGGCAAGCAATGACCATGACCGATCTGTTAAATCAAGAGCCGCAATGGCTTGATGCGCCCAATGGCGACCGCATCGCCTATCGCCGCCTTAAGGGTGATGGCCCGCTTCTGCTCTGGCTTGGCGGTTTTCTGTCCGATATGCGGGGCTCGAAAATCGCGTATTTGAGTGAACAATGTCGCCGCGAAGGCCGCGCCTTTCTGTGCTTTGATTATTATGCCCACGGTGAGACGGGCGGCGATTTCGCAGCGGCCTCAGTGGGGCGCTGGCGCGATAATATGCTGGCCGTCGTCGATGCCCTGACCGAAGGGCCGGTGACGGCGATCGGTTCCAGCATGGGTGCGCACATGCTGTGTCTGCTGATGCAGGCGCGACCCGGCAAGGTGAAGGCGGCGGGTTTCGTGGCGCCTGCGCCCGATTTCGCCACCAAACTGATGCTGGCCGGGCTTAACCCCGAAGACCGCCGCCAATATGAGGTGTCGGGCGCGCACAGCCTGCCCGGCTATGACCGGCCCGTGGCGCTATCGCAGGCGTTTTTCGCCGATGCTGCGCAGCATGAGGTGCTGAATGCCTCCATCGCCTTTGATGGGCCGGTGCGTATCCTGCATGGCATGAAGGACGATGTGGTGCCGTGGCAGCATGGCGTGCGCCTGCTGGATAGCCTGACCACGCCCGATGTGCGTCTGGAGCTGATCAAGGACGGCGACCATCGCCTGTCGCGCACCAATGATCTGGAGCTATTGGGTCGGATGGCGCGCGAATTTTAGATCGCTTGACTTTATCCGCTAACCCATCCGTTCGATCAGGTGTTCGCCCACCCTCAGGGCATTGGCCACGGTCGTCAGGGTGGGGTTGACCGCCGAGGCCGACACGAAGAACGAGGTGTCGGTGACGTACAGATTATCCAGCTCATGCGCCTTGCAATTGACATCCAGCACGCTGGTGGAGGGATCGCGGCCAAAGCGGATCGTGCCGCACTGGTGCGCCGTGCCGTACAGCGGCAGCAGGGAATCGATCTGGAAATGCGGCTCGAAAATCGTGTGCTGGCGCAAGGAAAAGCCTTTCAGCCCCGCTTCCAGCCGCTTGGTCAGGCGCAGGTGCGATTCGAGATTATTGGCCGTGTAACTGAGCTTGATCTGGCCATCCTCGGTCAGGGTGATGCGGTTTTCCAGCTTGGGCAGGTCTTCGCTCATGGTGAGGAAGGCCACCATATGGCGCGCCAGGTCGTCGGCCAGGAAATCGGGCACCAGGGCGGGCGGGATCATGTCGGCGATCTGGCCTTCCAGAGTCGGGCCGTTCATATATTCGAGAAGCTGAATCTGACCCATCGGGTATGGATAGCTGCCGTCCGGCTCACCGAAATAGAAGTCGTTGACGGCGAACGTCTTGGGGAAGGTCGAATCGAACTTTTCGGCCAGAATCGAAATCACCGCCGAGGTGGTGTGGAACATATAGTTGCGCCCCACCAGACCCGAACCATTGGCCAGTCCGTTCGGATGGTGGTGGCTGACCGAGCGCAGCAGCACGGCGGCCGAATTGGCCGCCCCCGCCGCCAGCGCAAAGATGTCGCCCTTGAAGCTGGACAGCAGACCATCGGCGCCCTTGGTGACCACCGAAGTCACCGTCTTGCCGTCGCCTGAGGTTTCAAAATGCTGCACCAGATGACCGGTCAGGATGGTGACATTGGGCAGGTCGCGGATCGGATCCAGCACAATGGTGCGCGCGTCCGATTTGGCCTTGAGCAGGCAGGGAAAGCCGCCGCAGGTGGTGCAGCGGATACATTTCGAGCTTTGCGGATGGGCCTCGTCGCGGTTGATGCCCAGCGGCAGGGGCGAGGGATGCCAGCCCAGCCCCTCGAAATGCTTTTTCAGCTTGACCACGCCGGGATCATCGCTGATCGGCGGATAGGGATAGGGCGGATCGGAGGGCAGGTCATTCGGATCGATGTGGCGTTCGCCATGCACCAGCCACAGCTTTTCGGCCTTGGTGTACCAGGGTTCATAGTCGCTGTAGGACAAGGGCCATGCCGGTGACAGGCCATCGGCATGTTCCACCGCCTCGAAATCGCGCACCTTCATGCGCATCAGGGCCGCGCCATAAAAGGTGGTATTGCCGCCCTCCCAGTAATTGGTGTTGGGGGTGAAGGGCTTGTCCTTCTTGTCGAGCCACTGTTCCTTGGTGCGGTAGCGCTGGTCGATGAACACCGCCTTGGCGTCCCAGTTCTGCGGTTCGACCGGCAAGACCGGCCCGCGCTCAAGGATCAGGATTTTCTTGCCGGTGTGGGCCAGCGCATAGGCCAGCGTGCCGCCACCGGCACCGGAGCCGACGATGATAATGTCATAATGGGTGGTTTCGGCTTGCAGGGCGGCTTCAGGCAATCGTTTACTCCGGCATCTGGTATTTACGGGCGCCCCAGCGGATCAGGGGCGTGATAAGGAAATCGGGCAACAGCGTCATGGCGGCCACGGCGATCTGGTTGAGCAGACCGGTGATCACCACTTCGCGGCCTGCTTCATTGGCGTGGATGGCGGCCCTGACCACGGGCGTGACGTGCATCGACAGACGCGCAGGCTTTTTGCCCAGCACCTTCGTCATGCCATTGGCCTGCTGGAATTCCGAATCGGTGGTGCCGGGGCAAAGGGCGGTGACGTTTACACCGCGCGCCGCCACCTCGGCGGCTAATGAGCGCGAAAATTTCAGCATATAGGATTTGGCCGCCGGATAGAGGGTATGGCCCGCCGCCCCCGGTGAAAACGCCACCATCGACGACACATTGATGATGCGGCCCCAGCCCTGTTGCAGCATGTGCGGCAAAAGTTCGTGGGCCAGAAGCGTCGGCGCGGTGACGCACACTTCGAGAAAATCGACCTGGGCCTGCGCGGATGTGTGGCGAAACGTATGGGCCAGCGAATAACCGGCATTATTGACCAGACCGTTGATCGCCAGATGCCGGGCGCTGAGTTCGTGCAAAATCTGCTGCACCTGATCGCGCTGCGCAAGATCGGCGGCGAGACACGTCACCTGAACCTTGTGGCGGTCGATCAGATCGTGGGCCAGGTCTTCCAGCCGGTTGAGGCGGCGCGCCACCAGCACCAGATTGTGGCCCTGCTGCGCATACTGACGGGCGAACTCTTCGCCAAGCCCTGACGATGCGCCCGTGATCAGGAATGTGCGGGAAGCCAGCATGAAAACGCCTTGAGCGGTCAGGCCAAATCAGCCGACCCAAAACCAGCTTGCAGCCTAACCCTTTTTACCGTCACGGCAAGCCGCCAAATGGTGTTTACTGGAACAGTTTCAGCAGCCAGGCGCTCGACTGGTTGGTGATCGACAACACCTGAATCGCCAGTTGCTGTTTGACCTGCAGCGCTTGCAGATTGGCGCTTTCCCGGGCCATGTCGGCATCGACCAGATTGCCGATCGCACCGTTCAGCGTATCCTGCATCTGGCTGGTCAGGTTCTGCTGGGTGTCGAGCATTTTCGATCCCGTGCCAAGGTTCGACAGGGCCGACGATACATGCTGGATCGAGGCGTCGAGTGTGCCGAGCAGATTGGCCGCCGCGGTCGCCGAGGTCAGGGCCGCCGCCGCCGACAGGGTGATGATCGATCCGCCCAGCGACATATCTTGCGCATCTATGGTCAGGCGGCTGGTGCCATTGGCGCCTGCCAGGGCCGAAACCGAAGCGCGTGATCCATCGAGCAGGTTGATGCCGTTGAAATCGGCCGTGCGGATAGTCAGCTTGATCTGGTTGCGCAGGGCGATGAAGTCGGCATTCAGCGCCGTGCGGCTGGTGGTGTCTATCGAGGTGTCGCTGGCTTCCAGCGCCTTGGCGCGCAACTGGCTGAGCAGATCCGAAAGGGTGGAGCCCGCCGTCATGGCGACATCAATCGCCGATGAGGTGCGTGACAGCGAATCCTTGACGGCGTCGAGCGACGACACCTGACCGCGCTCATATTGCGCAATGGCCCAGGCTGACGGATCGTCCTTGGCACTGGCCACCTTCAGTCCGGTCGAGATACGGTTCTGCGTCACCGCCAACTGGGCGTTGATGGCGTTCAGATTTTGCAGCGCCACCATCGCGCTGAGATTGGTATTGATGGAATTCATTCCCGGATTACCAATGCCGTCTGTCGGCCTTCTGCCGCAGGTTGCAGAATAATACAGCGAAGCTAATGAAAGCTGAACAAAGTCTTAAATAAGGGAGATGAGGCCTTCACGGTAGGTCGGGTATTGGAGCCGCCAGCCCAGGACCGCCTTGGCGCGGGCATTGGCCACGCGCTTATTGTCGCGGTAAAAACGTTGCATCGGCCCGGACAGGGCGGGGTCGTCCCATATGATCTGTGGCGGCAGGGGCAGGCCGGTCAGGGCGGCGGCATAGTCCAGCACCACATCGCCAGGGGCCGGTTCGTCGTCGCACAAATTATAGATGCCGCCGGGTTCGGGGCGCTGCAAGCTGGCCAGCAGGGCCGTGGCGCAGTCGTCGTGATGCAGGCGTGAAAACACATGGCCGGGCTTGTGGATGCGCCGCGCCGTGCCCGCCCGCAGGCGCTCAATGACATTGCGTCCTGAGCCGTAAAGCCCCGGCAGGCGGAAGATGTGCGCGTCCTTCGATAGCCACTGGTCTTCAGCCAGCACCCGCCTTGCCCCTTCTTTTGAGGTCGGCAAACGGGCGAAATCTTCAAAGACCCAGCCGCCGTCACGGTCACCATAGACGCCGGTGGTGGACAGATAGCCGATCCACTGGCTGCCTGCGGCATGACCGATAGATGCAAAGGCCGGGCAGCCGTCATCATTCGGGGCGGGGGTGATCAGGATGGCGTCGGCCTTTATCGCTTCGGTGCGTAAGGCGGTTTCGTCAGCGGGATCGATGGCGCTGATCCCTGCGGCTTGCAGGGCGGCGCGCTTGTCGGATGTGCGCGCCGTGGCGCTGATGGCAAACCCTGCGGCGCGGGCCTGTTCAGCAAAGGCGGCCCCGATGAAGCCATAACCAAAAATGAGCGCCGAACGGCTCACTGAAGCTTGGCGTCCTCGGCGGAGGCCGAAGCGGCGGCGGCGCTGGCGGCGGCATCGGCCTTGGCGTCCTGCGCCTTCTGGATGGCTTCCTGGCGCTGACGGGCGTCGCGTTCGCGCACCATGCGGTAATAGTCGGGCATTTCAATCGCGTGGCCGAACGGGGCGGGTGAGCGCGCGCCGATCCCCTGCGGCCAGACGAGGCTGAACGCAATCAGAAGGAGCGCAATAAGGCCGGCGGCGGGGAAAAAGATTTTGGAATCCATACCGGCCCTTATAAGCATTTCAGATGCGCCGCGCCAGTCCCGATCCGCAACCGGGATGCGGATAGTTATTTTGTCGCGCGGCACTTGTGTTGTGGAAATGTCACATCATATCCCAGAGGTCGTCATCGTCGCTTATCCAAGGACGCTGACCTTGCCACATCCGCCTTCAAGGGGAACAGACCAAGATGAATATCGAAAAATATTCCGAAAAAACCCAAAAGCTTATCCAAAGCGCGCAGAGCTTCGCGCAAGGCGCAAACCACGCCTATGTCATGCCCGTCCATGTGCTGAAAGCGCTGGTCGATGATAAGGATTCGATCGCCACGCGGCTGATCAATCTGGCCGGTGGCCGCGCCGATGCCTTCGCGGCCTCGGTCAATCTGGCGCTTGGCAAGCTGCCGACCGTCACCGGCGGCGCGCAGATCTATATGCACAATGACACCGCTAAACTGTTCAATACCGCCGAGGCCGAGGCGCAAAGTGCAGGTGATGCCTTCGTCACCGCTGACCGACTGCTGCTGGCCGCGCTCGATTCGTCTGATGGCGCGGCGGCGCTGAAGGCGGCGGGCGTCACGCTCAAGCAGGTGCAGGCAGCGCAAGCCGAATTCCGCAAGGGCAAGCCCGCCGACTCCGCCACCGCCGAAAACGGCTTTGATGCGCTCAAAAAATACGCCCGCGACCTGACCGAGGCCGCCGCCGAAGGCAAGATCGATCCGGTCATTGGCCGCGACGAAGAAATCCGCCGCACGATTCAGGTGCTGGCGCGTCGCACCAAGAATAATCCCGTCCTGATCGGCGAACCGGGCGTCGGCAAGACCGCCATCGTCGAGGGTCTGGCCCAGCGCATCGTCAATGGCGACGTGCCCGAAAGCCTGAAGGACAAGAAGCTGTTTTCGCTCGATATGGGCAGCCTGATCGCCGGGGCCAAATACCGCGGCGAGTTCGAGGAGCGCCTGAAGGCTGTGCTCAACGAGGTGACGACCGCCGAGGGCCAGATCGTGCTGTTTATCGACGAAATGCACACCCTGGTCGGGGCAGGCAAGTCGGACGGCGCGATGGACGCTTCCAACCTGTTAAAGCCGGCTCTGGCGCGCGGCGAACTGCATTGCGTGGGTGCCACCACGCTCGATGAATACCGAAAGCACGTCGAAAAGGACGCGGCCCTGGCGCGGCGTTTCCAGCCGGTTTTCGTCAGCGAGCCGACGGTCGAGGACACGATCTCGATCCTGCGCGGCCTCAAGGAAAAGTACGAGGTTCACCACGGGGTGCGCATTTCCGATGGCGCTATAGTCTCGGCCGCCACCCTGTCCAACCGCTATATTCAGGATCGTTTCCTGCCCGACAAGGCCATTGACCTGATCGACGAGGCCGCGTCGCGCGTGCGCATGGCGGTCGATTCCAAGCCAGAAGAGCTGGATGAACTGGATCGCCGCATCGTCCAGCTTAAGATCGAGCGCGAAGCCCTGATGAAGGAAAGCGACGCCGGTTCGCGCACGCGGCTGGAACGCCTGACCGACGAACTGGAAGAGATTGAGAGCAAGTCGTTTGAACTGACGCAGCGCTGGAAGGCCGAGAAGGACAAGGTTGGTTCCGCCGCCCGCGCCCGCGAAGCGCTCGACCGCGCCCGTATCGAACTGGCCAATGTGCAGCGCGCCGGCGATCTGCAAAAGGCGTCGGAGATTCTGTACGGCATCATTCCCGGTCTGGAACGCCAGTTAGCGGCGGCGGAAACCGCCTCCACGGAGGCCGCTGCCCTGACGCCGGAAGTGGTCGATTCGGCGCAAATCGCCCAGGTCGTGTCGCGCTGGACCGGTATTCCGGTCGATAAGATGCTGGAAGGCGAGCGCGATAAGCTGCTGCGCATGGAGGACGAATTGCGCAAGCGCGTGGTCGGTCAGGACGAGGCGCTCGAAGCCGTGTCCGACGCCGTGCGCCGCGCCCGCGCCGGTCTGAAAGACCCAAACCGCCCGATTGGCTCGTTTCTGTTCTTAGGCCCCACGGGCGTCGGCAAGACCGAGCTGAACAAGGCTTTGGCCGAGTTCCTGTTCGACGACGAGACGGCGATCACCCGGCTCGATATGTCGGAATATATGGAAAAACACTCCGTTTCGCGCATGATCGGTGCGCCTCCGGGCTATGTCGGTTACGACGAGGGTGGGGCGCTGACCGAGGCCGTGCGACGCAGGCCCTATCAGGTGGTGCTGTTCGATGAGGTTGAAAAGGCGCACCCCGATGTCTTCAACATCCTGTTGCAGGTGCTGGATGATGGCCGTCTGACCGACGGGCAGGGCCGCGTGGTCGATTTTCGCAATACGCTGATCGTCATGACCTCCAATCTCGGTTCGGACATATTGGTCAATATGGAGCCGGGCACGGATGTTGAGGCGGTCAGGCCGCTGGTTCTGGCCGTGGTGCGCAAGCATTTCCGGCCGGAATTTCTCAACCGGATCGACGAGATCATCCTGTTCCAGCGGCTTGATCAGGCCCACATGCACGACATTGTGCGGATTCAGCTCAAAGGGCTGGAAAAGCTGCTGGCCGACCGTGAAATGACGTTGAGCATCGATGATGCGGCTTTGAACTTCCTGGCCGAAAAGGGCTATGACCCGGCCTATGGCGCGCGGCCTTTGAAGCGCGTGATCCAGAAGCTGCTGATCGACGGCATTGCCCGCGAAATCCTAGCGGGGCGCTTCGTCGATGGTGAGGTGATCCATGTCGGCTTCGACGGCGAAGGCTTAACCATCGGCAAGCCGACAGTGAACTAGAGCGGTCTGCATTCTGATTGAATCGGTCAAAGGCATGCAAACCGCTCTAGATTTTACGTTTTTCCGCATCTCGCATTCAATTTGTAAGTCAAATTAAACGCTCGTTGCTCTAGGGGCAAGCCCCAGCGCCTCTCCGGCAACGGAGGGGCGCTTTTACTATCCTCCCCTGATTTCAGGGGAGGGGAACCGCGAAGCGGTGGTGGGGTTAAAATCCGCTGAAATCGTGTTAAGCTCCGGAATGGTTCAGCAGCCGCAACTGTCTTTCGCGCGCAAATTACGTCGTGAAATGACCTATCCGGAAAGACTCATATGGGGACGCATCAAGGTGCGCCATCCAAATGGTCCCGTGTTCCGGCGGCAATACCCCTTTGATCGTTATGTTTTCGATTTTTATTGCGCGAAAATCAAACTCGTCATCGAAATCGATGGGTGGTGCCACAATATGGGAAATGCCCCACATCGTGACGAAGAAAGAGATCGGTTTCTCCGGCAGCATGGTTTTGAAATTATGCGTATTCCTGCGGCAGATGTGATCGCCGAACCAGAGGATGTAGCAGATGGAATTTTTCGATTGGCCATGGAAAGATTGCAGGCGCTGAAATAACCCCACCACCGCTACGCGGTCCCCCTCCCCTGAAATCAGGGGAGGATAGAAAGGTCTAGATGTTTAGTCCCGGCATTTGATGGGTTGGATTTAGTTTGAATTTATCCGGCTCGATTGTCCATTGTTTGACGACAAATTCGTAGGGTGTGAGGCCCTTGAGGGTTTTGAGTCGCTTGGCGAAATTATAGGCATTGATGAAGTCCGTCAGGTGCTGCCTGAACTGGTCGTGGCCGTCATAATGGTAGCGTTTGACGGTCGCTTCCTTGATGGTTCGGTTCATCCGCTCAACCTGGCCATTGGTCCACGGGTGTTTGATTTTTGTCAGCCTGTGGTCGATGTCGTGCTCGCGGCAGACACGGTCGAAGATATGCTCAAAGGCATGGATATGGCGTTCGTGATTGGTGAACTGGATGCCGTTGTCGGTGAGCACGGTATGTATGGCATACGGAAGGCTTGCGATCAGGTTACGCAGGAACTGTGCGGCAGCCATCTTGCCCGCCTTTTCATGCAGTTCGACGTAGGCGAACTTTGAGGTTCGGTCGATGGCCACAAAGAGATAGAGCTTGCCTTCGGCGGTTTGCACCTCGGCAATGTCGATATGGAAATAGCCTATCGGATAAGACTTGAACTTCTTCTTCGTCGGCTTGTCGCCTTCGATATCAGGTAGGCGGGATATACCGTGGCGATGCAGGCAGCGATGCAGGCTTGAGCGCGTCAGGTTGGGGATCGTGGCCTGCAAGGCATAAAGGCAATCATCCAGCGGCAAAAGCGTGTGCCGCCGGAAAGCGACGATGATCGCCTCCTCCTCTATCGTCAGAACGGTCGATTTAGGCGCTTTCGGACCGGTCGGCAGATCAGCAACAGCGGTCCGTTTCTTCCACTTGGCCACTGTCTTCGGGTTAATCCCATGCCGCTTGGCCAGAACCCTCACACTCTCTTGACTATCTTGTATTGCTCGACGGATTGCCTCTGTCGTTGTGGCGCTCCCGTGTAAAATCTGTCCCATAGCGAATCCCTCATCGATGGTGATAAAATCGTACCATCAAATGCCGGGACTAACCATCTAGACCTTCTTGAGTTCCGTTTCTTCTGGCGGCAGTTCGGTGTGCAGATCGCGGGCGGCGTCGTTGGTGGAGGGCAGGATGGCTTCCGGCTTTTTGGTCTGGCTGGATTTCAGGCCGAGGCTTTTCAGCGCATCCTCTTCGGTCAGGCCAAACAGGCTGCGCACATGCAGATCGCGTTGCGGGAACGGAATTTCGATCCCCTCGGCGCGCAGGGCGTCTTCGATAGCCCAGTTATAGGCCGCCATCAATGAGGCTGGACGGCGCACCGATTCCGGCGTTGGCCACACCACCAGTTCGAAATTGAGCGAATTATCGCCAAAGCCGGTCAGCCAGACCTGGGTGCGGCGCTGATCGGTGTCGGGCAGGGTGAAGGAGACGCCACGCGCCGCTTGCAGCACGCATTCGCGTACCTTAGCCTTATCGACGCCGTAAGCCACCCCGAATGGCACATGGATACGCCGTGTCGCGCCCTTAAACGTCCAGTTGATGACCTGATTTTCGATCAGGGCCGAATTGGGGATGACGATGCTCATGCCGTCATTGGTACGCAGCCGCGTGGCGCGCGGGCCGATCTCCATGATCTCGCCGCGTCGTGCTTCATCGATCTGGATGAAGTCGCCGATGTCGAGATGCGGGTCGAAGATGATCACCAGCCCCGACACGAACTCCTTGACGATGCCCTGCAAGCCCAGACCGACGCCGACGCCCAAGGCACCGGCAAAGACGGCCAGCGAGGTGATATTGATGCCGCTGACCGATAGGGCCAGCATGAAGCCGAGCAGGATCAGCCCGTAGGAAACCAGTTTTTCAAAGACATAGATGGAGGCCGAAACGGTTCTGGCCCGCGCCCTGGCGCGCTGGAACAGGTGCGAGGCCACACGCGCCCCCACAAAGGCCAGGGCAATGACGATCAGCCCCATCACGGCGCGTTCCGCCAGATGCGGCCAGTTGTAATCGTTCAGCATGGCAAGCAGGTTCATACCGCAAACCTAGCCCTCGAGGCAGGCAGGATGCAACCGCATGGCGGTTCACATTAATGGCAAGAGGGGAGGTATGGGGCTGGCAGTCCCTAGCGGAATCGAACCGCTCTTTTCAGAATGAAAATCTGACGTCCTAACCGATAGACGAAGGGACCATATGCAGCCTAAGGGCCGTTCCCGGCCCGGAGCGCGCTTTTGACCGAATGTGCGCTCCGGGTCAAGAGGTTGGCTGAAAATTAATCGCGTAAAAGGTCGTTAATGCCGGTTTTGGCGCGGGTCTGGGCATCCACCGTCTTGACGATGACGGCGCAATAGAGCGACGGCCCGCCCTTCGGATCGGGCAGGGAGCCCGGCACGACCACGCTGTAGGCGGGCACGCGGCCACGGAAGATTTCGCCCGTGGCGCGGTTGATGATCTTGGTCGAGGCCGACAGATAAACCCCCATCGACAGCACCGAACCCTGCTCGACGATCACGCCCTCGGCCACTTCCGAACGCGCGCCGATAAAGCAGTCGTCCTCGATAATGGTCGGGCTGGCCTGTAGCGGTTCCAGCACGCCGCCAATGCCGACGCCGCCCGACAGATGCACATTCTTGCCGATCTGGGCGCAGGAGCCGACGGTGGACCAGCCATCGACCATTGTGCCTTCATCGACATAGGCGCCGATATTGACGAAGGATGGCATCAGCACGACGTTTTTGGCGATATAGGCCCCGGCGCGCACAATGGCGCCCGGTACGGCGCGGAAACCGGCCTCGGTGAAGTCCTTGTCGTTCCAGCGGGCGAACTTGTTGGGCACCTTGTCCCAATAGGGTCCCAGCGGCGCCTGTTCAAACAGGCCGCGACCCGTGTGCATCAGGCTGTTGGGAGCCAGACGGAAGGACAGCAGGACGGCCTTTTTCAGCCAGTCATGCGTCACCCAAGTGCCATTCTTCTTTTCAGCCACGCGGAAGCGGCCATTATCGAGCAGGCCCAGCACCTTTTCGATAGCTTCGCGGTAGGGGCCGGTATAGGCGGGCGACAACGTATCGCGGGCCTCCCAGGCGGCGTCTATATCTTCCTTGAAGGCGGCGAGATCGGACATGGCGGACACTCTTTGCTGGCGTGGGGGTTCGCCGTTGCCATAGAAGCGCTGACGCCGCCGATCAAGTTTTAATTATCCTTCAGCACATAGGTCGTGGCGATCAGGTGGTTTTGCTGCATGAAGGCGGCGATGCTTTCATAGGTGGCCGTCTCGACCGGGCCGGGCTGATCGTCCATTTTGAGGCCGGGTTGGAACATAGGGCCGAAGGCGCGCACCAGCGGATTGGCGTGGATCACGGTCGGTTTGAACCAGGCGCGCAGATCGGCGCGAATCTGCGCCGGGTCATGCGTGTCCCAGGCGGCGGCGCTGACCACATCCAGCACAAATTCGGTGCAGTTCTGATAGCGCGCGTCGAACGGATTGGACACCAGCGAATAGGCGGGTACATGCAGGCGTTCATAGGCGGGCGAACCGATCAGGGCCAACAGGCGCGCCTGCATTTCCGACGAGGGGATGATCACCGCTACGTCATCGACCTGATTGGCCATCATGAAGTCGAGCGGATAATCCTGCGCCAGATACGACTGGTCAGCAGGCAGGGATGCGCCATCGCCTTCATAGAGATTATAGACCGCATACCCCTTATAGGCCTGGCCATCCGCACCCTTGATGTCGCTATAAACCCAGAAGGCGGCATGGGTATAGGCGATGCCTGCCGGTAGTTTGCTGCGCGCCCGACCGCTGCGGAAAACAATGGCGACGCGGGCGTCTTTGGCTGCCAGATCACGCTCCACCTGCTTGGCGAAGACGGCGGCTTCGGGGGCAGTAAAATGCACCTTGGGCGCTGCGCCACCCAAGGTCGATTCACCGCCGGAATCGGCGACCGGATGCGGCGTGCGAGCCACCGGTTCGGCGATGGCGGGCGTGGCCAGCAGCAGGGCCACCAGCACCATAGCCATTACGCGGATCACCGCTGTCCGTCCATGTCGCGGTGTGCGCGCTGCGCATCGCTCCGGTCATAGGGCACTTGCGGCGCGGGTTGGGCCGTCACCGTTTCCGACGAAATCTCCAGCGGACTATTGGCGGCGCGCCACACATCATCACCGGCACGGCGTATTGTGCGACCTGCGCTTTCGCTCACCGTGCCCACCGCCACGAAGGGCAGGGCCACGGCACCCGCCACTACCTTGACGCCTGCCTCGGACAGTTCGGCAGTGGAGACGGCCGAATCGCCGATAGCTTTGGAAACATTGCCGACACTATCCTGCGCGTGAGCGATAGTGGTCAGGCTGGCCGTGCAGATGACGGCGATCAGAAGTGATTTTAACATGACAGGAACCTCCATGAACCTCGTTCAATGAACATGGTTCATGTTATTGATTTCGTCAAGACTTATTTGAACTAAGTTCAAATATTTTTGGTATCCGCCAGAAAGGTCTTCAGGTCGGGGCTGCGGAAATCGACGAAAGCGTCTTCATTGCCGATGGCTTTCGGCCCGACCAGAATCGTCTTCATGCCCAGTTCAAAAGCGGGTTTGAGGTTTTTCGGGCTGTCCTCAAAGAAGGCGGCCTGGGTGGCCGTCACATCATGCGCCGCCATCATGCGCTCAAAGGTGACGAGGTTGGGTTTGGGGATGAACCGGGCGTGTTCGAGATGGAAAACCCCGTCAAACAGGCCGTCCATCTCCAGCTTGTCGAGAATGCGCGTGGCGTGGCGTTCGTCGCCATTGGTGAACACGACCTTGCGGCCCGGCAGATCGCCGATCAGGGCGTTCAGGGCCGGATCGGGGTGCAGTTTGTCGAGCGACACATCATGCACCTCGTTGAGAAAGGCGTAAGGATCGATGTTGTGATGAGCCATCAGTCCGGCCAAAGTCGTGCCGTGTTCGCTCAAATAACGCTTTTGCAGGGCGTGGGCTTCGGCGGGCGGCAGGCCGGTTTCGCGCGCTACAAAGGTGGTCATCTGGCCCTCGATCAGCGCCATCACCTCGGCCTCGGCGGGATAAAGCGTCTGGTCGAGATCGAAAATCCAGGTGCTGACGTGGGCGAGAGCTTCAGGCACTATCATGGCTTGTTTGTAGGGGCTCCTGCCGACGTAGAGAGAGAAAAGCTGATCCACAGATGCACACAGATATTCAAACCAACGGCACGCTACCGCTATCTGGGCTGAAAGAGCCTGCCTTAAAAGCGCTTCGCGCCAGTAAGCTATGGCTTGCTCAAACGATAGCGGTCGCGTGAAGCCGACAAAGATTATCTGTGTGCATCTGTGGATAAAATCTAGAGCAACGAGCGTTTAATTTGACTTACAAATTGAATGCGAGATGCGGAAAAACGTAAAATGTAGAGCGGGTTGCATGCCTTTGACCGATTCCATCAGAATGCAAACCGCTCTAGTCTGCCGTGATCAAGGTGCCCGCGCCGTGGGCGGTGAACAGTTCGACCAGCATGGCGTGCGGGCGGCGGCCATCGAGAATGACCACGGCCTCGACCCCCGCTTCGATAGCCATGATGGCGGTCTCCAGCTTGGGGATCATGCCGCCATTGGCCACGCCGGACTCGATCAGGCTGCGTGCCTCGGATATGCTCATCTGGCGGATCAGATTCTTGTTTTCATCGAGCACACCGGCAATATCGGTCAGCAGCAACATGCGCTTGGCATTGAGCTTGCCGGCCACGGCGCCCGCCACCGTATCGGCATTGATATTGTAGGTGTGGCCGTCTTCCGACACGCCAATGGGCGCGATCACCGGCACATAATCGTGGTTCGGATCGTCGATCAGGGTGCGGATCAGCTTGTCATCGACATGTTTGGGTTCGCCGACGAAACCGAGATCGACCACCTGCTCGATCATCGAATCAGGGTCTTTTTTGACGCGCGTCGCCTTTTCGACCGTGATCAGACCGGCGTCCTTGCCCGACAGACCAACGCCGCGCACATCGGCTTCACGTCCGGCCTGGGTGATCCAGTTGGCGATCTCCTTATTGACCGCGCCCGACAACACCATTTCGGCGATTTCCATGGTCGCGTCGTCGGTGACGCGCAGGCCGTCGATAAAAGTCGATTTCACCCCGGCGCGGCTGAGCATGGCCGAAATCTGCGGCCCGCCGCCATGCACCACCACCGGCGAAATGCCGAGCAGCTTCAGCAAAACGATGTCGGACGCGAACACCCTGGCCGTTTCGGCCTCGCCCATCGCATGGCCGCCATATTTGATCGTCACGATCTCGCGGTCATAGATCTGGATATAGGGCAGGGCCTCGGCCAGTTGTTTGGCGGTGGCCCAGCCCCGTTCTTCTGAGGAGTCGATTTCAGTCTGGATGATCATATGCGGCGTTCCGGAAACTATCGCCGCGCCTTACAGGATCAGGGGCGGCCTGTCATGTGTTTTTGCGTGAAGAGCAAGCGAAGCGCGTCGAGACGGAAGGTAGCTGCCTTACAATTCCACCGCGCAGGCCGTCATGATTTCGGCGCGCAGTTCGGGGATGCCAAGGCCCGTTTCCGCCGAGGTGGCCAGCACGACTGGGTGGGCCGCCGGACGCTTTTTAATCGCGCCTTGTGTGGCCTCGATCACCTGAGCCAGCTCGGCCGGCTTGATCTTGTCGGCCTTGGTCAGCACGATCTGATAGCTGACGGCGGCCTTGTCGAGCGCGTCCATCGGTTCGGTATCGACCGTTTTCAGCCCGTGGCGCGCATCGATCAGCAGATAGGCGCGCTTCAGTCCCGAACGGCCGCGCAAATAGTCGCGGCCCAGATTCTGGAACTTCTTGACCGTCACCTTGGATGCCTTGGCCCAGCCATAGCCGGGCAGATCGACCATGTGCAGGGCGTCATTGAGCAGGAAGAAGTTGAGTTCGCGCG
Organism: Asticcacaulis sp. EMRT-3; assembly: GCF_030027245.1. Classification (NCBI taxonomy): domain Bacteria; kingdom Pseudomonadati; phylum Pseudomonadota; class Alphaproteobacteria; order Caulobacterales; family Caulobacteraceae; genus Asticcacaulis; species Asticcacaulis carbonis. The sequence goes on from NZ_JASERT010000001.1 coordinate 132,313, forward strand.
TCCGCCCCGGTTCGTTGGAGGCGCGCGCCAGATGCTTCTGGTTGACCAAGGCGTTGATCAGCGACGACTTGCCGACATTCGAGCGTCCGGCAAAGGCCACTTCGGGCAGGTCGTCGGGCGGCAGTTGCGCCACCGCCGCCGCGCCCATGACGAAGGACACCGGGCGGGCGAACAAAACCCGCGCGGTCTCAAGCGTCTCTTCGCTGTACAGGGGGGCGGTCACGCCGCTTTTTTCTTCGTCAGCTTCGCCAGGGTGTCGTCGATGATATTCTCGACGCCTAAGCGACGCATGATCGTATATTGCTGCAACATGGTCAGGATGTTCGACCAGATCCAGTAGATGATCAGGCCCACCGCGACCTGCGCCATGAAGAAGGTCAGCATGAGCGGCATGAAGGCCATCATCTTCTTCTGCATCGGATCGACCCCGGCCATCGGCGTCATCTGCTGGCTCAGCCACATCGAGGCGCCATAGATGATGGCGATGATGCCGACATGCAGGGGGCCGGCCAGGAAGGTGCCGATCAGCGGCACATGGGCCGGATCGAAGGGCAGGAGGCCGAACAGATTGACGATGGAGGTGGTGTCGGGTGCGGACAGATCGTGAATCCAGCCAAAGAAAGGCGCGTGGCGCATGTCGATGGCCAGTTGCAGCACCTTATACAGCGACCAGAAGACCGGCAGTTGCAGCAGCATCGGCAGGCAGCCCGTCAGGCCAGCCATCGGATTGACCTTCTCTTCCTGATAGAGCTGCATGGTGGCTTCCTGCTGCTTCTGGGCGTCGTCAGGGAAGCGCTGCTTGATGGCGTCGAGCTTGGGTTTCAGATGCTGCTGGACGTGCTTCATCTTCATCATCGACACGTAGGAACGGTGCGCCAGCGGATAGAAGACGAGCTTGACCACCACGGTCAGCAGCAGGATGGCGATGCCGAAATTGCCGGTGAGCAGGTAGAATTTTTCGAGCAGCCAATAGACGGGATAGGTGATGATGAACAGGGTGCCCCAGTCGATGGCGAAATCGAAGCGCGGGATATGCAGGTTCTTCTGATAGGCCAGCAGTTCCTTGTTCAGCTTGGCCCCGGCAAAGACCTGCGAGGTCGTGGTCCAGCTCTTGCCGGGCGCAATCGTCACCGGCGCATCGACATAGCCCGCCGTATAGACCGGCTTGCCATCAATGATGTCGGCCTTGGTGGTGAAGGAGACGGCCTGATTTTGCGCCGGGATCACCGCCGCCATCCAGTATTTGTCGGTGATGGCGAACCAGCCGCCCACCGAAGGCTCCTTGGCCAGAAACTTGTCATTATTAGGCTTGGCCAGGGCCTTATATTTGAACGAGCGTGTGACGTAGCTGGTTTTGGTGCCATTCGTCTTCGAATAGGTGGCGATCGTGCCTTCATGCACATAGGGCGAATGGCCGGGGCCATTGAACTCCACATCATGACGCATCACCAGCGCATAGGCCGCCAGCGTGGCCGGGGTGGCAGCGCGGTTGGTCACCTGATCCTGTTCGGTGATCATATAGTTGGCGTCAATGCTGAGCGTGCGCGTGAATGTCAGGCCCGCGCCATTATCATAGGTCAGCACGACGGGATGGCCGACCGACAGGACCTGGCCCGAAGCCACGGTCCACAGCGTATTGGCGTCGGGCATACCGCTTAAGTTTTGCCCGTTGAAGCCCGACTGCACATAATAGGCGTGCGGTGCGCCCGCCGGGCTCAGCAGTTCCACCATCGGTGATTTCGGATCGACCGTATCATGATATTTGGCGAGGTAGAGATCATCGATCAAAGCGCCCTTCAGCGCGATCGAGCCTTTCAGCGAAGGCGTGTCGATCTGAACGCGCGGCGACTGGGCCAGCGCCTGTGCGCGCGTCAGGGCCGTGGCCTGCCCGGCCACCGGCAGACCGGCGGCGATAGCGCTGGCCGACAGCGACGAGGATGCCGCGGCGGCCTGTTCAGCGGCCATGTGCTTCTTCTGCTGTGGCCCCAGAATGAAGAACTGGTAAACCGCCAGCAGGATCATGCTGGCGATCAGGAAATAGATCATGTTCTTGTTGTCGTCGGTGTTGTTCATCGAACGGCTTTATCCTGGAGGCGGTCGGGAAGGGACGGGGACGCTGGGCCCGCCGGGTTTTTGGAACGGGCCGCGCCTTTGGCGTCGAGCCTTATCAGGGCGGCTTTAACATCGTCAAGTAAAGCCTGCCAGTCGCAATGACCGGTGGCAGCGCGCGCCACGAAAACATAGTCGTGACCGGGCTTGCCCATCTGCGGCAAAATCAGGCGGGCAGCCTCGCGCAGGCGGCGTTTGGCGCGGTTGCGCGCCACGGCATTGCCGATTTTTTTTGTGGCGGTGAAACCGGCTCGCATCTCTGTTGCGCTTTCGCGTAAGCGCGCCTGCACCACCACGCCGGGACGCGCCTGCCATAAGGCCTTGCTGGCAGCCACGAAATCGGCGCGAACCCGGATATGTGCAATTGTCGCCAAAGATGATCGCCCCAACAGCAAAAAGAGCCCCTATGCGAGATAGGGACTCTTTTTTGAATCACAAATGAGCCAAAGGCCCGGCCCTTAAGCGGTCAGGCGCTTGCGGCCCTTGGCGCGGCGGCGCGCAACGATCTTCTGGCCGTTCTTGGTGGCCATGCGCGTGCGATAACCGTGGCGGCGCTTGCGCACGAGACGGCTCGGCTGATAGGTGCGTTTCGTTCCCATGACAGGGGCTCCGATAGTGGCGGGCCGCGCGAAAACTGTCCGGCGACCGGGAATTGCGTAAACTTGAAGGCGGGTGATTAGTTCACACATCCGGCCTTGTCAATCACAAATGGCGATTTCCTGACCGGGCTTGCAAAGCTTTTGCGGCTTTCGGCCGTTTTCCGCGCCCTTTTCACAGGAAAACCTGCTATAGTACAGGCGCATAACCTCCATCACCGGCATACAGAGACTCTATAAGTGTTCGATCCGGGCAAGACATATCCAGACAAGACAACGGGGCCGGGCGGCCCCGCGCCGCGCCGTGGGCGACTCTATGAAGGCTTTTACGCCCGCCGCCTCAGGCGCACCCTCGGGCTTCTGGCCGGGGCCTCGATGGAATGGGGCGTCTCGGCCCTGACATTCGCGCGCAACTTCCTGTTCAGCCTGTCGGGCCAGTTGCTGATCCTCACCCTTGTTTTCGTGATGATCGTCGAGGTGATGATCATCATTCCGCGCCTCGCCGCCGATCAGGAAGACTGGCTGACCGACCGGGTGCGGTCGGCGGAAATCGCCTCACAGGCCGTTGATACGGCCCGCGCCAACAGCGTGTCGCGCGCCACCTCGTTCCAGCTTTTGCGCAGCGCAGGCGTGCTCTATCTGCGCCTGCAAAGCAATGACCGCTACTATATGCTCAATCCTCTGCCCAATCTCGACATTCCCGATCAGGTGCTGGACTTGCGCGATTCGCACAAAAACATGCGCCATGACCTCGCCTATATGTGGGCGCCCTGGCAAACCCTGATGGGCAAGCCCGACCGCCTGATCCATCTGGCGGCCCGCCCGCGCCTGCGTTCCGGTCAGGAAATCGAGATCGTGGTGCGCGCCGAGCCGCTCAAAACCTATCTGAAGTCGAGCCTGCTCGGTATGTTGCGCATGTCGATCAGTATTTCGCTGGCCGCCGGTATTCTGGTTTTCGCGGCGCTGTCGGCCTTTATCGTGCGGCCGATCCGCCGCCTGACCAAGAATATACAGGCCTTCAAAACCAATCCCGAAGATGCCTCGGCCGCGCCGCACCGTTCCAGCCGCCGCGATGAGATCGGCCAGATCGAACAGGAAATGGCCTCGATGCAGGAGCAGGTGCGTCAGGCCCTGCGCTCACGCGCCCGTCTGGCCGCCCTCGGTCAGGCCGTGTCCAAAATCAACCACGACCTGCGCAATATGCTGACCGCCGCCCAGATGGCGTCTGACCGGCTGGCTACGTCGGGCGACCCGACCGTGGCCAAGGCCCTGCCGCGTCTGGAGCGCGCGCTCGACCGCGCCCTGTCTCTGGCGCAGAACGTCCTGACCTACGGCAAGTCGGATGAACGGGCCCCGCATATCCAGATCGTGCGCCTGCGCGAACTGGCCGACGCTGCCGCCGAGGATGCGGGCTTAGGGCTTAGCGCGCAGGCGGGCGAAAGCGTGCGCTTTTCGACGCGCGTGCCGAAAGGCTTTTTCCTTGAGGCCGATCCCGAACAACTGCACCGGCTTCTGGTCAATCTGATGCGCAATGCCCGTCAGGCCATCGAATTGCAGCCCAATCGACGGTTGCGCGGTCGGGTCACGCTCACCGCCATCAAGACGGCGCAGGATGTGGTGCTGATCGTTGCCGATAATGGCCCCGGCATCCCCGAAAAGCTGCGTGAAAAGCTGTTCCAGCCCTTTACCTCGTCGAGTACGCCCGGCGGATCAGGCCTTGGCCTTGCCATTTCGCGCGAACTGGCCCAGTTGCATGATGGCGATGTCCGTCTTGTCCAGACCGGGCCTGAGGGCACCACCTTTGAAATACGCCTGCCGCTGAAAGGATAAGCCAGCCTTGGAATTTGGTGAACTGCTCCTGCTCGTCCGCGATAGCTATATCTCCCAGTTTGCCGCGTTTATCGACCAGCAAAACGCCAGCCATATCGGCGGCGCGCCAGAGGTGAAGTTCGAACTGTCGGAAGACAGCGAAATCTTCGGCCATATCTATTGCGCCGACTATGCCTCCGAAGAAGATGGCGGCCATGTCGTCGAGCTGGCGCCCGATGAGGAGATCAGCTTCGATCCGCTGGAGGTGTCGTTCGGCGCGATGGAGATCGCCGTTACGCGCCTGGCCTGGCACGACATGACCATATCCATCGGCCAGGGCGGCCATGTGGCCCCCGAAGCCCTGGCCCCGTGGTTCGAGACGTGGTTCGATCCCGACGAACAGCGCTTTGATCCCGATACGCGCTTTTCCGGCAATATCCACGCGCTGACGCTCGACCGCGACGGCCTCAATGTCGATTTCGGCACCGCCCCGATGGATGCCTTCGTCGAACTGATCGACCTGCTCGAAGAGCAGGGCTGCAAGGCCGTGGCGATTTCGTAGGCTTCAGTCACCTGAAAAGACGAAGTTTTTAACCACGAAAAGCACGAAAGACACAAAATCAGAGCAAGATGACCTGACCTGGAATTGCTTTCTTTCCCTCTCCCTGCGTAGCGGGGAGAGGACGGGCGCCAAGCGCAGCGAAGGCGACCGGGTGAGGGGCCTTCTTCAGAGCGCATCCCGAAAATATGACGCACTTTTGGCTGACGCCGGATCGCGTTCCGGCCTCCTTTTCGTGCCTTTCGTGCTTTTCGTGGCCTAAACTAACCTTGCTGTCCGACCTTACTTTCCCTTCAGCACCACGCCTTCGCGGTGCGGATCGGTGCCGCCGTCATAGCTGCCGTCCTTGCGAATGAAAAAGCCGTTGAGGCCCGATTCCTCGCCGGAAACCGCCGTCAGATGATAGCCCATCCTGGTCAGCCCATCCCAAACTGCCGGTTCCATGCGCGCCTTTTCGACGCGGATCATGTCGCCCTTGGCGATCACATTGGGCAGGTCGATGGCCTGCTGCATGGACAGGCCCCAATCGAGCACGCCGATCAGGGTCTTGAGATCGTAAGCGATGATGGAAAGCCCCCCCGGCGATCCGACCGCCGCCACCACATGGCCCTTCTGGTCGAACACGATGACAGGCGCCATCGACGAACGCGGATGCTTGCCCCCGGCCACCGCATTGGCGACCGGCTGGCCGTCCGGCAGTCTGGGGGTGAAGGAAAAGTCAGTGAGTTGGTTGTTGAGGAAGAAGCCGTCCACCATGCGCCCCGAACCGAACAGGCTTTCCACCGTCGTCGTCATGCTGACCACATTACCCCATGTGTCGCGGATCACATAATGGGTGGTGCCGCCCGGTTCGATGGTCGCGTCAGGCCCCGGCCTGGGCGCGAAAAACGGCAACTGGCCGGGCTGCGGTGTGGGTGAGGGCGTGCCGACCCTGACCGTGGCGGCGCGCGACATGGTGTAGTTGGAGTTGAGATAACCGTTGATCTGTTTGGCAAAGAGCGGCGTATCGCCTTCATAGCGGTCGCGGTCGGCATACATCAGGCGTTCGACCTCGATCAGGGCCGCCCAGCCGCGCGGATCATGCGCGCCATATTTAGCCAGCGGCAGGTTTTCGGCGATGCGCAGGCCCTGCAACAGGGCGGGCCCGCCCGAAGGTGTGTTATTGGCGCAGACAATATACTGATGATAGGGCACGCACAGGGGCTTGCCATGATAATCATCGGTTTGCACGTAAGGCCTGGCCGTGGTGGCGATCACCTTATAGTTGGCAATGTCGTCCGTGGTCATCGAACCGGGGATCGGTGCCTGATGCGTCTTGTTGACGATGTCCTGGGCGATCCGGCCATATCGCAGCGCGTCGGAACGCTGGGCGGCGATGGCCTTCAGGCTGTCGGCATAGTCGGGGTTTTTCTTGATGTCGCCGGTTTTCAACAGCCCGCCCTTGCCGTCGCTGAAATAGGCCAGCACATCGGGCGCATCGCGTTCGGGATAGGCCCCGTCTTCGGTATGCAGATCCCTGTCGATGCGCGGCGTGATGACGAAGCCGTTTTCAGCCTGCGCCTCCGCTGCGCCGAACAGCGTGTTCCAGGCCAGCTTGCCGTGATCCTTCTGCGCCTGATCGAGCATGAAGATCGCGCCCGGCACGCCCGTCGAACGCCCCGAAAGCACCGCCTCCTTGAAGGTCATCGGTGTCGTCGCGTCCTTCATGAACATATCAGGCTGCGCCGCTGCGGGGGCTACTTCGCGGCCATTATAATCGGTCAGCTCGCCGGTCTTGGCGTCATAATAGAGCATGAAGGCCCCGCCCGACAGGCTGGAACTTTGCGGCTCGATCAGGGCCAGCATGGCCTGCACCGCTACGGCGGCATCGGCAGCCGTGCCGCCGCGTTTCAGCACATCCATGCCCGCCTGCGCCGCCAGCGGTTCGGCCGCCACAATCAGGGGCCTGACCGGCCCCAGCATCACCCTGGCCTGAGCGCCCGCGCTGATCAGGGTCAGGGCAGCTATGGATACCGCTGCCAATTTTTTGAAGGGAGCACGAGTCAGGGGAAGACGGATCATGGGCGGCACTCCTGTAAAAAGGCACAAGTTGATGGGGAGATAGTTTTAGATGTGACTATTGAACCCGCCCTGACGCGATGATCAACAAAAAAGCCGTAAAAGCCGTGAAAAAGTGCAAATGCGGCCTTGCCTTTGCCAGACAGGTCAACTAAACGTCCCTGCCTCGCCGCCGGGTCTTCGGGTCTGTGGCGTTGAAACGGAAATGCACTCGTAGCTCAGCTGGATAGAGCATCAGACTACGAATCTGAGGGTCGGGCGTTCGAATCGCTCCGAGTGCACCATTTCAAAAGACTAAACAGCCTCCCTTCGGGGAGGTTTTTTATTGCCGCTTTCCTTGTAAGCACTTCAAGCAAAAGCGAAATTTCTGGAGTTTTGACGGAAAAGCAAAGAAGCCATCAACCGGGGCATCCGCACAGATGGAACTTCCCCTGAAGTAGGTGACGACTTGATCCGTCTGACCACGAAATCACCGCGTCTCTATTATGTGAACTGGTGGATTACTGGATAGATGGCAGGGATTTTATGATCCGCCTGTCTGATGAAGGGCGAGATTGGCTGGCAACGCACTGAGGTAAGCATTGAATATGCGATTCCCGCATATTCTGGTATTATGTTGCCGAAAATTTGGGGCATATAAACTGCTATTTTGGGGCAAATATTCTGAGATTTGGGGCAAAGCGTCAAAACGCTTGAAAAATCTCTCAATTAAATCAGCGCATTGCTGATTTAAGAGGAAATGGTGGGTGGGCACGGACTCGAACCGTGGACCCGCTGATTAAGAGTCAGCTGCTCTACCAACTGAGCTACACACCCAAACCATTTCGTGACCGGACGGGGTTGGTATGACCCGGCGGTGAGCGGCGGAACATAGCCATTTTCTTCTGGGTTTCAAGCGCAAAATCGGTTTAAGAGGTTTTTTTTGCCGCAGCGCATTTTCATCCATCAGGAGGCTCGTCTTGGCGCTCAGAGATTTGTCCGGTGCGGTCGATTTCGGCCACCTCGAAGCCTATACGCTCCATGATGCCGTGGTGATGGAGGAGGTGCTGCACCTGTTCCAGCATCAGTGCGAGCTGTGGTCGCCGATGCTCGATGTCAGCCACGAAGGCTGGCGCGACGCCGCCCACACGATCAAGGGCGCTTCGGCAGGCATTGGCGCGGGCGTGCTGGCCGCCGCCGCCGAGGCCGCCGAGCGCGGCGATGAGGCCGGGGCGCAGGGTCGCCTGGAGCGGGTGCGCGACGCTATGAACGCCGCGCTTATGGATGTCAGTGCCTATCTGCACGCCCTGCACTTGCGCGGTCTGAAGGGCTGAACGGCTCTTTTTTCTTGGCACAGACAGGCAGGCGCTTTAAACGCGGGCGCAGACTGCCTATTTCTCGTTCTGCCGAAACCTGTAGAAAGCCTCATGAGCGACACCGAACTGCATATCGTCTGCACCGACCGCGAAGGCGTGGTGCATAAGCTGCCCGCCCTCGAAGGCTGGCGCGTCATGGAAATCATCCGTGACAACGGCCTGCAGATCAAGGCCGAGTGTGGTGGTGCGCTGGAATGCGCCACCTGCCATGTCTATGTGGATCCCGCGTGGACCGATAAGCTGGTGCCAAAATCTGACGAGGAAGATGAGAAGCTCGACGAGGCGTTTCTGGTGAAGCGCACGTCGCGTCTGTCGTGCCAGATCCTGATGCGCGATGATCTCGACGGGCTGGAAGTGACCCTGGCACCTGAAACGGACTGAGTAAGGAAAGACTGCGTGCGTTAGGCTTATACCCAAGTTGGTTGCGTTAAAGTAAGAACCCCCACCACAGGGGGGGAGGTATGAGTGGGGTAATAAGCTGTCACGAATAGGAGTGCCTATGCGCAAAATGATGTTTCTGGGTATGATACTGGGCGGCATGGCGGTCAGCGGTGCAGCCTTGGCCTGGGGGGCTACCGGCCACCGCATGATCGGCGAGGAGGCTGTCCGTCTTCTGCCCTCCTATATGCCGGCTTTTCTGCGCACGGCGGGGGATGATGTTGGCGAATATGCCAATGAACCCGATCGCTGGCGCGGCGCGGGCGGTGTGCATTCTGAGCGCGATGCCCTGCACTTTATCAATATCGATGATGACGGCCTGACAGCGGCGGGGGTTACGATCGATCACCTGCCCGCCACACGCGAAGCCTATGCCGCCGCTGTGGTGGCGAAGGGCGGTGATCCCGATCAGGCCGGTTATCTGCCCTATGCCGAGGTGGACGCCTATCAGCAGGTGGTCAAGGATTTCGCCTATTGGCGCGTCCTGAGCCTGATGGAAACGCGCGAGCATGATGCGGTGAAAAAGGCCTGGTATCATGCCGATCGGCTGCGCCGTGAAGCGGTGATCGCCTATGATACGGGCCTGCTCGGCCACTATGTCGGCGACGCCACCCAGCCCATGCACCTGTCGATCCATTATAATGGCTGGGGGCCTTATCCCAACCCTCAAGGCTTTACCAAAGCCCATATTCATGTGCCGCTGGAAGCCGCCTATGTGGCGGCCAATATCGAAGCCTCCGATCTGAAAGCTTTCGAGCCCGATTATGTGCCCTGCACGGCACCGGTCATGACCTGTTTCACCACGCGCATGAAGGCCAGTTTTGCCGAGGTGGTGCCGCTCTATCAGCTTGAAAAGGATGGCGGCTTTGCGGACGGCGATCCGCGCGGCAAGGCCTTTATCGCCAAACAACTGGCTTTGGGGGCCACAAATCTGCGCGATGCGCTGATCGATGCCTGGCGCGACTCCAAAAATATGGGCGTCGGCTATCCGGCGGCCCCCTATGATGATTTCATCGCCGGCAAGGTAGATGATCCCTGGGTGGTGCTGCATGGAGTCTGATCGGATGAACCCAACTCTGCGGCAATTTGGCCAGAAACTGGCGGGCCATGATTATCAGCCGCGCAGCGCCGCCTACGGCCTTTTGACGCGCGGCGCTGGCGAGAATTTGCAGATCGCCTGCGTGCGCATCGGCTATCAGGATTTCAGCTATGACCTGCCGGGCGGGGCGGTTGATCCGGGCGAAACCCCGGAACAGGCAGTGGTGCGCGAATTCGGCGAGGAAACGGGTTTGCGGGTGAGCACGGGCCGTCAGGTGGGCGAACTGCTGAACTATTTTATCCATGAGAATGGCACGCCCTTCAATAATCACTGTCATTTCTATGAGATGAGCCTGCTGGGCGAAGCGCCTGAACTTCAGTGCGAGCCCGATCACGAACGGCTCTGGCTCTATCCATTGCAGCTTCTGGTCAGCCTCAAGCACGAGGCCTATGCCTGGGTGGGGACGCGCTGGCTGCGCGATCGGGCCATTTCAGTGACATGACCCTGGAACAGCTTCGCATCTTTGTCGCCGTGGCCGAACGCGAACATCTGACGCGCGCGTCTGAAGCGCTGAACCTCACCCAGTCGGCGGTCAGTTCGGCGGTGGCGCAGCTCGAAGCCGGTTTTGGCGTCCGGCTGTTTGACCGGATCGGGCGCGGCATCGTGCTGACCGAGGCGGGGCGTTTGTTTTTGCCGGAGGCGCGGGCGGTGCTGGCGCGGGCGCATGAGGCCGAGGCCGTGGTGCGCGATGTGGCCGGGGCCTTGCGCGGCAGTTTGCGTATCGCCGCCAGCCAGACGGTCGGCAATTTCTGGCTGCCCGAAAAACTGGCGCGCTTTTCGATCGCCTATCCGGGTTTGAGCCTGCATGTCGAGAACAGCAATACCGAACGCGCCGCCGCCGCCGTCCTGAGCCATGCCGCCGACATTGCGGTGGTGGAGGGGGCGGTCGATGAGCCACGCCTGTCGGTCACCGAATTGCCGGGCGACACCCTGCTGCTCGTCCTGCCCAATGGCTGGCCGCCGCCTGTTTCGGTGGATGACTGGGCCGCCTTGCGCTTTGTGGTGCGCGAGGCCGGTTCGGGCACGCGCCACAGGCTGGCCGATCATCTGGCCGGCATGGGGCTGCGGCTGGAGGCAGGAGGCCATATCGCCTTTGAGCTGCCCTCGAATGAGGCGGTGCGCGGCGCGGTTGAGGCCGGGGCGGGGGCGGCTTTGATTTCGGGGTTGGTGGCGCAGCGCGCCGTGCGCAGCGGTGAGGTGCAGGGCATCGACATCGGCTTGCCGCCACGCCCCTTCTATGCCCTGCGCCTGAAGGAACGCTCGGTCACCCGCGCCGACGCCGCCTTTATGGCTGTGCTGACCGGCGCAGGATGAACTCGTCATCCAGCGTCTTGCCGACGGAAAACTGGTAGTCGCCGACCTTTTCAAAGCCCACGGAGCGATACAGCGCCTGCGCCTTGTGGTTTTCGCTCCACACGCCGATCCACTGGGCGGCGCGGCCATAGCGCTGCGTTATCAGGTCGAGCGCCACGCCGAGCAGGCGGCGGCCCAGGCCACGTCCCTGAAAATCGGAATGGATATAGAGGCGTTTCAGCTCACCCTCGCGCGCCGGATCGGCTTCGGGGTGGGGCAGATTGACCGGCCCGCATTGCAGATAGGCGGCGGCGCGTCCGTCATCGTCGAACCCCATGCGCCAGTCCTGCGCCGGATCGGCGATGGCGGCGGCCAGTACGGGTTCGGCATAGGCCTGTTCGAGATAAAAGGCGAGATCGTCCGGCGGATACAGATAGCCGAACGTCTCGATGAACGAGTCCCTGCCCAGAGCGGCGAGCGCGGGAATATGCCGGGGTTCGACGGTGATGATGCGCATGGTTCTTGCGTTAGCGGATTGGTCTGGAGGGGGCAAGATTTGACCACGGAAAACACAGAAAGCACGGAAATGAGGTTCGGCGTAGCCAAAGAGCGACCGTTTGCGCGCAGCGCCTTGATCGTAAGGTTAAACGCAAAACGAGGCGCGAATTTCTATGTTTTCCGTGTTTTCCGTGGTTCAAATCCTTTACAGCGTTGCCTTGAGAAATTCACCCAGCGGACGCGGTTTTTTGCCGGTCAGGGTTTCGACATCGCCGGTTAGCACATCGAAGCCGCCCTCGCGCTGGGCGGTGTCGAACGAGACAAGCATCGGGATGATCGCGTCGGGCAGACCCGCGCCTTTCAGGCCCCCGGCCAGTTGCGCGTCCGTCACGTCGATGACGGAGAGCGGTTTGCCCGATGCGGCGCTGGCCAGGGCGGCGATTTCGTGCGTGGTGAAAAGCTCCGGCCCGGTCAGGGTGTAGGTCTTGTTGTCGGGGGCTTGCAGCAGGGCTGCGGCGGCGGCCTCAGCGCAATCAGCATGGGCAACATGGCTGATGCGGCCAGTACCTGAGGCGCTGTACCACTGGCCAGATTCGAGAGCGTGCGGCAGGCTCATCAGCAGGTTTTCCTGATACCAGGCATTGCGCAGGATGGTGTAGGGCAGGCCGCTGGCCTTGATCGCCTGTTCGGTGCCGAGGTGATCACCTGCAAAGATGACCGCCGAGGTTTCGGGATTGGGCATGGAGGTATAGATGAGGCCCTTCACGCCCGCGTCTTTGGCGGCCTGCACGGCGTTTTGATGCTGGCGGAGGCGCTGGCCCGAACCCAGCGAGTCGGTGGAGATGATCAGCACGCGGTCCACGCCCTTGAAAGCCTCGGCGAGGCTGGCCGGGTCGTCGAAATCTGCGCGGCGCGTCTGCGCGCCTTTCGCGGCCAGATCGGCCAGCTTGGCGGTGTCGCGTGAGGCGGCGATGACGGTATGGCCGCCCGCTTGCAGCAGCCGATCCGTAATCTGACGGCCCAGCTTGCCATTGGCACCGGTGATGAGCAATGTGGACATATTAGTCTCCTGTTGGTATATAGTCTCAAAATGAGATCGATGCTAAGATAGTCACATTTGGCCGTCTGTAAAGGCGGCAGATTTTTGGGAGATAGTTACTTTGAAGGAACCGATCACCTTCGCCATGAGCGAGGCGTTCAAGGACATGCTGGCGCAGGTGACCTGCGGTGAGCTGGATGCGTCAAACTGTCCGGTGCGCGATGTCATGGATCATATCAGCGGCAAGTGGACGAGTCTGCTATTGTTTGCCCTGGCGGCGCGCCCGCATCGTTTTGGCGAGCTGAAACGCGCCGTGCCCGATATTTCGCAGCGTATGCTGACCCAGTCCTTGCGTGATCTGCAACAGGACGGTCTGATCAGTCGGCATGTTTTTGCCACCGTTCCGCCCAGCGTCGAATACCGGCTCACCCCGTTAGGCGAAAGCCTGATGCCCGCTTTACTTGGACTGGTGACATGGGCCAATGCCCACCATGATCAGGTTCGTGCGGCGCGCGCGGCGTTCGGGCAGGTTGTGGAAGAGGTTTGAAGATTATCACCACGGAAAGCACAGACTTCATAATCGAGGCTAACTGTGGGCCAAGCCGGAGGATGTCCGTGCTTTCTGTGTTTTCCGTGGTTAAAAATATCACAGCGCCGGGTGCATGGCCTGCCAGGCCGCCACGAAAGCCTGCGCCTTTTTGTAAACCGCATCGGGCGTGTCGCCCGGTTTGAAAACGCCAGAACCGATGCCGAAACCGGCGGCTCCGGCCTCGACGAAGTCGCGCATATTGCCGGGCTCGACGCCGCCGACCGGAAACACCGGGATGGCGCGCGGCAGAACCGCCTTCATTGCCTTCAGACCCTTGGTGCCCGCCAGTTCAGCCGGGAAGAGCTTGATCGCGTCGGCGCCCGCATCAATGGCGCTGAACGCCTCGGTGGGGGTGAAGAAGGCCGGGAACGAGATCATGCCCAGACGCTTGGCGGCGCGGATGACATCGGGATTGGCATTGGGCGAGATGCAGATCTGCCCGCCCACCTTGGCCAGTCGCTCAACATCGGCGACCGTCAGCACCGTGCCCGCCCCGACAATGGCGCGGCTGCCCAGCGCATCGACCAATAATTTGATGCTGTCGAACGGATCGGGCGAATTGAGCGGCACCTCGATGATGCGGAAACCGGCGCGCACCAGCATTTCGCCGACGGCCAGAGCTTCGGACGGGCGCAGGCCGCGCAGAATGGCGATGAGGGGCAGGGTGGCAAGCGCCGATTGCCAGGCTTCCTGAGGCCAGCGTTGTTGGATCATAAAACGAGTTCCGCCTGTTGCGCGATGGTCCACAGGCCGCTGGCCGAGGCTTCGTCGCCGTCATGGATGACGACATCGCTGAAGCCGGTGTGATTGAGGGCGCGTTTGTAAAGTTTGGAGAGGGTGCCGTCGCCGATAATGCCGACCGGGCGGACGCCGTGGCGCAGGATTTCAACGCGCACTTCCGAGCCGATCAGCAGGCCCGACAGATAGGATGACAGGCTTTCCGGCTTGATATTGCCAAACAAACCTTCGGTGCGCACCGAAAAGATCAGTGACAGGAAGGACTTGTCGTTCATGGCGCGATCAACGCCCAGCTTGAAGGCGGCTTCGTCGTCGATGTCATCGGCCATCAGGTCGCCGAGGATCGAGTTGGATTTGAGCAGCGAGAACATTTCGCCGGTCATGTAGGAATTAAAGCCCTCGATGACGCCATTCTCCACCTTGGCCCATTTGGAATGGGTGCCGGGCAGGATGAAGACGCCTTCGCCCTTGGCACCAGCCAGGCCGAAAATCTGGGTTTCCTCGCCACGCATCACATTATGGATGTGGGTTTCGGGGTCTTCCGCCGACAGGCCGGGCACGATGCTGACCTTGAGCTTGTCAGACGGCGCCTTGACGATGCCGTCTGCGATGGCGGCAAGGCTGGCCGGGCAGGGCACATAGGGCGCCTGTTCCCAGCCCTGACGCGAGCCGACCATGCCCGACAGCAGGATCGGCAGGTCGGGGCGGGCGAAATCGCCCTTCATCACCGAATGCAGCGCTTCCTCGAAGCTGAGGACGCCGAGGTTTTTCAGGCCGATATTGGCGGCGTGGCGCTCGATGATCTCGCCATCGGTGCCGAAGAGAAACATGCGGAAATTGGTAGTGCCCCAGTCACAGGCGATCAGGGCGGGCGCGGCGTAGGTCATGGAATATGTCTGCTCGAATGTGAGGTCGCGCCGTAACTAGCCCTTAAACTTCATCGGTTCAAGGCCGGTATGTCCTTGAAGCCTATCAGAAGGTATTTCAAACAGTGTCCCGCCTTCACGGTCTTCGGGCAGATTTTCCGCCGCCGAGGTGACGAAGAGGCGATCAAGGTCGTTGCCGGCAAAGCAAAGTGAGGTGATTTGCCGGGCGGGCAGGTCGATATGGAAGTCTTCGGTAGCGTCTTCATGGAAGCGGGTGATGCGGCCGGGGGCCCCGTCTCCGCTCATCCAGTGCGCCACCCAGATGCCACCTTGCGCATCGGTGGTCATGCCGTCGGGGCCGCCCCAGTCTTCCGGGAAGGTCAGCCACAGGCGCTTATTAGCCAGTTCGCCGTCGATCACGTCAAACACGTAGATTTCCGACCTGCCTGTATCGGTGTGCCAGACCTTCTTGTGGTCGGCGGCAAAGGTCGGGCCATTGGCGATCTTGTACGGGCCATCGACCTCGCGGAACGACATATCGGTATCGAGGCGGTAAAATGCGCCGGAAACCTGCGTGATCGGCTTGTGCATCGAACCGGCCCAGATGCGGCCCAGATCGTCGGCCTTGGCGTCGTTCAGGCGGTTTTCCGGCTCGTGCGGATAGGGATTGGCGATGTGCCTGATCGAAAACGGCTCAAGCGTCACCTCGGCGAAACCGCTCATCAGACCGGCGATGAAGCCACCCCCAGGAAAGGCAGACATGTCGCGCTCGATCACCCAGGTGATGTGTTCGGGGAAATGCCAGGTCTTCGCGCGGCCATCGAGATAATAGGCGTGCAGATGGTTAGACAGAATATCGACCCAATAGACGCACTGGTCGCGCTTTGACCACAAGGGGCCTTCGCCGAGAATGGCGCCCGGCGGCGAACGGCGGAGAATGGCGTCGGTATTGGACATGGTTCGGATTTCCTCTGTTATTTTTTTCATCCTTCCCCGTTTACGGGGAAGGTGGCATTTGCGGCAGCAAATGACGGAAGGGGGATTCCGTCAAGCTTTACCGATGTGAGGCAATTAAAAACGGGAAGGATAGTCATTTACCATTCGCGGACATAGCCGTCAGGCCCGCGCCACGCCGGATTGCGCCAGGGCGGGCAGTCCTTCGCCATGTCGCGCACCTTGTCCTCGTCGATCTCGACACCAAGGCCGGGGCCTTCCAGCGCTGCCACATAGCCGTCCTTCACATCGAACACTTCCGGGTTCTTCATATAGGTCAGCAGGTCGTGGCCATTGGTGTTGTAATGGATGCCGAGCGACATTTCCTGAATGACGTGGTTAGGCGTTGAAATGCCGATCTGGAAGCAGGCCGCCATAGCCAGCGGCCCCAGCGGACAGTGCGGGGCAATGGCCACATCATAGGCTTCGGCCATAGCCGCGATGCGTCTGACCTCGGAAATGCCACCGGCGTGGCTGAGATCGGGCTGAACAATATCAACACAGGCGCGCTCGAAAAACGGCTTGAAATCCCAGCGCGAATAGAGGCGCTCACCCAGCGCCACCGGCGTGGTGGTGGCGGCGGCGAACTGGGCGATGGCCTCGATATGCTCGGACAGAAGCGGTTCTTCGATGAACAGGGGGCGTAAGGGTTCGAGCGCATGGGCGATCTGGCGGGCCATCGGCTTATGGATGCGGCCATGAAAATCGAGCCCGGCATCAAGGCCTAGATCGCGCACCGAGGTGAAGCGTTCGACCACGCCGTCGATCACCTTGGGCGAATCGAGCCAGCCCATATCTTCGGAGGCGTTCATCTTGACGGCCTTGAAGCCTTGTGCGAGGCGCGCTCTTCCGGCATCGACCACATCCGACGGGCGGTCGCCGCCGATCCAGGCATAGACCTGCACCCGGTCGCGTACCTTGCCGCCCAGAAGCTGCCACACGGGCACGCCGAGGCGGCGCGCCTTCAGATCCCACAGGGCCTGATCGAAGCCCGACAGGGCCGACATCAGCACCGGCCCGCCGCGATAAAAGCCGAGGCGGTAAAAGACCTGCCACATATCCTCGATACGGTCGGCGTCGTGGCCTATAAAGCGCTCGCGGATTTCGGCGAAGGCGGCCTGCGAGGCTTCGGTATGGCCTTCCAGCGAGGCCTCGCCCCAGCCAATTGCGCCGTCTTCCGTCTCGACGCGCACAAACAGCCAGCGCGGCGGCACGGCAAAGGTTTCGATGCGCGCGATCTTTGTGACGGCCAGCGTGCGGGTAGCGGTGGAAAGCGTGTCCATGATAAGGTTCCGTGAGGTTTCGAGTCGGCGTAATCGCTTCTCAGCCGAGGGTCAAGAATATTGTATGATAATTATAACGAATGAGATGAAAAATTCCGCCATACAGCGAGAATCTTTCCCGGTTATCTTGACGTTCGCGTAAACAAAGCGCATCTATGAGCCTTGCCAAGCCGACCAAGAAACGCACCCATCCCCAGGAGGATCGACCCTGATGCCCAGCCCTGAAAATTCCGCCTATATCTATGATCATGTCCGCTCTCCGCGCGGCAAGGGCAAGAAGGATGGCAGTCTGCATCCGATCACCTCGCTTGATCTGTCGCAGCAGGTTTTGCGCGCCTTGAAGGATCGCAACCAACTCGATACGTCTTTGGTCGATGATGTGATGTGGGGCTGCGTCACGCCGGTGGGCGAGCAGGGCGGCGACATCGCGCGCGCGGCGGTTCTGGCGGCGGGTTATGCCGAAACGACCGGCGGGGTGCAGCTCAATCGTTTTTGCGCATCGGGCCTCGAAGCCGTCAATATCGCCGCCGCCAAGGTGGTGTGCGGCGAGGCGACGATGGCGATTGGCGGCGGGGTGGAATGTATGAGCCGCGTGCCGATGGGTTCGGATGGCGGGGCCTGGGCCATTGATGTGGCGGCAGCCTTCCCGACCCATTTCGTGCCGCAGGGCGTATCGGCTGATATGATCGCCACCAAATGGGGTTTTTCGCGCGCCGATGTCGATGCCTATTCGGTGGAAAGCCACAAACGCGCCGCGCAATCCTGGGCCGAAGGGCGTTTCAACAAGGCCATTGTGCCGGTGAAGGATCAGATGGGCGTCATCGCCCTCGATCACGATGAAACCATCCGGCCCAACACCGATATGCAGACCCTGGGCGGCCTCAATCCGTCCTTTGCGGGGCTTGGCGACATGGCCTTCGATTCGGTCATCCAGCAACGCTATCCTGAGGTCGAGCGCGTCAACCACGTCCATACGCCGGGTAATTCGTCGTCGATTGTCGATGGTTCGGGCGCGGTGCTGGTGGGGTCGAAAGAGGCGGGTGTCATCACCGGTTTGAAGGCCAAGGCGCGCATCCTCGGCACGGCCTCGATTGGCTCTGAGCCGTCGATCATGCTGACCGGGCCGTCTTACGTCACCGAAAAGCTGCTGAAAAAGCTCGGCATGAGCGTGGCGGACATCGATATTTACGAACTGAACGAAGCCTTCGCCGCCGTGGTTTTGCGCTACATGCAGGTGCTCGATATTCCGCACGACAAGATCAATGTGTGCGGCGGGGCGATTGCGATGGGCCACCCGCTGGGAGCCACGGGCGCGATGATCCTCGGCACGCTGGTCGATGAACTGGAACGGTCGGGCAAATCGACCGGTCTTGCGGTCTTGTGCGTCGGCGGTGGCATGGCCACGGCCACGGTTATCGAACGCGTTTAAAGAGGGAGCAGAGCGGCATTTTAGCGAAAAGTGTGCCTCAGTGATCGTGCACTTTTCGCGCTAAAAATGCGCTCAAAGGAAAAAAGTCATGGATAATTTCAAAACCGAACTCGACGCCGATGGCATTCTGGTCTGCGCCTTCGATGTGCCCGGCAAGACGATGAACACCTTCACCAAGGGGGCGCTGGCTGATCTGGAAGCCATTGCCGAACGGGCGAAGACCGATGCCGCCGTCAAGGGCGTGATCCTGACCTCCGGCAAGAGCAACGGCTTTTGCGCCGGGGCCGATCTGGAAGAAATGATCGGTGGCGCATGGGAAGCTGAAACCGGCGGTGATGAACAGGCGCACCTGAAATCCGCTTTTGACGCCGCTTTCGAGATGAACCGCGTTTATCGCCTGCTGGAAACCTGCGGCAAGCCGGTGGTGGCGGCGCTCAATGGTCTGGCGCTGGGCGGCGGGCTGGAAGTGTCGCTGGCCTGTCATTATCGCGTCCTGTCCAATGGCCCCAAGGTGCAGGTCGGCCTGCCGGAAATCAAGATCGGCTTGTTCCCCGGCGGCGGCGGTTCGCAGCGCCTGACGCGACTGATCGGCGCGCAGGCCGCCCTGATGGCGATGAGCGAGGGCAAGTCGTTCAAGCCCGCCGAAGCCCTGGCTATGGGTATTGTCGATGCGGTGACCGACGACGACAAGGTGGTCGAAGCCGCCAAAACCTGGATCAAGACGAAAGCCGATCCGGTGGCGCGCTGGGATAAGAAGGATTACAAGATTCCCGGCGGCGGGCCTTATCATCCGGCGGGCGCGCAGGTCTTCATCATGGGCAATGCCCTGCTGCGTAAGCAATCTTACGGCAATTATCCGGCTGTGCTCAATCTGATGCACGCGGTTTATGAAGGGCTGCAACTGCCCTTCGATCAGGCGATCCGCGTCGAGAGCCGTTATTTCTGCAATACGCTGCAAACGCCGCAGGCCAAGGCCATGCTGCGCACCTTCTTCTTCTCGATGCAGGCCATCGGCAAGGGATCGGGCCGCCCCGCCGGCGTGGCGAAATCCGAGTTCAGCAAGGTGGCCGTGCTGGGCGCCGGCATGATGGGGGCGGGCATCGCCTATGTCAGCGCTATGGCGGGCATCCAGACCATCCTGATCGACCGCGATCAGGCCGCCGCCGACAAGGGCCGCGCCCATTGCGAAGACCTGCTCAAGAAAGCCGTGTCGCGCGGCAAGATGAGCCAGGACAAGGCCACGGGTATCCTCAGCCTGATCTCCGCCACGCCCGACTATACGGCCATCGAAGGCGCTGATCTGGTGGTCGAGGCCGTGTTTGAAAATACCGACCTCAAGGAACAGGTGACCAAGGCCGCCGAAGCGCCGCTCTATACGGGCGCAAAAGCCGAAACCGCCATTTTCGGCACCAATACCTCGACCATCCCGATTTCTCTGCTGGCCACGGCGTCATCCAAACCCGAAAACTATATCGGCATCCACTTCTTCTCGCCGGTCGATAAGATGATGCTGGTCGAGATTATTCGCGGCGAAAAGACCTCTGACGCCACCGTGGCCAAGGCCATCGATTTCGCACTGAAGATCAGAAAGACGCCGGTGGTGGTCAATGATTCGCGCTTCTTCTTCGCCAATCGCTGCTTCATCCCGTTCACCGCCGAAGGCATGATCATGTGGTCGGAGGGCGTGGCCCCGGCCCTGATCGACAATGCCGGGCGCATGACCGGTATGCCGCGCGGCCCGCTGGAAATGATGGACGATGTGGCGCTCGACCTGCTGACCAAGATCACCTCCGAAACCGCCAGGGCGATGGGCGATGCCTACCAGCCGATCCCCGGCGAAAAGGAGGTCGCCAAGATGGTGGCCGATGGACGCCTGGGTCGCAAGAACGGCAAGGGTTTCTATGATTATCCCGCCGACCGCAACACGCCCAAGCGCCTGTGGCAGGGTACGCTCGACGCCTTCCCGGTCAGCACGGCCGAGGCCGATCCGGCGCAGGTGGACGAACTGAAAAAGCGGCTGCTTTACGTACAGGCCGTGACGGCGGCGCGCTGCTTCGAAGAAGGCGTGATCACCGATCCGCGCGAAGCCGATGTCGGCTCGATCCTCGGCTGGGGCTTCGCGCCGTGGTCGGGCGGGATTATCTCGCTGATCGATTCGATTGGCGTGGCGAAGTTCGTTGCGGAACTTGACCGCATGACGGCGCTTTATGGCGAGCGCTTTGCCCCGCCGCAATTGCTGCGCGATATGGCAAAGGCGGGCGAAACCTTCTATGGCCGCTTCGACAAGGCGGACAAGAAGGCGGCGTAAGGCCGGGCCTTGGCTGGAAATCGTCCCCGCAGTTTGCGCTGCGGGGATTTTCCTTGCGCTGACAGGCGTTTCACGGTTGAACAGAAGCCTGATGCCGCCGCCTTTTTCGAGTGCCTGCCATGCCGAACCGCCCCAAAGACACCACCCGCCTGACCTCGGCCACCTATGGTCGCGCCAACAGCCGCCGCTCGGTCAATACGCCGGTTGAGCGCGGCTCGACCGTGCTGTTCGAGAGCGCGGACATGCTCTACAATGACGACATCAAGCCGACCTACGGCACGGACGGCCTATCGACCCAGACCGAACTGTGCCGGATGATCGCCGAACTGGAAGGGGCGCAGGAAAGCTTCCTCCTGCCGAGCGGGCTGGCGGCGCTCACCCTGCCGATCTTTGCCTTTTTGCAGGCGGGCGATGAGATTCTGGCGGTCAATAGCTGCTATGCCCCCGTGCGTCGCTTTCTGGATACGCAACTGAAACGCTATGGCGTCACGGCGCGCTATTATGATGCGGGTTTAAGCGCTGATGAGGTGCTGGCTCTGGCCACGCCCGCCACGAAAATGATCTATGTTGAAAGCCCCGGCTCGCTGACCTTCGATATTCAGGATATTCCGGCCATTGCTAGGGCGGCGAAGGCGCGTGGTATCCTGACCCTGTGCGACAACACCTATGGCGGCGGGCTGTTGTTCAAACCGCTGGCGCATGGCGTCGATCTGTCGATGCAGGCCCTGACCAAATATGTCGGCGGCCACTCCGATGTGCTGATCGGTTCGGTCAGCGTCAGCGATGCGAAGCTGGCCAAAACGCTTTATGCCGCCATCAAGGCCTGGGGCTTCTTCACCTCGGCGGACGAAAGCTATCTGGCCCTGCGGGGCTTACGCACCATGCCCCTGCGCATGAAGCAGAGCGGCGACAGCGCGTTGAAAGTGGCCAAATGGCTCGATGCCCGCCCCGAAGTGCTGCGCGTGGTCCATCCGGGGCTGGCCAGTCATCCGGGCCATGCCATTTTCACGCGCGATTTCAGCGCTGCCAACGGCCTGTTCATGGTGCTGTTCAAAGGTGATGGCGAGCGCCAGTCGCAGGCCTTTCTCGATAAGCTAAACCTGTTCGGGCTCGGCTTTTCGTGGGGTGGCTATGAATCGCTGGCCGTCTATTGCGAGCCGCAGATTAAGGGCCGCGCCCGGCTTTCCGATGCGCCCGATCCCTATCTCAGCGGCTCGGCCATCCGCTTTTATACCGGCCTCGAAGACGCTGATGACTTAATCAACGACATCGCGCAGGCCCTGACGGTCTTTGGCTGAACGCCTGCCTTGCCACGGCCATGCGCTTTTCCCAAAAGTGCGTTACACTGACGGGCATGAGCGTCTGAATCGCACAATCATTCAAAAAGGTCGTGATGCGTATCCTGCTTACCAATGACGATGGCTTTGATGCGCAGGGTCTGGCCTTACTGCACGACATAGCCCTGAGCCTTTCGGATGATGTCTGGATTTGCGCCCCGACCTATGAACAGTCGGGTGCAGGCCGGGGTGTCAGCCTGCATGATCCTGTCCGGGTCAAACAGGTTGCCGAAAAGCGCTTTTCCGTGTTCGGCACGCCCACAGACTGCGTGCAGATTGCAATCAATGCCTTGCTGCCGGCACCGCCCGATCTGGTGTTGTCGGGCGTCAACCGGGGCTTCAATCTGGCTCAGGATCTGACCCTGTCGGGCACGGTAGCGGGCGCCTTGCAGGGCATGACCCTTGGCGTGCCGTCGATTGCCCTGTCGCAATGCCTCGACTTTGAATCTGATGACGAGGCACAGTGGGACTGTGCCAGGGTGCATGGCGCGCCTGTCCTGTCGGCGCTTCTCGGCCTGGGCTGGCCTTCCGATGTGATTCTCAATATCAATTTTCCAGGCTGCCGGAGCGACGCCGTGACGGGTATTGAAATCACGAAGCAGGGGTTTCGTGACAATCACGCCATGCACGCCGTTAAATGTACCGATCCGCGTGGCAATGCCTTTTACTGGATGGGCTTTGACAAGCACAGCCAGACACTGGTCGATCATACCGATCTCAAAGCGATTGCTGAGGGCCGGATTTCCGTGACCCCGCTGCATCTCGACCTTACCCATCTTGAAACCATGCACGCCCTCAGGCAAAAACTGGGAGGGACGGTGCCTGTAAAGGTGAGGCCCGCCTGACTGACAAATGGCCAAAAAAAAGGGGCCACGCACCGCATGGCCCCGAAGTTTTTGCGAAAGCGAGACGCCTTATCATCAGTAATCGACGCTGACCGTGAAGATGACCTGTCTCGGCGGCGCATATTGCAGGCTCGTCAGGCCGGATTCGTAAGGTGAGGTAAACTTCGAGTTGACGGCCGCCTTGTTGAAAAGGTTGGTGGCCGTGATCGCAAACTTGTACGGCTTACCCGCGGGGGCGTAGGACAGGTCGAAATTCACCAGTTCATAGCCCTTGATCTTGTCGAGTGCAGGTTCGTTGAAGATACGCGCCCACTGGGGCCCCACACTGACAACGCCCAGGGTAGGCGTGATGCGGCCATAGGCGGTTTCAAAGTCGTAGGAGGCATTGAGCGCGCCGCTGGTCTTGGGCATGGCCGGGGGCGTTGCGCCTTCGATATTGACGGATTTGGCGATGATGTCGCTCCAGCAGGCCGGGCTGTAATAATAGGCGTAATAGGCGCAACTGGCGACGGTGGCATAGGCATTGTTGACGACGGTAGGGTACAGAACATAGGTCTGGCCGATCACCTTCCCGCTTTCGAAAGCGAGGTTGCCACCGATATGCAGATGCCTGTCGAGGCCCGTATAGCCGAACTCAAGCTCGACGCCGGTGATGTGGATCTTGGGGATATTGTTCATGCCCTGATCGAACGGAATCGGATCCGTCTCGATATATTGCATATTCTTGTAGATATAGGTGAAGGCAGAGAGGTTGAGGCTCAACGCCTTGTCGAAGAAGTAGTTTTTCGAACCCACCTCGTAGGAGGTGTTGGTTTCGGCCTTGAAATTGACCGGAACCAGAGCCGCCGCCGCATTGCCATTGACGCCGCCCGCCTTATAGCCGGTGGAGAGGCTGGCATAGAGCATATGCTCCGGCGTCAGGTTGTAATCGGCTTCGAGGCGACCGGTGGTGAGCTTGGTCGTGTCCTCGGCATGGAAGACCGGGTTATTGCCAAAGCTGGAGAAATTATGACTGGCATTGGTCTTGTGCTCGTAATTGTAGCGCAGGCCGCCGGTGATTTTGAGCTTATCCGTGATCGGGTAGGTGATCTGGAAGAAGGGGGCTGCGACGGTGCGCACCGATTTGGTCTGGTTGCCATAGGCCAGGTTGCCCGGTAATTCGGCGGTGGGCAGATCGGGATCGACATAGCTGGGCATGGCCTGGGTGATGTCTGTGCCCTGAAACTCCAGAACATAGTCATTGCTCGTCCGGCGCATGAGGAAGAGGCCCGCCGTCCACTGAATCTTTGAGCCGGGCACGGAGAAGAGGTCGAACTCCTGCGAATAGGCCTGTTCGTCATGATCCCACGACGGGACATATTCATAGGGCGAATATTGGTCGATGGTCGTGAAGGTGACGTTTTCGGCGACATGGCTCTTATAGGCGCGGTAGGCCGTGACCGAGGTGAAGTCGAAAAGCGGCGTTTCCCATTTGAGGTTCAGATGGTAAAATTCCATACCGAGATTGTTTTTCGGCCGGAAATCCTGGGTCAGGACATGCGCATCGGGATTGGTGTCTTCTGACCATTTCTGCGCCGCGCCATGATCGCGCTGGCGGGCATTTTCAGCGGTCAGGCTGGCGGAGAAATCATCGCTGGGCTTCCAGAGCAGGGTGGCCTTCAGATTCTGCGTGTGGGCATCGTCCAGCTTATAGGTCGGATCCTCAGTATTGGTGGTAAAGCCGTCATGATCGGTCTGCTGACCCGCCAGGCGCAGGGCAAAATGATCCGAGATGGGGATGTTGATACCAAGGCGCTCACGCTTATAATTGTAATTGCCGAGGCTGACATCGGCGGAAGCGGAAGACACGCCGATAACGGGTTGCTGCGACACCTCGATAATCGAGCCGCCGATCGAGCTGACGCCATACAGCGTTCCCTGCGGGCCGCGCAAGACTTCGATGTGATTGAGATCGAACAGGCCCTGACCGGCGGTTACGCTGTCGCCGACATAGACGCCATCTGTATAGACGGAGACGCCCGGCCCGGTCGAGCTGGTGTTTTCCGGGGTTGCCGAGCCGATGCCGCGAATGGTGGGCACGGTTTCGCGACCGGCGGTGCTGGTGATTTTCAGTCCGGGCACCATGCCGTTGAGGACGGTAATGTCGCTGCCGTTCGACTTATCTATCGTATCCGCACTGAGATAGGTGATCGCCAGAGGCGTCTTCTGAAGGTTGGTGGATCGGCGCGTGGCCGTGACCGTAACGGTGACGACATCTGCTGAAGACGCAGGCGCAGGCGATGGCGCGTCCGCAGCATAGGCGGCCCCTGCCGCAAAAGCACCCAGAACGGCCATCGATACCGTGCAGGCCATGCTGCGACGCAACACAGATTGACCCGAAAGGTGGCTTGGCCGCGCACATTCAATTTTCCGTATTGTAAGCCTCTTCATCACTAGACCCCATCACTCTCATTGCTATACGGCAAGATTTTCACCGTTGAGGCATGGATTATGCTGAGTATGCCGACAAATACTTGATTACAGGCGCTTGAAAACTAGATTTTAGAAGCTGTTCTATGGGATCGGCAATTTATGTTGCGTTGCGGCAACGGACGCAGACCGAAACGGCGGGGATCGTCTCTGGCTGAGATGGCTCACCGTCATGCCAAGCCGGCATTATGGCCGCAGATCTAAAGCTGGGGCCGGGAGATGAGGGCCTGCGGCCATATAGGCCTGCGCCGCCAGAAGCAGGGCGCGGTCGGTTCCGGCGGGGCCGATAAATGTCAGGCCGAAACCGGTGTGATCATCGCGCAGGCCAGCCGGTACGGCCAGGGCGGCCATGTCGAGCAAATTGACAAAATTGGTGTAGAGGCCAAGCTTGGAATTGAGGGCGACAGGATCAGCCCGCATGTCATCGATCCGGTAGATGGTCGGCGTGGTCGGCAGAACCAGCATGTCGATCTTCTCCCACATGGCATCCGTCTGGCGGCGCAGTTCGGCCAGCCTGTACATGGCCTTGAAGGCGTCACATGCCGAAATACCGAAACCCTTGCCGATGATTTCACGCACGACCGGATCGAAGGCGTCGGGATGCTGTGTGAGAAAGTCCACCAGCGCCGCCGTGCGTTCCGCCAGCCACGGGCCGTTATAAAGAAGAGCGGCGGCTTCATTGAGCGCCGTTATGTCGATCTCAACCAGCGTGGCACCGGCGCGGCGCAGGCGCTCCAGACCTTCTGCGTAAAGGCCGGGCGACTGTGCATCGCCGCACCATGATAATTGGTCGGGTTGTGCGACGCCTATACGCCGGAAAGGGCGGGGGCTGTCATCGAGACGGCGCGAATAGGGGTCATGGGCGTCATAGCCAGCGATGACGGCGTCAATATACAGGGCGTCGTCCGTCGTGTGGCTAAACAGGCTGATGCAGTCCAGTGTCCGGCAGGCGGGCACAAGGCCTCGGCTGCTCCAGCGTCCCCGGCTCGGCTTCAGCCCGATCAGATGATTGAAGGCCGCAGGCACCCGGCCGGAGCCCGCCGTATCCGTGCCAAGCGCAAAGGCGACAAGGCCCGCCGCCACCGCTACCGCCGATCCGCTGCTCGATCCGCCTGAGATAAAGGCGCGATTGAAAACGCAGGCGGGCGCGCCATAGGGGCTGCGCGTGCCATTAAGCCCGGTGGCGAACTGATCGAGATTGGTCTTGCCGACGCACAGAGCCCCGGCATCGAGAAGGCGCTGAACCACATAGGCGTTCGCTTGTGGGCGATAGGCGAAGTCGGGGCACGCCGCTGTCGTCTCCAGCCCCGCAACATCAATATTGTCCTTCACCGCGAAGGGCACACCGGCCAGGACCAGCGCTTCGCCCTTCGCCAGCCGTGCGTCAATCTGCTCGGCCTGCGCCATCAGGTCTTCGTCGGAAAAGCGCGAAATCCAGACAGCGGGCTGGACAGCGTCATACGCCTTGACCGCCAGCAGGGTGGAGCGCGCGATTGCCTGCGCCGTCGTCTCGCCGGTACGCACGGCGGCGGCGAGACGACAGGCATCAGGTTTCATGGCGGATGTCCGGTTCACGGGAGGCAGAAAAGGTCTGTCTTTTTAATTAGTCCGGCAGAACGCCCCAGCTACGCTTGGCTTCTTCGAGAACGCCCTGATCATGCGAAAATTCGATCGTATTGCCGTCGGGATCCTTCAGGAAGCAGATATAGCCGATTTCCTTCGGCATCTGGACGGGGCCATAAGCGAGGCAACCGGCTGCCCGGCCCTTTTCCGCCATTGTGTCGATATCTGCCCGGCTGGGCAGTTCGATACCCATGTGCGCAAATGGCCCCAAAGGCATGTGCGGTGACGGCGCAAACGGGTCATGGCCTTCGTAGAACTGACCGGCCACGAGGATAAACGGATTGTGTTTGGCCGTCTTGTCGCCCAGCCAGACATTCTTGCCGTCCACGTCTTCGTGGCGCGCCAGCACGGACAGGTGGGTGAAGGTTTCGTACCAGGCGATGGTGGCTTCGACGTCCTTGACCGCGATGGCCAGATGCGTCCAGGTGGGCCGTGTGGGGCCGACATTGTGAGTGGCATCGCTCATGTGGGTACGTCTCCATAGGATAGGATCAAGGGCTTCCGCCACCGGTAAGGGCGTGGATCTGATCACATCTATAACGCATACGAAGAGCCTGTCCTTGCTTCCATATGCACAAAAACTTGATTTACCCGGCCTCACGCATATTCAGGCCACAGGCAGATGTGAGGTTCATTTAGGGCGCTGAATAAAAAAATAAAATACATTAAAAACGTTCAGTTTTTTCCTGTTTGGCTGCCTTGATCAGGAACCGGATCATCGGTCTTCGCCCGTCGATTTGGTATGAGACGTCATCGAAAAGCGACTCGCCAAAAGCCGCCGCACAGTGTCCTCAAACCGGTGGCCGCGACCGTCTGCCCCCTGCAAGGTTGCCGCCCGGCGCACAATCTTTTGATTCAAAGCCGGTGCGGCCTGAGTTTGGCCGCGCGGTGCTTGACGTCCCACCTTTCAGCGTCTTTCCGTAGGTTGTGCATGTTCAAAGACGGTCGGGTATCGGCTGGTCTGAGATATGAAAGGGACCATCATGGCTGAAATGGAATCGTCGTCGCCGCTGCGCCGCTGGCTGGTGTTTGGAGCCATGAGTCTGGCCTTCTTCATCGTGACAGGCGGCACATTCTCATCGCTCGGCGTCTTGCTGCCGACGATGGTGCAAGAGCTGAAATGGAACTGGGCCGAGGCGGGACTGGGCTATACCCTGCTGGGGGCTTCCTGCGGGCTGGCCAGTCTTTTCCCGGCCTTCGCCATACGCACCCTGGGCGTGCGCGGCACACTGCTGATCGGCACCGTGATATTGGTGGCCGGATTTGCCTGTCTGGCGCTGGATCGCAGCGTCGCGCTGTTCTGGGTGGCGACCACGCTCATCGGCATAGGGTTCGCCTTTTTATCGGTCGTGCCCGGCACGCACATCCTGACCGATCTGTTTGGCAATCGCCCGGCCATTCTGGGCGTCTATTTCACCCTCGGCGCCCTGGGCGGCGTGGCCGGGCCGCAAATCTACCAACTGACCGACAGCCTGTTCCATGACTGGCGCGTGTACTGGTGGGCCTTTGCCGTGATGGGCGCGATTTCGGGCCTGCTGGCCGTCATGGCCGTGCCCGCTCACCAGATCCACCCGGAAGCGCAAAGCAACAATGCGCCGGTGACGCCCGTGGGGATCGTCAAGGGGCTGGGCGAATGGAATGTCAAACAGGCACTGGCGACACCGCAATTCTATCTCATCGTCGGCGGCTATACCTCCTTCCTGCTGGTCAATACCACGACGCACGGTTTTGCCGTGCAGCACCTCATCGAGCGCGGCGTCAGCCAGGTCAATGCCGGTCTTATGCTCAGCCTCGAAGCCTTTATCGGTGCTACGGTCACGCTGATCGGCGGCTTTATCGGCGAGAAGGTTTCGGCCAAAACCCTGATGATCATTTCGCTGGGCGCGGTGACCATCGGCACCTGGGGCCTGGCCGAGGCCACGAGCTGGAATTACATGATCCTGTATATTTTCGGCGTCGGCATTGGCTATGGCCTGTCCCTGTTGTCATCGACTTTGCTGTTGCTCAACTATTTCGGCAAAAAGGCCAATCTGGAGCTATTTTCGATCATGTGCATGTTGAGCACAACGGCGGCGCTGGGCCCGTTTTTCGGCGGCTGGATGCGCGATGTCACGGGCAGCTTTTATGGCCTTCTGGTCATCCATGCCGCCATCACCCTGTTCCTGTTCGTCTGCACCCTGTTTTTGCGCCGCCCCACCTTGATCGGCAGCGGCGGCTTCTCCGACGAAAAAGCTTTGAGTAAGGATGCGTAATGCAAACGCCTAAAATGAAAGCCGACCTGTTGATCAGCGGCGCAACCCTGATCACCATGAACGCCGGGCGTCAGGTGATCACGGATGGCGCACTGGCCATCACGGGCGACACGATTATCGCCGTCGGCAAGGACGCGCAACTGCGCAGCGAAATTGAGGCCACGCGCGTCATGGATGGGCGTCAGTTCGTTGTGACGCCGGGCTTTGTGGATGGTCACATCCATATGACTTGCGATCCGATCACCGGCGGATTCGCCCGTGGGCCGCGTTCGGTGGATCCGCGCGTGCGGATGTCGGACTGGGTTCTTCCCCTGTTCAAGAGCCAGACCCCGGCCGAAGAGGCGATCTCGGCCAGTCTGGCGGCGGTGAATATGCTGAAAGGCGGCACGACCCTGTTTATGGAGGCCGGTACGGTCATCCATTTCGACGAGGTCATGGAGGCGCTGGCCCGCACCGGATTGCGCGGACGGGTGGGGCGCTGGGTCGAAGGCAGGGCCTATAGTGACCAGCAGGATCAGGCGGCCCTGTCGCGCGCCGCGATCAGCCTGCTCGAAGATGAGATCGCCCGCTATCCCGATCAGGGCGCGGATACGCTTCTGGCGGGCTGGCCGGTGCTTGTCGGTCATTCCACCAATTCCGATGATGTCTGGCTGGCCGCCGCCCAGTTGGCCCAGAGCCATAATCTGCGCGTCTCGGCCCATATGAGCCCCAGCCAGGGTGATCCGAACTGGTTCCTCGGCAAATATGGCCGCCGCCCGATCGAGCATCTGTACGATCTGGGCGTGCTGAGCGAACGGATCTGCATCACCCATCTGGTCGAAATTGATGAGAGCGAGCTGGACTGTCTGGTGGAAACCGGCACCAACGGCATTCACTGTCCGTTTTCGTCCTTTCCGGGTGGGGTAGGCCTGTCGCAATCAGGGCTGTTCCCGGAAATGATGGCGCGCGGCATGACGGTCATGCTGGGCACGGACGGCAAGCCAGCCGATATTCTGAACGCGGCGCGCATGATGGCGGGCGTGTTCCGCGATGCCCGCCGCAATCCCTATCTCATTGATGACGGGGCGATCCTTGAACTGGCGACGCTGAACGGCGCCCGCGCGATGGGCATGGAGGGCTATCTGGGCTCTATCGAGGTTGGCAAGAAGGCCGATTTCCTGCTCCACGACACCCATACCGCGGCCTGGGGGCCGGTGTTTGATCCGGTTCTGCAACTGGCCCTGGGTGCATCGCAGGGACGGGTTCACAGTGCGTTTATCGACGGTGTTCAGGTTGTCGAAGATGGCCGCTGCACCCTCATTGATGAGGACAAAATCATCCATGATGCGCGTCAGGCCGGGCTGGAGCTTGTCGGGCGCACAGGATTGCAGATGCACACCGCATGGCCGATGATTTAGAGCGGTTTGCCGCCCTATGCGCACAAACAAAAGCGGCCGGATGGTGTCATCCGGCCGCTTTTCTGATGATGAGCGGGGGCCTGATTACAGGCGCACCACAATCTTGCCGAAGAAGTCGTTCGACTCCAGACGGGCTTCCGCCTTGTCCAGTTCGCCAAAGTCCCAGAGACTGTCCGTGACGATTTTCAACGTGCCGTCGCAATAGGCGGCGATCGCGTCACGCATTTCCTGCCGCGAATAGCCGCCGTGACCGATGATCGAGCGCCCGCCATGAAACAGGCTCGTATTGGTGATGGTGGACTGGTTGCCCGCCGTCGTACCCGACATGACGACGCGGCCATTTAGGCCCGTGGCACTGATGGCGGCTTGCAAAAATGGCCCGCCGACATGATCCCAGACCATATTGGCGCCTGCGCCGCCGGTAAAGGCCATCACGGTTTCAACCCAGTCCACGGCCTGCCGGTCAATGACAAGATCGGCCCCCAGCCTTCGGGCGGCCTCAACCTTGGCTGGCCCCGCCGCCATCGTGATGACCGTGCAGCCCATCGCTTTGGCGATCTGGATACCGGCAATCCCCAGCCCCGACCCCGCACCCGGAATAACCACCGTCTCACCGGGCTGAAGCCGACCCGCGCCGCGCAGGCCATGCCAGGCGGTCGCCGAGGCCGACGGCACGCAGGCCAGTTCTGTCAGCGTAATGTGCTGCGTATCGACAGGAATGCAGTTTTCGGCGGGCAGGGCGACATATTCCGCCATGCCGCCGGGTCGGCTTGCGCCGCAGATACGCGATTTTCGGCAATAGACCGACAGCCCGTTCAGGCAGCGGTCGCAGCGGCCACAGGTGACCAAAGGGTCGGCGACCACCATCTTGCCGATCAGGGCCTCACCCTGCGGGCTGGTCGCTTCGATCACTTCGCCGACAAAATCCATGCCTGCGATGTGCGGAAGCTGAAACCCGTCGAGCAGCGCCATGCCGCGCTGTATCACATCAAGGCGGTTGAGCGCGCAGGCAATCACCCTCAGCACCACCTCACCGGGCTGGGCGACGGGCCGGGGCACCTCCATCAGGCTGCGAACCTCAGGGCCGCCGAAGCGCGTTTGAACCCAGGCTTTCATGGTGGCGGCCATTTAAGGTCATCCTTATTGTGTATTAAAAAAACCGATTGTCCGGCACGGCCCGCGCACCTACTCGCGCGTATATTCGGGCGGCACGGGCTGGTCGCCCGTCTTGACCCAGAGCAGGATTTCATTGCCCCACGGGTCTTCAAACGCATGGTTGAAGCCGTTGAATTCCTTCCAGTAGTGATCGCGCCACAGGATGGTTGCGCCGCGCTCTTCGGCGGCTTTCAGGATACGCTCATGGGAATCGTCATCGCTGACCAGAATCCAGATGCGCGCCTTGCGGCCTGAACTGACCAGTTCGCGCGGCTCCACGCCTTCGGCAAGGGGGTGCGGGCGCGCATTTTTAGCGTCGAAGATACCGAGATGCAGGTTGCCGATCTGGCTTTGGCTGCCGTCCTTGTTCAGGAAGTTTTCCCCCGGCACCAGACGGTGATACATGCCTTCGGGGCGGCCTTCGTTTGTCCAGCCAAAAACCTCGGCATAGAATTTACCTGCGGCGGCGGTATCGTCCGAGGCCAGGTCAACGAAGATCAGGGTATTGGGATAGGTCATGCAAAGCTACTTTCTTAAAAATCAGCCGAACCGGAAGGCGGAGACGGTCGCCTTCATGACGACATCGCTGAAAATGCGCTGGCCCTGATCATCGCCCCCTGCACCCGCCGCCACCATCAGCGGCAGAAGATGTTCTTCGCGGGGGTGGGCATTGCGTGCCGCAGGGCCTTGCGCCCACCGGGTCAGGCGGTGGGCGGTGTCCTCGCCTTCAATCGCATCGGTCAGCCACTGATCGAAGGCGGCGGACGGGGCGATGGCCGCAGGCGTGCGGAAGGCGTGCATATTGTGATAGCTCATGCCCGAACCGATGATCAGCACGCCCTCATCACGAAGGGCTTGCAGGGCCTTGCCCGCCGCCAGATGTTCGGCAGGATCAAGGCCCGTTTTCAGCGACAGCGGCACCACGGGTATATCGGCGTCCGGGAAGGCCAGCAGGAAGGGGATGAAGACGCCATGATCAAAGCCGCGCGCCGTATCGGTGCGGGCAGGCAGGCCCGCCTGGGTGAGCAGTTCGACGATGCGGGCGGCCAGGGTGGCTGAGCCGGGCGCGGGATATTGCAGTTCATAAGTATGCTTCGGAAAGCCGGTATAGTCATAGATCATCGCCGGTTGCTCGACCGAAGCGACGGTAAATTCAGCTTCTTCCCAATGGCCGGAAATCACCACAATGGCCGTGGGGCGCGACGGCAGGGTGGCGGCCAGCCCCTTGAGCCAGGCGGCCATCTTATCCCAGGTATTGGCGGGTTCGCCCATCAGCGACCAGTCCATGAAAAAGCAAGGGCCGCCACCATGCGGAATGAACAGGGTGGGCTGGGGGGTGTCGCTTGCGGTGCTCATCGGGATCGTCCTTTCGGATGGGAAGACGGAAGTGTGGTACGCGG
The DNA here is from genome assembly GCF_030027245.1 of Asticcacaulis sp. EMRT-3. NCBI lineage: Bacteria > Pseudomonadati > Pseudomonadota > Alphaproteobacteria > Caulobacterales > Caulobacteraceae > Asticcacaulis > Asticcacaulis carbonis. The sequence goes on from NZ_JASERT010000001.1 coordinate 165,850, forward strand.
GTGGGGCCGGGGCGTCTTGTCTGTACGCGACGAGAAACTTGCGCAATCTCACCCGTCGGATGGCGGCTGAAAAGCGGACGCGGTGGCGGAGGTGTCGCCGCCCGCCTGCCGGTGTTCGCGCGGCGACAGGCCATATTGATCGCGGAATGACCGGGAAAAATGGGCGGCGTCATTAAAGCCCCAGCGAAATCCGATTTCGGAGATGGAAAGCTGGGCGTAGATCGGGCTGATCAGTTCGGCATGGCAGCGCGAGAGACGACGCAGCTTCAGATAGGCGCTGAAGGTCTGGCCGTTCTGCGTAAACAGCTTTTGCACATAGCGCGCCGATACGCCATGCTCGGCGGCGACCTGGGCCAGGGTCAGGTCTGGATCATGCAGCAGGGTTTCTATTTTTTGGCAGATGCGTTTGAGATGCGAGGCGCGCGCCCCGCTGGCACCACCTCTGGCCGCGATCCCGTCTTCGGCCAGACAGGCGACGAGAAATTCCATCATCGCCTGTTCGATGGGCCGGAACTGATCCTCCGACAGATCGCCCAGCAACCGGGCCGTCTCGACCAGCAGGCCGTGGAAAATGCATTCGATGCCGACACGTCCGCTCATCAGGCCCACACGCTGGCCGATGGGCACAATCAGCCTCTGGGCCGCGACAGGCGGAATCTTGACGATAAGGAGCTTGAAATCGCTGGTGAAGCGCAAGGTAGAGTCCACGCCGGTCGAGCCATAGATGATGGCGTGGGGGGCCACATCCCTGATCTCACCGCCGGTTTCCAGCGAAGCCTGGCCTTCGAGCGCCACCCCCAGCCATAGCGCCGTCGGCTGGGCGGCGGAGCGTCCGGCATAGACCTGCGGGCCGGAGGTAATGACGGCGAATTCGCAGCCCAAGGGAGTGGTGGCCACGGTGACGCGGCCATGCAGGACGGAGGCGGGCGGAATATCCGCCATCGGCATTCTGAGACGGTGCATGACATCCGCCCACGCTTCCCGCCGCGCGCCTTCGGGCAGGCTATCGACGGAAAACGTCCAGGGCGCGGTCATGGGAGGGATCAGCCCTTGTCGGCGGGGTCGGTGACAACCCCTTTTTGCGGAAACAGGTTCCGGTCGATGCGGACGTGAATGCCCTGCGTCGCGTCCACCACCTGGGTGACGCCGAAATCGGCTGCGACGCTCATCAGCGAATAGGCGTCATTGCGTGACAGGCCCTGATGTTCGGTCAGCAAGGTCAGCATATCGAGCGAAGCGTTTTTCATGGCCTGATTGAGATCGGGGTGAAAGCCGTGGACGATCCAGGTATTGGGGGTTTCGAGAAGCGGCGAGGGGAAGCTGAAATCCTTGCGCAGTATAATCTGAAACAGCACATTCAGCGAGGCCTCGATGGCCGTGCCGCTGATTTCGCCGTCACCTTGCGAGACGTGCGGGTCGCCGATCGAGAACAGGCCGCCCTTGACCTGAACCGGGTAATACATGGTGGCACCCGCACCGATGCGCCAGTTGTCGATATTGCCGCCATGCAGGCCGGGTGGAATGGTCGAGACGCGGCCATCAACGGCGGGCGCTACGCCAGCGGTGCCAAGGTGCGGGCGGGCCGGAACGCTGATCCCCGCAAGGGCTGGCATCCGGTCGCAGACGGGGCAGTGGGTGACGGTGCCGGGCACCAGATACTTGCCGGGAAACTCATAGGCATAGTGACCCGAAGCGGTGTTGGAATTGGGGTTTAGCTCATAGATGGTGACGCGCTCTTTCTGATCGAACTCGTCATAAAGATGACCCCAGTTGGCGGCGAGATTGGAGCCGTAATTAAAGCGCGGCGTCATCTGGAAATAGCGCACCTCCAGCATGTCGCCGGGTTCGGCACCCTCGACAAAGATCGGCCCGGTCATGATATGGACGCCGGGATTGCGGTCGGCTTCGGGCACTTCGGTAAAGATGCGCGTAATCTCTTCGTCCATCATCAGTTCGGGTGCGTCACCGGCATGGTGGGTGACGGCCTCGGCCATGATCATGTCGCCGCTTTTCACGGTGAGGGCGGGTTTGATCGACGGATCGAAATAGCCCCAGTGGATGGTTTCCGGCGTGGCGCGCAGCTTGTGAAAGGCTTGCGGTTCAAGGTCGGCGCGGTGTTCACCGTGGGTACAGATAAGGGCCATGCAAGATCTCTGGGAAATGGGCGACTGGGATATTTCGGGCGTAGGGGGGCTGTCATGGCCGGAAGGTTGCGGCCATGTCGGGCAGGGTGAGGCGGTTGAGAGGCGCGTTAGGCGGCGGGTTTTCGGGCAGCGACGCCGGAGGCCTGAGGGCCGCTCAGCGTATTCCAGGTGTCGCGGTAACGTTTGACGAGCCAGCGGTTGAACTGGATTTGCGCACCCTCCTGCCAGGAATAACGCCCGCGCGGCGCGAATTTCGAGCGCAAGCCCTTTTGCACCAGTTCATCGACGTGCATGTCCTGAGCGACGATGTGCATGGCGGCGGCCATATTCATCTCCATTTTGTGCGCGAAGGACGGATGTTTCGAAGCCCCCGGCGCCACCAGTATGCCGGTATCCTGATCAAGGCTTTCCGGGCCGGTGGGGCGCAGGATCAGGTAAATCACCATATCGCTCATCATCACCAGCGACAGCGTCGGCGGCACATTGGCGAAGGTCATCCGTCCGCGGTCGGCCTCATCAAGATCGGGAAAGATCGGCAGCAGGGCCTTCTGGGTGGCGTTGAAGCTGGCGTCGGGGTGGAGCGTGCCGTTGAAACGCAGGAAACCGGCATGGGCAGGGTCGGATTCGGGGAATTCAGCCAGTTCCGACGGCACAAAATCGTGCAGCGGGCCCTGATGCAGTTTCGAGGCGTGATAACCGTCATTATTGTTTTCGAACATCACCTTCCAGTTCCACGGAAAGCTGCCCTGCATCGGCTTGTCGCCCTCGGCCTCGGCCAGATTATAGTGGGCGATGGCGTCGGACACATGGCTCAGGCGCGGGGCCAGAGGTGCGGCTTCGGCGTCGAAATTGATAAAGATGAAACCCTGCCAGATCTCGACCTTGAAGGGCGTCAGGCCATGCTCTTCCTTGTTGAAATTGCAGGTCTTCTCCATAGCGGGCGCGCCGGTCAGCTTGCCATCCAGCGAATAGGCCCAGTGGTGATAAGGACAGACAAAACCGCGCGCCTTGCCTGAGCCCTCGGACACCAGCATGGCGCGGTGGGCGCACACAGACGACATCGCCCTGACCACGCCGTCGCGGTTGCGCGTCACCAGAATGGGTTCGCCGGCGATATGCGTATTGAAAAACTCGCCCGGCTCCCTGATCCACGATTCACGACCGACGCACAGCCATTCATGGTAGAAGAGGGCTTCCTTTTCAAATTCGTAAAAATCGGCGCTGGTATAGCATTCGGGCGGCAGGGTTTCGGCCTCGGCCAGATCGGTTTCCGAGCTGATGAGGGACGTCATGAACGGGGTATCGGGCAGCTTCAACATAGGCGAACAAACCTTGTGTTCAGGGTCTGAAGTGGCAGCGCCCGTCTGAAGGGATGCCATCTGTAGGTCATGTCTAGCGGAACGGATCGCTGGCGGTCTTGTGCCTGCGCGCACAACAAGTTGCTGAGAGCGCATGACGAGCCGCGCTCTATGAGGCGGCTTCGTCGATGGCGGTGGAGAGGATCAGATCCTTCCAGGCGTCCATTTCCGCCCGCTTATCGGCCAGCTCCGCTTCGGCATAGCCAAGGGCGTCGGCCCCCAGTAACAGGCCAAGCGGCGGATTGGGCGCGGAGGCGATGGTGATGATGGCCTGGGCCGCTTTTTTGGGATCGCCGCCTTCGTGACCGGCGTGATCGCGCAGGATGCGTTCGGCGGCATGGCCCGCGCCGTCATAGTCGGCGATCTTGGTGCGGGCGGTGGTCAGGCTGCCCTTGCTGAAATGGGTGCGAAAGCCGCCGGGCGCGACATTGATCACGCGGATGCCCAGTTCGCGAACCTCCTCGGCCAGGGTGCGGCCAAGCCCTTCCATGGCGTATTTGGTAGCGCCGTAAAAGCCGGAACCGGCCCAGGGGCGATAACCGCTGACCGAGGTGATATTGATGATGCAGCCTGCGCGGCGGGCGCGCATCGTGGGCAGAACCGCCTGAATCACATTGACCGCGCCAAACACATTGACCTCGAACACGGCCCTGAACTCTTCCGGCGTCGCCTCTTCGATGGCGCAGATCAGGCCGTAACCGGCATTATTGACCACGACATCGAGCTGGCCGAAAGCGGTCTCCGCCGCCGCTACTGCCGCCTTGACGCTGGCGACATCGGTAACATCGGCCATCAGGCCCATAGCGCGTCCGGGGGCCAGCGCTTCAAAGGCCTTAAGCGCTTCAGCCTGGCGTACCGTGCCCGCCACATGATGGCCCTGGGCGAGAAGCGTTTCTGCCAAAGCCCGGCCCAGACCGCTGCTTACCCCTGTGATCAACCAGTTCATTTTACCTCACCTATATGATGCCGCCGTGATGCGGATAGAGTTTATGTGAATAACGAACTGAAAAATAACGATTTCCATAAGTTCGCCGATGGTGTTGCCTGCTCCCTCTCAGCCGAGGGCGCGCAGGAAATCTGTAACCTCGTCAGTACTGGGCGCGGCATTGGCCGAGCGCCGTGACACGGAGATGGCGGCGGCGGCTGAGGCGCGGCGCATGGCGGCGGGCACCGGGCAGCCCGTCGCCAGTTCCCCCACCAGCGTGCCGTTGAAAATATCACCGGCACCGGTGGCATCGACGGCCTCGACCCTGAAGGTGGGTACGCGGATGAGCGTTCCGTCCATCAGGGTAGCGCTGCCATGAACGCCCAGCGTCACGACGGGTGTGGTTGCGCCCATGTCGTGCAGGCGGGTCAGCGCTGCGCTCAGCGACATATTGTCGGTGCCGGTGATGCCGGTGAGGGCCGCCAGTTCGATTTCGTTGGGCGTGACCACATCGGCGAGCGGCAGGAGGTCGGTGGCCCAGACCTGTGCCGGTGCGGGATTGAGAACGGTCAGGACGCCCGCCGCGCGGGCCGATTGCAGGCCTTTGCGAACCGTGGCCTCAGGCGTCTCCAGTTGCACCACGAAAGCGTCGGCACCGCGGATCAGCGCACCTGCGACATCGATGTCCTCCGGCGTCAGACAGGCATTGGCACCCGGCGAAACGACGATCATATTGTCGCCACTGGCGGCGACGAGGATATTGGCGATACCGGTGCCGGTGCCGGTTTCGCTGCGCACATGGCTGTCATCGACCCCCATGCTTTTCAGAAAGTCCCGCGCCTGACGGCCAAGATCGTCATCGCCGATGACGGCGATCATGTGGGCGGCATGGCCCTGACGGGCAATCGCCACGGCCTGATTCAGCCCCTTGCCGCCAATGACGAGGGCGCTGTCCGTGGCCATGATTGTCTCATTGGCCTGCGGCAGGGCCGCGACGCGCAGGATAAAATCGGCATTGACCGATCCGGCGACAACAATCCTGAGTTTTTTGCGCATACAGCTTCCCCGTGGGTTAGACCCTGATCGTTAGGCCCACCTTGCGGCCCGGTCTTGCCTCAGGGCGCACAGAGAGTTGCAGACACAAACCCTATCTGCACCACTAAGCCGTAAACAGCGCCTTGCGAATAATGGCGTGACAGCCCCAATTGCCGTTGACGACCTGGGTGATGCCAAAATCAACCCCGACCGATAATAAGGAAATCGCCTCATCCTCACTCAGGTCTTTCGAGGTCATCAGGAAGCGGCGCGCTTTGCGGAAGGCGTCGCGCATGGCCAGATCGACCGAGGATTTCTTGTAGATTTCGCTCTGGGCCTTATCGCCCAGTTCGCGCAGATAATTGGGCTGGCTAAAGCCCATGATGACCCACTCGTCCTTGGTTTCGATCAAAGGATAGTCGAGATCGTTCAAGGGATCGCGCAGGTTTTCCTTGGGGTGCAGGATGACCTGTATCATGGCCGTCATCGAACATTCGATGGCCGTGCCGCACAATTCCGAATCGCCCTGCGAGGCGTGAGGATCGCCAATCGATAACAGGCCGCCCGCCACATTGACCGGCAGAAAGATCGACGCGCCCGGCCCCAGCCGCCAGTTGTCCATATTGCCGCCGAAATTACCCGGCGGCACCGAATCGACCATGTCGTCCTGGGCCGGAGCCAGGGCCACCATGCCGAAGTGTGGCCGCACCGGAATCTCGACATTGCGCAGCACGTCGAAATTCTTTTCGATGCTCGTCTGATCAATCGGCACACCCGGATAGTCATAGCGGTGGTGGCAAATGCCGTAAGGGTCAGTCTGCGGCGTATAGCGGAAATTATAGACGGCGTGGGCGCAGGCGCGGCCCTGATTTGTCTCGACCTCATAAATGGTCACGACTTCGCGTGGCTTCGGCTCGGTCAGGAGGTCGTGATAGTGAAAGCCCCAATAGGCGGCCAGATTGCTGCCGAACGTCCGCCCCGCGAACCTGGCATTGCGGCTGGGGCGCGTATTGACCTCGATGAAGCGCACCTCGATGATGTCGCCCGGACGCGCGCCCGCCACCGCGATGGGGCCGGTGCAGATATGCACGCCGAAACCTTCACCGGCACCGCGCCCGACCGCCGAAGCGTCCATCGGGCCCGCGCCGCGCCGCTCGACGGCCTTGCCGCTGGCGTCCCAGCGATAAATGGCCTCCGCGCCGGGATCCCCCTCGATCATGCGTTCATAATCATCGCTGGCATGGTGGGTCAGGGTTTCGACCGTCACATAGTCGAACGACTGCACCTCCAGAACGGGCTTCAGATTCTTGTTGAGGTAGCCCCAGTGGACGGTGGCCGGTGTGGCGGGCAGGAAATGGTGGCGCACGCCGGCTGCTACGGCATAGCCGGCAAAAGCGCGGGTCGGCGCAAAACCGGGGTTTTCCTCTTCCTCAAGGATGGGGTCGTCGCTGGCCGGATGGTCCTCATCCTTGCTGGCCTTTTGCTCACGCACCACGTCGGGGCGGCCGCGATTAAAAATCTCGGCGATTTCGCGGTCGGTCGGCGGCGATTTGCGGTATTCGCGCGGCGATGTGCCATATTGTTCGCGGAAGGCGCGGCTGAAGGAGGCGGAGTCGTTAAAGCCCCACTGAAACAGAATGTCGGAGATCGATTTCTGGGCGTGGAGGGGGCTCAACAGATCCATGCGGCAGCGCTCCAGCCGCCGCAGCTTGACATAGTGGCCGAAGCTTTCGTCCTCGGTTTCAAACAGCTTTTGCAGGTAGCGCATGGAAATACCATGCTCCTTGGCGACCTGTTGCAGGTTGAGGTTCGGATCGCTCAGGCGCATTTCGATGGTTTGAAACACGCGCTGAAGCAACATGGCGCGCGCGCCCGCCGAGCCGCCCAGGGCCTTGACCGGTGCATTTTCCATCAGGGCGGTCAGGATGAATTCCGGCAGGCTCAGTTCGACCGGGCGAATCTGGTCAATCGTCAGGTCGTTAATCGTGTCGGCGACCGAACGCAGCATACCGGACATGACGCGGCCCGAACCGGCATGGCTGGAAATATGGGTGACGCCCGAAGGCAGAGGCGTATGGATGCGCAGCGACAGGATGGATTTCGGCACCTTGACGAACAGGAAGCGATTGTCGCGGCGAAAATCGAGGGCCGCCACAACGCTGCTTTCGCCGAAAATAATATCGCCTTCCTGAACGGCTTCCAGCAGGACGCCGGTGCCCGCCTGCAACTCGCCTTCCAGCAACTGAACCAGCCAGACAAAATCCGGCTGTTCACTCAGATCGATGGTGATTTTTTGCGGCGTGGCGGCGACACTGATGACATCCATCCCCTGTCCGCTCAGGAAGCTGGACAGTTCGCCATAGATGGTTTCCGAACCGACGGTTTCCAGTTTCAGGGATTTACGTTGCAGCGCAAAACGCCAGGCGTCCCAGCGTTGTTCCTTAGGATAGGCATTTGTCGTAAAACGTAACATAGGCACCTGATACGCGGAATTTTAAAAAAGATACTCAAAAAACAGTATGATAATGTGGATGGTGCGTGCGTACTTCAAGCGCTCAACCGCCACACATGCTGTTACCGATGAATCTATCTCTCTAAAATGGAAAATAGCGAATCAAATTTTATTCCGCGTCTGCACAGGCATTGTCACAACTATGCGTTGCGGCGAAAAAACGGCCACGGCAAACGCTGATTCTTGGGATATGCCAGCAGAACTTGCTGAAGAACTACCGTGGCCGACCTGAGGACAGGCATTGTCAGCTTATCCTTTGGCAGGGCGTGCGGTCTTGATTGCCTGCGCCCAACAATTTGGCAGCGGCGGGTGGCGGTTTAAAAAAAGATAAACTTGTCGCGCTGCGCACATAATATGGGTGCGAAATGACAAGTTCTGCTGGCGAGGCTTGGCTATAGTGGGCGAACAAACCTAAGTTCGGTCGTGTTGCGTAAGGATTGCGTATGACAGACAGCCCGTTACAGGTGCGCGTGCATCACCTCATGGACAGGTCGCCGGGAACGGCTGACGCGGTACGCATCCTCGATCTGCGTCCCGTGGCAGATACGGTTCTGCCGTCTTTCGAAGCGGGTGCCCATATCGACATCCATGCCGGGGCGGGGATCGTGCGGCAATATTCGCTGCTCAATGATCCGGCGGAAACGCATCGTTATGTCGTGGCGGTGGCGCTGGATGCGGAGAGCCGTGGCGGTTCCAGATGGATTCATGACTGGGTTGAGCCGGACGATCTTCTGACGATCAGCGCGCCGCGGTGTCATTTCCATCTGGTCGAAGACGCTGCGCATAGTGTTTTGATCGCGGGCGGCATTGGCATCACGCCGATCTGGGCGATGGCGCAGCGCCTGATGGCGCTTGGCCGTTCGTTCGAGCTGCATTATGGCGCGCGCCGGGCGGCCACAGCGCCCCTGCTCGACGATATGGTCTGCGCCTTGCAAGACAGCGGACGCTTTCACACCCGGTTTGAAGAGAGCGACGGGCGGCTGGATTTGAAAGGCATTTTGGCCGCAGCGCCAGCGGGCAGCCATGTCTATGCCTGCGGGCCCGCGGCCATGCTCGACGCCTATCTGGCCGCCAGCCAGGGCCTGCCTTCAGACTGCATCCACTATGAACGCTTCGCCGCCACGATTGAGGCGGCCTCTGAAGGTGGCTTTACAGTCGAACTGGCGCGGCGGCAAATGAAGATTGATGTCCAGTCCGGTCAGACCATTCTGGATGCGCTCAAAACAGCCGGGGTCAATGCGCCGCATTCCTGCGCCGAAGGGATTTGCGGGGCCTGTGAGACGGCCATTCTCAGCGGCGTGGCCGATCACCGCGACAGCGTTTTAAGCGACGCGGAAAAAGCCGCCGGAAAGACTATGATGATTTGCTGTTCGGGCGCAAAGACCCCCAACCTCGTTCTTGATCTGTGAGCCTGACATGTTTGCCAAACTGAATGCCGCCAGCACGACCCTGTTCAGGGTGGTGGACCCGTTTATTCTCCTCATGCTGACGATGGTGCTGGCCGCCAGTCTGCTGCCGGTGCGCGGCGAAGCGGCGACGGTGGCGGGCTGGATCACCAATGCCGCCATCATGCTGTTGTTCTTCCTGCATGGCGCGAAGCTGTCGCGGCAGGCCATTCTCAGAGGCTTTGGCAATCTGCGCCTGCACGGGCTGGTTCTGGCCACGACCTTTGTGGTGTTTCCGCTGATCGGACTGGCCATCAAGGGGCTGGCGAGTGGTTTTCTGGCCCCCACCATATTGAGCGGCATCGTATTTCTCTGTCTTCTGCCCTCGACCGTTCAGTCTTCCATCGCCTTCACAGCCATCGCGCGCGGCAATGTGGCGGCGGCGGTTTGCAGCGCATCTTTGTCAAACATATTGGGGATTTTCCTGACGCCGGTGCTGGTCGGCCTGTTGATGGGGCATACGGCTGGAATTTCCCTTGATTCGATTGGAAAAATCGCCGGACAACTGCTCTTGCCGTTCGTCGTGGGGCATCTGATGCGGCCCTGGCTGGAAGGCTTCATCACCCGGCACAAATCTCTGGTGGGCCGCGTTGATCGCACCTCGATCCTGCTGGTCGTCTATACCGCTTTCAGCGCCTCGGTCGTCGAAGGGCTGTGGCACAAGGTCAGCATGGGCGATCTGGCCATCGTTCTGGGGCTGTGCGGCCTGATTCTGGGCCTGGTGCTGGCCCTGACCTGGTGGGGCGCGAAGGCCCTGGGGTTCGCCTATGCCGAACGGGTGGTGATCCTGTTCTGCGGCTCGAAGAAAAGCCTCGCTTCCGGCGTCCCTATGGCAAGCACCCTGTTTCCTCCGGCGGTGCTGGGGCCGGTCATCCTGCCTCTGATGCTGTTCCATCAGGTGCAACTGATTGCCTGTGCTTTTATCGCGCGCAAGCTCCATGCCGATTATGACAAGCTGGCTATGCCGGCCAGGGCCGATGTGGCCGGGAAGTAAGCAGGGCCGGTGCGTCGGCCTGCCCGGCAGTCAGGCTCAGGGCGTTCGTCGATCAACAGATCATGCACATCCAGACAAGACCGCATGAGCGGCCTTTGTTAGTCTGATCAGGACAGTCAACCGTCATGCGTTTGGGCGCTGATGAAGAGAGAGTAAGTCTGATGAATGTGGTGGCTTCCCCTGTGCCTGCGGGCCTGACGCTCAGCGAAATAACGACGCAGGCGGCGTGGCGTGGCGATCAACTCGTCCAGTCGGATAGCTGGGTCTATCTTTTGTCTGACGCGCAGATTGCCGAACTGGAAGCGCTGGGAACACGTTTCGTGGAAGCCGATCCCGACCTGCGCTTTGTGCAAAAGGAAGACTACCCGCTTGTCGCCTGCGCCGAGGCTGTCAAAGCGTGGGGCCGGGATGTCGATTCCGGACGTGGCTTCGTGCTGGTGCGGGGCCTGCGCACCCACCTCTATTCCGACGCCCTGTCCGCCGCCATCTACTATATTCTTGGCATGCACATTGGCGACCCGATCCGCCAGAACGAGATGGGTGATCTGGTCGATTCGGTCTATGCCACCTCCGACAAGACGATGGATGACCCGACGGCCAAGTCGTCGAAGGTGCGTGACAATCTGGTCTATCACTCAGATTCGTCGGATATCGTGTCGCTGATGTGTCTGCGTCCTGCCAAATCCGGTGGCGCTTCGTGTCTGGTGTCCGGGGCCGAAATCTATAACGAAATCCTGCGTCGCCGCCCCGATCTGGCCCCCCTGCTGTTCGAGCCCTATCATTTTGACTGGAAGCGCCAGGATGCCAACGCACCCGCCAATACCTACACATCGCCGATCATCAATATGACCGACGGCGTGTTCAGCATGTATGCCGGTTCCCTATATATTCTGACCGCGCAGGACTATCCCGAAGTGCCCCGCCTGACTGAAGCGCAGATCGAGGTGCTGAAGCTTTTCGACGATATTGCCTATGAGCCGGGCATGGCGATCGAGATGGATTTCCGCCCCGGTGACATTCAGTGGCTGTCCAACTACGCCGCCCTGCACGCGCGCATCATCTATGAGGATTACCCCGAACCCCAGCGCCGCCGCCATCTGTTGCGCCTGTGGCTGAGCCGTCAGGGTGATCGTCCGGTTATTTCCGGTTTTGGCAAGAATGGCGTCGTTCAGGTGCGTGACAAGCCCCGTCCAGGCCAGACCGAAGACAATCTCGGCAATTTCCGTATATCGGTGGCCGCTGTGCCGCGCCTGATAAGCTGATCGCGGCTTAGGCAAATGCTAGAGCAACGAGCGTTTCATTTGACTTACAAATTGAATGCGAGATGCGGAAAAACGTAAAATATAGAGCGGGTTGCATGCCTTTGACCGATTCAATCAGAATGCAAACCACCTAGTTGAGCGTTTGCAGGCGCGTTTCCAGAAGATCCACGTCTTTTACAAGGCCACGCACCACATCATCGGGCAGATTGCCCGACCAGTCCTGCTGGAGATAGGCATTGCGTTCGGCGTGCAGAGCCGCCTCCCAGACTGCTTTTTCGACAGTCTCCAGATGGATGAGATGCTCACGAGAATGGCTGCTATTATGGGCGTTGAGCCGATCCGTATAGAAGCGGATCGCCCTGTCGCCAGCCTGGGCATAGATCTCAGCCTCATTGGCGCTTACGCCGCTACTGAGGGCTTCGATGGCCTGGATCGCGGCGCTGGCGGCCGTACGTTTCGCGTCCTCTATGCGTGCCTTCAGGCTCTCATCCTCGGGCTGAGGCAGGCCAGACAGAAGCCAGGGCAAAAGGATGGTCGCGGTCAACAGGGAGGTGATGATTACACCAGCCGCCAGAAAGATGACGAGATTGCGCACCGGAAAGGGATTGCCGTCATTCAGATACAGCGGAATGGTCAGGACACCGGCGAGCGTAAGCGCGCCGCGCACACCAGCGACCGAGGTGATGGCGATCAGACGCCAGTTACTGCGTAAGGCATGGGTTTCGGAACGGCCACGACGTGAAAAATTTATCTGGAACGACAGCCAGACCCAAAAGAAGCGCAGCGCCGCCAAAACAACATTGATCGCCAGGATGTAAAACAGCATCCAGATCGGATCATGATGACCGGTGACAACGACCACGTGTTCGGCACGCGCCGCGATGGATGGAAACTGTTCACCCAGCAGAACGAAAATGATGCCGTTGGTGGCAAAGGCGATCATATCCCAGACAGCGGCCCGCTGAATGCGGGTTTCAGGCAGGGCGGCGCCCTTCTGTTCGGCATAGCTCATGGTGATACCGGCGGCGACGGCCGCCAGAATACCCGAGCAATGCAGGTATTCGGCCAGCATATAGGCGCCAAATGGGATGAGCAGGCTCACCAGTATCTGCGAGCCGGGCTCATCCCCCAGATACCGGGTGAGCAGGTTCTTGATCTTGTTCGCCAGCCAGGCCACGGCGACACCGCACGCGATACCGGCCAGGGCCAGCCAAAGAAAGAGCAGGCCGGCATGGACGAGACTGAAGGTGCCGGTCAGGGCGACAGCGACGGCCAGACGCAGGCACACAAGACCGGACGCATCGTTCAGCAGGGATTCGCCCTCCAATATGTGCCTCAGCCGTTCAGGCATGGGTATGCGCGTGGTGATCGACGACAAGGCCACGGGATCTGTGGGTGACAGCACCGCCGCCAGCGCAAAAGCGATGGTCAGCGGCATTTCCGGGATCAGGAGATGGATAATCAGGCCGCCGCCCAGCACGGTGAAGACCACCAGTCCGACCGAGAGCTGTAAAATGGGCCGCCAGTCCCTGAACAGGCCGGTCTTGGGTATGCGCCAGCCCTCGAGAAACAGGAGCGGCGGCAAAAACAACAGAAAAAAGATGTCGGGCTCCAGATCAACCGTATGGCCCGTCACCCACACGATCAGGGCGCCAAGGCCGATCTGCACCAGGGGAATCGGTAATCGCGTTGCCCGCGCCAGCCAGGTGCTGATCACGATGGCCAGCAAGAAAGCCAGAGATAGAAGGATATTGTCCATCGCTGTGCGAGACTTTCAAAAAGGAAATCAGTTGATTGCGGCGCGTATCCACAAGGTTTTGCAGGAGCGGTTAGAGCGGTTTGCATTCTGATTGAATCGGTCAAAGGAATGCAAACCGCTCTACATTTTACATTTTTCCGCATCTCGCATTCAATTTGTAAGTCAAATTAAACGCTCGTTGCTCTAGAGCGGTTTGCATTCTGATTGAATCGGTCAAAGGCATGCAACCCGCTCTACATTTTACGTTTTTCCGCATCTCGCATTCAATTTGTAAGTCAAATTAAACGCTCGTTGCTCTAGAGCCTCTCTTCGCCGAAATTATGACAGGGCCCATCCTATGGGCGCAGGGCACGGTAGATTCAGAGATCAATCTGCTCCTTCATTGCCCACGCATCATCTCTTGAGACACAGAGAAGATCAACCCGCCTTGATCCGCCGTTGCGCGACCTCCGCCGTATCTTCAGGGCGGGTGTTGAAGGCAATGGCGGCAGTCGGCGCACCCTGATGTACAGCATTCACAACGGATTCGAACAGTAACAAACTCTTCGGTGGCAACCTCAGGCCTCCGCCTATGATCACGCAGTCATAGGTCGTCGTGGCGAGTTGTGCGGTCAACATCGCCATTCCGGCATCGTCGGGTGAGATCATGCAAATGTCACCTTGCCAGCCCTTTTCCGCGATTCTCGTGGCCGCAAGGTCGATCCCGGCCTGAATTTTTTCGGCATTGAAGCCCGGCGGAAGCGCGGGATCGGAAAAATCGACAGTTTCAGGCTTTTGGCCGACAAACAGTACCTTGGTCATCGTGAGTGTCCTTTATTGGGGTATCGAAGCCGCGGCAAACGCCCAAACCATAAGTGTAGCTTGAGACCCGCCTAGTTTAAGCATCTTGCTCCTACTTTGCCCCATCCTTTGATCAGCTTGGTAGGAGACAATCGAAATCTCAACGACCGCTTTCGGGCGCGGTAGCTGTACGATTCGACAATGACCGCATTGGGCGCAACGCCGTCATTCAGCAGGGAGCCGGTCTAACAATGATCCGCTTATTAAATCAGTAAAAGCGCTTGCGGGCATGGGCCTGCCAAACAGGTAGCCCTGCAGCGCGTGCACGCCGCAGGCTTTCAGGTAGCGGTGCTGGCTTTCCGTCTCTATGCCCTCGGCCACGACCGTCATTCCGAAGGCCCGGCCGATGCCGGTGACGGCTTGAATGATCGCCAGAGCTTCCAGCGCCGAATGGCGTTCGCCGTCCAGTGCCGCCACGAATTCGCGGTCAATCTTGATCTTATCGAAGGCGAAGCGATGCAGCGAGGTAAGCGACGAATAGCCCACACCGAAATCATCAAGCGCCAGCTTCAGACCCAGCCCATGCAAATCCTTGAAGAGTTCGCGGATGCGCTCGGGTTCACCCATGAAAGCGGTCTCCGTGACTTCCAACACCAGTCTGGCCGGATCAAAGCCCGTTTCCGTCAGGGTCTTGCGCACCTGTTCTGTGAAGTCGACCTGACCAAGCTCCTTAGCGGACACATTGACTGCCACCGGAATATCCGACCATTGGCGGGCGTCCTGCATGACCCGGCGACGGGCGAAGGTGCCGATTCGGTAGACGAGATCGGTCTTTTCGGCCAGCGTAATGAAAATATCCGGTCCGACAGGAGGCAGCGCCCCACGGTTCCAGCGCATCAGGGCTTCCGCGGAGACGATTTTCGTGCCAGTGCGGTCAAAGATCGGCTGATACCACATTTCGAGCTTACCCGCATCGAGGTCTGCTTCCAGCGCCGCCAGCATCTCTTTTTCGGGGTCACTGGCAAGGGTTGCCGAGGGCGTTTCCAGCGCCTGTCCCAGAAGTTCGTCAAGCTCCGCAAGCGTGCGCTGCAACCGCGCCTCCAGAAGCGTGATTTCGTCGATGCCGACCCACCTGGCGTCGCTGCGGATCGCCCTTTCAATATCATCGGCTAGAGCGGCCACCGCCTTTGCGCCCAGATTGAGGCTCATCGATTTCAGCGCGTGGGCGGCCATGGCGGTCCGTTCGCCATCACCTTCGCGGTGAGCGTTGCGCAACTGATCGAGGGCAACAGGCCCGTGTTGCTTATAAAGCCCGATGACGCGCTGGACGAAGGCGCCGCGATCCTTGTTCAGCCCGTCGATCATGGGACGGATCAGCGTCATGTCGAACAGTTCGTCGATATCGCCGATGACCGGCATAACAGAGGAATCATCGGCCTCCAGCCTGTTGGCCTCACGCAGGCTTGCGGGCAGATGGGCGTGCAGAATACGTTCGAGATCGGCCAGCCGAAAGGGCTTGTGCAGCACATCATCCATACCGGCCTCGCGCCAGGCCTCGGCGGCAGGGCCGACGACATGGGCGGTCAGCGCAACCACTGGCAGACGCGCCTTTGCGTTTGTGCGCTCGTTGTCGCGCAGCTCGCTCGTGGCGGCAAAGCCGTCCAGCACGGGCATGGAGCCGTCCATCAGCACGAGATCGAAGACCGAGGCCTCGATCAGATCGAGCGCTTCGCGGCCATCACGAGCGGTTCGCGCGGCAATGCCAAAGCGCGAGAGGGCTTCCAGGGCCACTTCGCGGTTGACCTCTCCATCATCGACCACCAGCACGCGCGCCTGAGGGTAGCTTGTGACCACGCCCGCATGCGAACCGGCAGAAGGCGCTGTTAAAGCGTCTCCGCTGGCGGCGCGTTTCAGCAACTGGTCAAGCTCGCCATGACGGATGGGGCGGATCAGCACGGCGGAGATATCGCCCTGCGCCAGCAGGTGCTCGGGCGTCTGGTCATCAGCCTCGGCGATCAGCACGATCTGGCCGGTCTGGACCTCCTGAGGCATCGTATCGGTGAAGATCAGATCGGCCTCGCCTTCGGTCAGTATCATATCGGCGGCCTGCAAACGTCGTGTCAGGGCTTCGCGCAACAGGGCGCCTGACAGGTGCAGGCGGGCGCGCAAGTGGCAAGGTGGCGGCGCGGCGGCGGCGGTGCCCGGCGTCATGGGCAGACGGACGTGAAAAACCGTGCCCTTGCCCTGCTCGCTGGTCACGGCAATGGCCCCGCCCATGGCGTCCACCAGCCGTTTGGCGATCGACAGACCCAGACCCGTGCCGCCAAAGCGCCGTGTCGTGGTCTGGTCTTCCTGGGTGAAGGCCGAAAAGATCGATGTCAGCTTGTCAGCAGCAATGCCAATGCCCGTATCAGCCACTGTGAGCCGCCAGAAACCCGCCTTGCGATCCGGCGCTGCCTGCACCAGCACATGACCGCTTTCGGTAAATTTCAGCGCATTGGAGACAAGATTGGAGATAATCTGACCGAGGCGAACGGGGTCGGCGGGCACGGTGGCGGGCGCGGCGTTGTCGATAAATGCCACCAGTTCGAGGCCCTTGGCGCGGGCGCGCGCCGCAAACAGGGTGACGACATCATCGATCAGATCGGGCAAGGCGACCGCACAGGTCTCGATCTCCAGCTTACCGGCTTCAATCTTGGAAAAATCGAGAATGTCATTGATCACGGCCAGAAGATTCCGGCCTGAGCGGGCAATCGTGTCGGCAAAGCGCCGCGCCCGCGCGGGCAGGGATTCGGCGGCCAGCAGTTCGGCCATGACCATCACGCCATTCATCGGTGTGCGGATTTCGTGACTCATCGTGGCGAGAAACTCAGACTTGGCGGCGTTGGCGCGCATCGCTTCGTCACGCGCCGCCATAAAATCACGCGTGCGGGCCGCGACCTCGCTTTCCAGCCCCATCATGTGGGCCTCAAGCCGTGCATCGCGCGTCTGGATGGCGTCGAGCATCGCATTAAAGCCTGTAACCAGCCGCCCAACCTCATCGTCGCTATGCCGGATCACGCGTCTTGAATAATTATGATCGGCGGTGATGGCATCCACCGACATCGCCAGCTCGGCCAGAGGCCTGGTCAGGGCGCGCTGCATATTACGGGCGATCATCAGGGCAATGACCAGAGCCGCGGTCGCCATTGCGAACACACCGCCAAGCGCCGTCAACAGATCGCGGATAAAGCCCGTCGATCTGTGTACCACCACGACCTCACCGATGCGATGGTCGGCCGCCAGAACGGGCGCGCGCACCTCAATGCTGCGGGTCATGATCAGCGCCATCAGACCTGGCGGACCATGATCGGCATCGGCGATGACATCGCTTTTCAGCCGCGCCCCCGCCCCGGTTTCTGAGAGCAGGGCGCCAGAAGCGTCCTCGATGCGGGCATAGACAATCCCCGGTGTGCGGCGAACAGCGCGCAGCGCCGTGAAGGCGTCATGTGGATCGTGCGCTGCAACCGCATCGGACGCCGACGAGGCCAACACATCGGCCGCCGTCTTCATAACGGTCCAGCGCGCCTGTGCCTGCCTATCTGCCTCGTGAAAACACAACAACCCTGCCACCGGTAAGGTTGACATAAGTACGCTGCCAAGAACAAGGCGCGTCAGGCGTTGCTGAATTGAGGTTTTGAGCAAAGACAAATGAAAATAATCATTGTGTTAGATTGATACCTCCAAGCCTAATTAGGAAATATTAAAATATTGCAGTCATGGTAGCTCAAAAAGAGTTTGAAGCGCATGACGTATCGGGAGACATTTTTCAGGGCGACGCGAGGTAATGTCACGACCATCGTGGCCTTAGCCGCTATACCTCTGTTGATGGGCGCGATGGCAGCGCTGGAATTTACCGACATGTCCAATGCTCACGCGCGCTTGCAAGCGGCGGTGGACGAAGGCGCCCTGTCGGGGGCGGGGCAACTGGCCGTGGCTACGACGACATCGGGCGACAGCGCGGTTCTCGACAATGCTCAGACCGTGGCGCAACAGACTTTGGCTAGCCAGAATACATCCGATACGGCAAGCTTTACGGCTAGTATTGGCGGGAATCGTTCGAGTGTCACGGTGGATGGATATACGCTTTACAAACCCATTACGGGTATTCTAGGCGTGCAACCCCGCCGGATAGCGGCCACGGCAACGGCTGAAACCATGCAGCGCACGCCGCTTTGTGTTCTGCAAACCGATAGTTCGGGCGGAATTGACATCAAACAGACCGGCCAGATTCGCGCCTCCGGCTGCGCCGTTCATGCCAATGCCGATATCCATGTAGCTGATGGCGGTTTGATCAAGGCCGATCAGGTTCAGGCGGTCGGTAGTATTTCGGGTTCGGTCGATCCGCAAGGGCAGCAGGGCGCATTGCGGATTGATGATCCTTTTGCCAGTTTGGATCTGAGCCTTGCCAAAAAACAATGCCAGCTCGGAGGCGGATTGCTGCCCATTCATCTGGGCTCAGGCACCATGGATCTGCCGCCTGGGCTGCATTGTCTGCCAATTACAGTGCTGGGCAACGGTACCCTGCATCTGGAACCCGGCGATCATTACTTCTTCGCGCCGCTTATCATGTCTGGCAATTCAATCCTGGAAGGTGATGATGTCGATCTGATTTTCGGCGGCGTCAATGTTTTCAATTTTTCCCAGAATGCCACGGTCGAACTCAGTGCGCGGCGTTCCGGGCCGTTTGCCGGATTTCTGATCGCCACCTCACGCGATAATCATGGCGTTTTCACCATTGCTTCGGGTCATGTCAGCAAGCTGCTCGGCACCATCTATATTCCGAATTCGCAGCTTGTGGTCGATACAGGTGGCAATGTGGCTCAGGACTCGTCGTGGAGCGTCATCGTCGCCAAGGATATTGCCCTGAGGCAAAACCCGGTTCTGGTCATTAACAGCAACTATGTGGGCTCAGGCGTGCCGGTACCTGCCGGTGTGGGCCCGTCCAAAATGCCGGTTTTATCACGATGAACGGTTCGCACTTCGTCGATATGGATTCGGCGCGCATTCTTGTCGCGGACGATGATCCGATCCTGCGCGAATTCGCCGCCACTCATCTGGCGACATCAGATGTCGAGGTCGAACTGGCCGAGGACGGCGAGGCGGCCTGGCAAAGGCTAATGCAGGGCGGGATCGACATTGCGCTGGTCGATCTGGAAATGCCGCGCCTGGATGGGTTTGGCCTGATCGAACGGGTGCGCTGGCAAGAGAGCTTGAAACACCTGCCGCTCGTCGTGGTCACGGGCCGCGAGGACATGACCGCCATCGACCGGGCTTTCGCGCTGGGGGCCACATCCTTTGTGGTCAAGCCGCTAAACTGGCGGCTATTGCTGCACGAACTGGCCTATGTGCTGCGGTCCTCGCGTGCCGAGGCTGATGTGCGCGCAGACCTCGAAAAAGCAAGGCGCGCCTGCGATCTGAAGGATCGCGTTCTGCGGCTTTCGCGTCAGAAAATCATGACGCCGCTCACCACGATTATTGATGCTGCTGAAGCTATTGAAAAGGCTACTGACAATCCCGCCATCCGCATGGGCCTGACCACCATAGCCGATGCGACCGTCAGGCTTACGCAGGTGCATAACGATATGGCCGAGGCCGAGAAATTTCTCTAGCTTTTGAGGCCGCGGACAGATTACGGATACGAAAATATTTCATCCGGCATCAATAGCATTGGCTTCCCCGGCGGCATGGTGACGAGCGGCTTCGTGATACATTACACCATGCGATTTGTCCGCGCTCAACTACATACACTATGCATGGGGACTGCGCGCTCGGTGGGATCGTTCCTGTTGATGGCGGGCGTGGCGTCGCTGTCACAATACCAGCATCATCACCCATCAATCGCGGGCGACTTCCAGGCCCAGGACATGCTCATCCCCACACCGAGGTACGAGCTTTTTCCGCTAAGCCATCAAGCCTGTCGCATGTCTGGTTTCGGGCTGGTTTTAATTGAAACGTAACCACAACGACTCCATTTCCGCAATGGGCCTAAGCAGTCGGCAATCGATTAAATGGCTCTCACATCGCCTTCAAAATACGGGTTCAGCGAATCAATATCTTCGCGTTTTGGAGCAGTCAGCATAGCCAAAATGCAAATTATAGATTGTGAAATATTTCCCAATCTACTTCCGATAGCGCAATGTGCGCGTCTTAACGCTAAAATCTGCGTGTCTTAATGCTAACGCACACGGATGGCGACCCCTGAGGGACTCGAACCCCCGACCTCTGCTTTAGGAAAGCCTTGCTCTATCCGGCTGAGCTAAGGGGCCATGCGGCTCGTCTTTACACAAAGCTGCGCGGTGTGAGAAGCACAAGCCGACGCTTTTTTCGTGCATAAGCGCAAATCACGCCGTCTGTATGGTTAATCTGGTCGGGGCCTACAAAATATGGTATAGAATATAATCGGAACGAATCAACATCACTGATTCGTACATGGTTTGTTGCCGTCCCGTTCGGCTGGGCGGTAACGACTCGTTTACACACCGCAAAATCTCCAACTTTCATTTTGCCAAAAGCCCTTCGCACGCTTATGAAGAGCGCGTGACCGATCTTGCCCCCACCGAACCGTCCGCCGCCCTGCCGCTGATCCATGCTGTCAGCGACGCCAGGCTCATGGCTGTGCTTGGCCCCACCAATACCGGCAAAACCCATTACGCTATCGAGCGCATGTGCGGCTATGCGTCTGGCATGATCGGCCTGCCCTTGAGGCTGCTGGCGCGTGAGATTTACGAGCGCGTGGTGGCCATCAAGGGCGTCAATGCCGTGGCCCTGATCACCGGCGAGGAAAAGATCATTCCGCGCCTGCCGTCCTATTTCGTCTGCACGGTCGAGGCCATGCCGCTGGAGCGCAGCGTCGATTTCCTGTGCGTCGATGAAATTCAGCTCTGCGGCGATGCCGAGCGCGGTCATGTGTTCACCGATCGGTTGCTGCATGCGCGCGGCCGTTTTGAAACCCTGTTCCTCGGCGCGGCTACCTTCCGGCCCCTGTTTCATCGCCTGTTTCCGGGCGCTGCCATCATGATGCGCGACCGGCTGTCGCATCTCAGCTATGCCGGTCAGAAGAAGCTGACGCGCCTGCCCAAGCGCACGGCCATCGTCGCCTTTTCGACCGAAAAAGTCTATGCGATCGCCGAACTGATCCGCCGTCAGCGCGGTGGGGCGGCCGTCGTGATGGGCGGCCTTTCACCGAAAACCCGCAATGCCCAGGTCGATCTGTTTCAGCGCGGCGAGGTCGATTTTCTGGTCGCCACCGATGCCATCGGCATGGGGCTGAATATGGATATTCAGCATGTCGCTTTTTCGGGTCTGAACAAGTTTGACGGCAAGTCATCGCGCCACCTGACGGCGCAGGAAATCGGCCAGATCGCCGGACGGGCAGGGCGGCATATGCAGGACGGCACGTTTGGCGTGACCGGCGAATGCCACGAGCTTGACGAAGATCTGGTTCACGCCATCGAAAATCACCAGTTCACCCCGCTCGATGCGGCGCAATGGCGTAACCACAAGCTCGATTTCTCGACGCTTGACGCCCTGCTGAAAAGCCTGACCCTGCCGTCGCATACGCCGGGCCTGCACCTGGCCAAGGAGGCGCTCGACGAAAAGGCCTTGCGCGCCCTGGCGCAGGACGAAGAGATCGCCGCCAAGATCCGCAATCCGGTGTCGCTGCGCGCCCTGTGGGAAGCCTGCCAGTTGCCTGATTTCCGCAAAGTCGGCCTTGATGAATATCTGAAGCTGGTCAGCTTCCTGTTCTGGTCGCGCCTGTCGCCCGACGGCCTGATTCCCGAAGAATGGTTCGAGGCGCAACTGGACGATCTCGATAAGATGGCCAATTCTGACAACTCCACCAGTGACATTGACACGCTGTCGTCGCGCCTGTCGGGCGTGCGCACCCTGTCCTATATCGCCCATCGCGGCGCCTGGCTGAAGCGCATCGAACACTGGCGCGAGCGGACGCGCGATCTGGAGGATCGCCTGTCCGACAAGCTGCACGAGGCCCTGATGCAGCGCTTTATCGACGCGCGCACCTCGGCCCTTTTGAAGGCGCTCGATTCCGATGAAGCGCCGCGCCCGGAGGTGACGCCCGAAGGTCAGGTGATCATCGAGGGCCACAGTGTCGGCGAGCTGAAAGGCTTGAGCTTCCGGCTCAGCACCTCGCAAAGCCTGATCGAGGACAAGGCCCTGCGGCAGGCGGCCTTTCGCGCCGTGAGGCCCGTGCTGATCGATCGCCTGCGCGCCCTTGGCCAGAGCGCCTCGAAGGCGTTTCGCATCCGTAGCCAGCAGGTCTTGTGGAATCATGAGCCGGTGGCCGAGATCGAGCCGGGCGACTATTTCACGCCGCGTCTGCGCCTGATTGACGGGCCCGATCATCCGGCGCTGACCGAACACGCTATCAAGCGCATCGGCGACTATGTGCGCCAGACGGCGCAGCATCAGTTCAAAAGCCTGTGGAAGGTCAAGCAGGCCGCCGATGCCGAGGGTACGGCGGCGAATGTGCGCGCCATCGCCTTTCGCCTGTATGAAAACGGCGGGGTTCTGCATCGTGACGAAACCCTGAAGCTGTCGCCGGAAGACAAGGCGGCGCTGAAGGCGCTGGGCGTGGCCGGGCACCGCTATGCCTGGTTTCTGCCCGACATGCTGTCACCGAAACTGCGCCCGCTGTTGCAGGCGTTTGGCAAGCTGGAGGGCGGCCCGGCGGAAGGCCAGCGGCAGGCCAGCCAGAAGGGCCAGTTGTTGCTGGACAACTATGGCCCGGTCAGCATGAAGACCCTGTCGCAGCTCGACAGGATCATGAATGGCGGACGTTTCCAGAAGGGCGCCATCTATGTGAAGCCCAGCGATTTTGCGGCGCTTGGCCTGTCGGAGACGCAGCGCGACAAGCTGTTGCAGGCTTTGGGGCTGGTCAAGGTCGAGCCGATCACGGTCGGCGAACCGGTGCCGGTGGTGGCCCCGGCCGAGGACGCGCCGGAGGCTATGGCGGGCAAAAGGCGGCGGCGGCGCGGGCGCAAAGCGGCGGCTGTGGCCGAGGCATCGCCTGTGACAGAAGCGGCCAGCGAAACGGCTGGCGATGTCAGCGAAGCCGTGGTGGAGCCGACCATAGGCGAGGCGGCGCCGGACGTGCCGGAAGCCCCTCAGGCCGGGGTGGAAACGGTTGAAGCCGTCGCTGCCGCCGAACCGCCCGCACCCCTTGCGGAGGCACCGGAAATCACCGCGCCTGTTACAGAAACGCGCGAGGTCGAGCTGATCGGCTGGCGGCAAAAAAGTCTGGAGCCGCGTCCTGCCCGACCGGCGCGCCATCGCCGTTCCGCTGAGGACAAGCCGCGTCAGGAGCGTAAAGCCGAGGCTGGGCGCGGGCCGCGCACCGGCGGCAAGGGCGGCAAGCCAGAGGGTAAGGCGAGCGCGAAACCGGGTGAGCCGAAGCGTTCGAACGAGCCCTATATCAATCCGTTTTCGCCCTTCGCCGATCTGCGCGCCCGCCTGGACAGCAAGGTGGGGCAGGATTAGGCCGTTTCAGCCATAGATCAGCCATAGATCAGGCTGAGGACGCAGGCTGACGTGGCCACCACGATCATCGACAACAGCGCCCCGACGCGCGAATAGTCGGCAAACCTGTAGCCGCCCGGCCCCATGACGAGCAGATTATTCTGGTGGCCAATGGGGGTGAGGAAGTCCGATGAGGTGCCGATCAGCACCGCCAGCAACAGGGCGTCGGGCGCGACATGCAGCAGTCCGGCGAGCTGGATGGCCAGCGGCCCCATGATCAGGGCCGTGGCGACATTGTTGAGCATGATCGACAGAAGCAGGGTCATGGTGCAGACGCAGGCCAGGCAGAGGGGCAGGGGAGCCGAGGTCAGCAGCCGCGCGGCGACCTCGGCCACGATATGGGCCGCGCCGCTCGTCTCGAAACTGGCCCCGACCGGAATCATGGCGGCCAGCAGGATGATAATGCTCCAGTCCACGGCCTTGTAGGTTTCGCGCGGCTTGATCAGGCCCAGTCCGGCCATCAGGGCGGCGGCGGCAAGAAAGCTGAGGGCGGGCAGTATGTTAAACACAACTGTTGCGAGGATGGCCGCAACGAAGATGCCAAGAGCCGTCAGGGCGCCGCGCCATTCCATCGGGGCGGGGGCGCTGCGGTCGATTTCGAGCAGGCGTTCGCGGGCGGCGAAATCGGCGATGTCGGATGCAGGCCCGGTGAGAAAGAGCTGGTCGCCGGTCTGGAAGGTCAGGCTGTCGAGGGGCTGGCGCTGGATCGATTTACGCGGGCCCATGCCAGTCAGGCGCACCGTGCCGCCGCTGCGCCGCTCGATGGCGTCATAACGGTCGCCGATCAGGCCGGTTCCGTGGGCCACCACCATGCGCGCCGTGATGTCCTGCGGATCGGGCGCAGGGGCCCGCGTGGCGAAGGGCAGGGCGGCGGCCACCTCTTCGGGCTTCGAGCGAGTCAGCACCAGCAGCTTATCAGTGCGTTTGAGGCGATTATCCGCAGGCCAGGCCAGGGCATGGTTACGGCGCAAAAGCGCCAGCAGGCGGGTGGTGGTTTCGCGCAAAATCCGCCCGATGTCGGCGCGGCTGATCGTGGCGGCTTCGGTCAGTTGCAGTTCGGATACCTGCCAGGGCATGACCGGCACATCGGTGCCCGTCCGACCGGGCAGAAAACGCCAGCCGAGCAGGGCCAGATAGGCCAGTCCGGCTACGCAGACGCTCAAACCCACCGGCGTCATGGTGAAGAAGCCGAAGCCCTGACCCAGTTCGGTATGGCGCACCGATGACAGGATCATATTGGCCGGCGTGCCGATCAGGGTGGTCATGCCGCCCAGTATGGTGGCGAAAGACAAAGGCATCAGCACCGCGCCGGGCGGGCGTTTGTGATTGCGCGCCAGTTCGGTCGCCAGCGGCATACAGATGACAAGCGAGGCGATATTGTTCATGAAGGCCGACAAGGCGGCGGCGATCACCATCAGCAGGGCCAGTTGCAGGCTGAAAGCGCCGCCGCGCGGCAGGGCCAGCCGGGCGAGGCGCGCCGCCACGCCGCTCAGTTCGAGCGTGCGCCCGACCACCAGCACCGAAGCGACAGCGATCACCGCCGGATCACCGAAACCTGCGAAGGCCTGACCGGGCTTAACCAGACCCGTCAGGACAGCGGCGAATAATGCGATCAGGGCGATCAGGTCGTGGCGCAGCCGACCCGACACGAACAGGATGAGCGTGCCGCCGAGGATAAGGGCGCTGAGCAGGGGGGCAGGCACGGGCACGAACTGTTCATCCAAATGGAAGGTGATGAGCCAAGCCTGACCGTTGCCATGCGCAGGCGCGATGAGCAAATCAAGCCGGAATCACAAGTTTGTGGTAAAATCGAACCCGTTGCCTCACAGATATAAAAAAAGCGGACGCCGCTGGGGGCGTCCGCCTGTCCTTGTCGCGGCTGTCAGGATCAGCCGCTCGTGGAGATGGGGTTAGCTTTGTGACGGCAGGCCGTTCATCCAGCGATTCAGGGCTTCGTCGGCACGACCGAGAATCGCGATACGCATCCGCTTAAAGGGCTGGCCATACAGGGTCAGGATGACCGAGAACATGCCATAGCGCGGCGTGGGGCGCAGGGCGCGCTGAATATCGGCCTTGCGGATGGTGCGTTGCACGAGCAGGCCATTATATTCGAGATGATCTTCATAGAGGCACAGTTTGCATTGCCACAGGGCGGGCACCACGAACAGGGCGATCGAAAACGGAATCAGGGCCAGCAAGCAGCCGCCGAATTGTGCAGCCAGTGAGCCGCCATAGAGATAGGCGTCGGCCGTGCCCAGAATACCGAGAACGATAAGGGCGAGCGCGCCAATCACCAGCAGCCCCTTGAAGGCGGCGCTGAACTGATAAACACGCGGGGCGGCTCCGTAGGCGACGGCGGAAGCGGTGGTGTGGCTGTTTGTCTTACGCTTGGACATGACGCTTTTAACCTCACTGTCGAAAATAACTTTGAAAGACCGGTGTTTTTTTTCACACGTGTCAATTTGTCTCAGGGTACCGCTTATTTTGCATTGTGCAAGGGGGCTGAAGCAATTTTTTTCAGGCGGCTGATATGGCCCGGAACGACAGATAGCGTTGTTTTTTGACGTATCTGCGGAAATATAATTTTGCGATGCGACATTCTGCCCACTTGCAATGCCGGGGGATTTGTTTTTTAAGGCAGTTTAGCTGGAAGTGCCTGATCAGCAAATTTGCTCGTATCTGACTCTGTTTTTGTCACGTGAGTCGTTTTTGCAGATGGATGCGCAAGTATTCTCAGGTATTCGTTCGGGTTGTTGCGTCTCTTTCCGGCTGTAACGCCGCGTCATATTTTGTTACTATGGTTGCTTTGGCATCGGACATTTTGTGATTTAAAGACATAATCCAACCAACTTGCCAAAACTTTTGTGTGTTACACGAGGTTATGTAGTGCGTAAGCAAAATATATATTTCCCTGCCGGGGTGAAAAACGACCCGGCCCGCCTGGAAAACGCCCCCTTATCTACGCTGCATCGCAATATAAAGCGTGTCGCGGCTGTGGGCGCGGCGGGCATGGCTGTCATGCTCTCCGGGTGTAAAATGGCTTTGATGGACCCGCAGGGGCCGATCGGTGCGCAGGAAAAGGATATTATCCTGCTGGCCACAGGCTTGATGCTGATCGTGGTCATTCCCGTTATCCTTATGACCATCGGTTTCGCCTGGAAATACCGTGAATCCAACCGCAAGGCTGTCTATGCCCCGGACTGGGAGCATTCGACGCGCATCGAGGCCGTGGTGTGGGCCATTCCGTGCCTGATCATTCTGGCCCTGGCCACGGTGACGTGGATTTCGACTCACCAGCTCGACCCCTATAAGCCCCTGACCACGGCCAACAAGGCCAAGCCGGTCGAGGTTCAGGTCGTGTCGCTCGACTGGAAGTGGCTGTTCATCTATCCGCAATACGGCGTGGCCTCGGTCAATCAACTGGCCCTGCCGGTCGGCACGCCTGTGCATTTCGACCTGACCTCGGCCACGGTGATGAATTCCTTCTTCATTCCGCAACTCGGCTCGCAGATCTATACCATGACCGGGATGCAGACTCAGTTGTCGCTGATCGCCGATCATCCGGGCGCTTATGATGGCATGTCGGCCAATTATTCGGGCATAGGGTTTGCGGGCATGAAGTTCAAGGCCCTGGCGATGCAGCCGGCCGATTTCGACGCCTGGATGGCCAGGGCGAAAACGCATCCGCTGCTCGATTCGGCCAGCTATGCGGCGCTCGCCGCGCCCTCGGAAAAAGTGGCCGTTGCCTATTACGGTTCGGTGGATCCGCACCTCTATCACAATATTCTCAACAAATGCGCCGATGGATCGCCCTGCACGGACGACACCGTCAATATGGCGATGATGAAAACCATCGCGCCCGACGCCGCCCCGTGCAAGAATCCGTCCGACACACATCCGTCCAATGGGGCGGTTACTGAAAAGGTCGCGCAGGCCAAGAGTGATGCGCGCCGGAGTCAATCCTGATGTCCCTCATGTCCATGAACCTGCAACATCTTATTTTCGGCAAGCTGACAATTGATTCGGTGCCGTGGAACGAGCCGATCATCATGGTGGCCGGTGCCGGTATGGTCGGCGCGGCCATCACCGTGCTGGCCCTCGTCACCTGGTTCAAACAGTGGCCCTATCTGTGGAAAGAATGGTTAACCAGCGTCGATCACAAGAAGATCGGCGTGATGTACATCATTCTGGCTATCGTCATGCTGCTGCGCGGTTTCGCTGACGCCCTGATGATGCGCACGCAACAGGCGCTGGCCTCGAATGGCGGGGAGGGCTATCTGCCGCCGCACCATTTCGACCAGATATTCTCGGCGCACGGCGTCATCATGATCTTCTTCATGTCCATGCCTTTCATTATCGGCCTGATGAATATCGTCATGCCGCTGCAAATCGGTGCGCGCGACGTGGCCTTTCCCTACCTGAACTCGCTCAGCTTCTGGCTGACCGTGGCGGGCGCGATTCTGGTCAATATCTCGCTGGTGATCGGTGAGTTTGCTCATACGGGCTGGCTGGCCTATCCGCCGCTGTCGGAACTGGCCTATTCGCCGGGCGTCGGGCAGGACTATTATATCTGGGCCTTGCAGATTTCCGGCCTCGGCACGCTGTTGTCGGGCGTCAACCTGATCACCACCATCTTCAAGATGCGCACGCCCGGCATGGGCCTGATGCAGATGCCGATCTTCACCTGGACCACCCTGTGCGCCAATGCGCTGATCGTGGCGGCCTTCCCGATCCTGACGGTCACCCTGGCCATGCTCGGTGCCGACCGTTATCTGGGGATGCACTTCTTCACCAATGAGGCGGGCGGCAACCCGATGATGTATGTCAACCTCATCTGGGCCTGGGGCCACCCGGAAGTCTATATCCTCATCCTGCCGTGCTTCGGCGTCTTCTCAGAAATCGTCGCGACCTTCTCATCAAAGCCTATCTTTGGTTATACGTCGATGGTCTATGCCACGGTCTGCATCACCCTCCTGTCCTTCATGGTGTGGCTGCACCACTTCTTCACCATGGGTTCGGGCGCGGATGTCAACGCCTTCTTCGGCATCACCACCATGATCATTTCGATCCCGACCGGCGTGAAGATCTTCAACTGGCTGTTCACCCTGTATCGCGGACGTGTGCGTCTCGAAATTCCGGTTCTGTGGACGCTGGCCTTCATCATCACCTTCGCCATCGGTGGCATGACCGGCGTGCTGCTGGCCGTACCGGGCGCCGACTTCGTGCTGCACAATTCGGTGTTTTTGATCGCCCACTTCCATAATGTCATCATCGGCGGCGTGGTATTTGGCTCAATGGCGGGCATGAACTACTGGTTCCCCAAGGCGTTCGGCTTCAAGCTGCATGAAGGTCTGGGCAAGGTGTCGCTGTGGTGCTGGGTTATCGGCTTCTATATCGCCTTTATGCCGCTCTATGCCCTGGGCCTGATGGGTATGACGCGCCGTCTCGACTATATGGATAACCCCGTCTGGCACGTTTACCTGATCGTGGCTGCCGCCGGAGCGGGTCTGATCTTCATCGGCATCCTGGCGCAGATCGCCCAGATCGTCGTGTCGATCATGCAGCGCGACAAGCTGAAAGACCTGACGGGCGATCCGTGGGGCGGGCGCACACTGGAATGGGCCACCTCATCGCCGCCGCCCTTCTATAATTTCGCCGAACTGCCTGTTGTGACCGGCCGCGACGCCTGGTGGGCCATGAAGGTCAAGGGCGTGGCGCACAAGGCGCCGGCTCATTACGAGCCGATCCACATGCCGCGCAACACCCCGACCGGATTCCTGATGGGTATTGTCGCCATCGGCCTCGGCTTTGGCCTGACCTGGCATATCTGGTGGATGGCGATAGGCGCGCTGCTGGTCATGATGGGGCTGGGCATTGTCCATACCTTCAATGAAGACCGCGACTATTATGTGCCCGCCGCCGAAGTGGCCGCCATCGAGGCCGCCCATCTCGAACGCAACAAGTTGGAGGGCTGATCATGAGCCGACCCGCGACACTGGGCGAAAGCCTCGATCCCCACCACGACGATCACGCCCATCACGATGAAGCCCCGAAGGTAACGCTCGGCTTCTGGATCTACCTGATGAGCGACTGCATCCTGTTCGCCTCAGTCTTCGCCGGCTATGCCGTGCTGAAGGACGGGCTGGCGGGCGGCCCTTCCGGCCATGATATTTTTGATCTGCCTTATGTGGCGGTTGAAACGGCTTTGCTGCTGATTTCGTCCCTGACCTACGGTCTGGCCATG
This sequence comes from Asticcacaulis sp. EMRT-3, assembly GCF_030027245.1. Taxonomy (NCBI): domain Bacteria; kingdom Pseudomonadati; phylum Pseudomonadota; class Alphaproteobacteria; order Caulobacterales; family Caulobacteraceae; genus Asticcacaulis; species Asticcacaulis carbonis. Next base: position 195,887 of record NZ_JASERT010000001.1, read on the forward strand.
ATTTCGATGGAAGCCAACAAGCTGAAATGGGTTTTTGGCTGGCTGGCCCTGACCGCCCTGTGTGGCCTCGGCTTCATGGGCATGGAAATCCATGAATTCGCCAAGCTGATCTCGGAAGGCAATGGCCCCAACCGTTCGGCCTTTCTGTCGGCCTTCTTCTTGCTGGTCGGCACGCACGGCCTGCACGTCACCTCCGGCCTGATCTGGATGGGCACCATGTTCGTCCATCTGGGGCGTCGTGGCCTGACTCCCGCCAACCGCATCCGCCTGATGGAACTGAGCCTGTTCTGGCACTTCCTCGACATCATCTGGATCGGCGTTTTCACGATTGTTTACCTGATGGGAGCGGCCTGATGAGCACACCCGCCAAACACGACAGCCATGCCAAGGCGCACGGCCATGACGACGACGATCACGGTGGCGCGGGCCACGGCTCGGTCGGTTCCTACCTGTTCGGCTTTGTGGCCTCGGTGGTGCTGACGGCGATTCCGTTCGCCATGACCATGATGCACGTCCTGCCTGCCCACAGCCTTGTGCCGGTGATCGTCGGCATTGCCGTGGTGCAGATCATCGTGCACCTGATCTATTTCCTGCACATGAACACCTCGTCGAGCCAGGGCTGGAACAATGTCGTCTTCCTGTTCACGCTCGTCATCGTCTGCATCCTGATCGGCGGCAGCCTGTGGGTCATGTATCACATGAACGCCAATATGATGCCGGGCATGATGATGCCCTCCGCCAGTATTGGCTAGAGCAACGAGCGTTTAATTTGACTTACAAATTGAATGCGAGATGCGGAAAAACGTAAAATGTAGAGCGGTTTGCATGCCTTTGACCGATTCATTCAGAATGCAAACCGCTCCAGAGCAACGAGCGTTTAATTTGACTTACAAATTGAATGCGAGATGCGGAAAAACGTAAAATGTAGAGCGGTTTGCATGCCTTTGACCGATTCATTCAGAATGCAAACCGCTCTAATAGACCTGCACGATGCGTTCCGGGGGGACGCCCTGGGCGCGCAGGTCGTTGCCGATGTCGCACGCGAAGCTGTAGGAACCGACAAGAATGCGGTGCGGCGCGGCGATCACCTCGTGCGGCGGCAGGATCGGCAAACCCTCGACGCTCTCGCCAAGCTTACGCAAATCGCGGTCGGTCAGGCCGAGGACATGTGCGTGGCGCATCAGGTCGGTGCGTGACAGGAGCATCGAGCTCTGCACACCCGCGCTCCAGACATGAACCGGTTCGCCTGGGGCCAGCATGGCGTGCAGCCGTGCCTCTACGGCCTGCCACAACGCCCGGTCGCGCGCGGTGTAGGCTTCACAAAAGGCCAGATTTTCCTCATAGGCGCTGACCGTATCCTTTTGCGCCGCATCGGTTCTACGCGCCAGCACGGTGATGACCGGATAGAGTGGATTGTCGCCGCCAACCTCGGCCGAGACAATGGTAAATCCGGCATTGTGCAGCAGTCGCGTCAGGGTGACGCGCTCAAAATAATTGACATGCTCCATCGAAAATATCCCGGGCGCGCAGCGTTCCGGTTCGGCAAGGCATGGTACTTCCAGCAGAAAATGCCCTTCGCGGGCCAGCGCTGCGTGAATGGCCGCAAGCGCCGGAAGGGGCGCATATATATGTTCCAGAACGTGGCTGAGGGTGATCAGGTCGAGATTACGCTGGTCGGCCAGCGCGTCCTCGCAGCCGCCCAGTGTCAGTTCAATCCCGTTCAGTTCGCGGGCCTGACGGATCGCCTCAGGAGACAGGTCCGCGCCGGATACCTGCCAGCCCGCGCGGCGGAAGTGGAACAACATGCCACCGGTGGCCGCGCCGACATCAAAGACGCGGCCGGAAGGCAAGTCATGCGTGGCGACCAGGGCAAGCATACGCCGCGCCGGCCCGGTGAGTGGCGGCTCGCCCTGTGAAAAGTTCGTATAGGGTGCGAAATGCGCGTAATGACGCGCCATTAGTTCCGGCGGCACGACCGGATCCTGCAACACCAGCCCGCAACCGATGCAGCAACGTACGCCATAGGCGACGCGGCCGAGCCCGCAGACGTCCATATCGACCCCGGCGACACGCGGTCCAGCGTCCGAACCGCAGATGAAACAGTTACGTCTGGCTACCATGTCCGCCTCCCGAATCAGAACGCTAACAAAAAAAAGCTCCAGCGGCGACCCGGAGCATCGAATACGTGGCGAAATGCTTTACACCAACTCGCGCAGACCCAAACATATTCAGGTGCAAGTCGGTATTCGCATTTTTTTGCAGCTCAAGCGCCGCCAATCTTCTTTGATTAAAGAATGGGCTCGACGCATCTGCGGTGGCGCACAGATGCGCTTGCCAAGTTGTGATGAGTCACCGTCATCACAACTTGATATTACCGCGCCAGCCAGCCGCCATCGACCGGGATGATGGCACCATTGACGTAATCCGAAGCCGGGGCAGCCAGAAAGACTGCCGTACCGCCGAGATCGGCCGGTTCGCCCCAGCGATTAGCCGGAATGCGGTCGAGAATAGCCTTTTCGCGCACCTCGTCGGCCCGGATCTGGGCCGTGTTGTCAGTAGCCATATAGCCGGGCGCGATGGCGTTGGTGTTGACGCCTTTCGACGCCCACTCATTGGCCAGCAGGCGGGTAATCCCCGCTATGCCCGACTTCGACGCCGTGTAAGAAGGCACGCGGATGCCGCCCTGGAAGCTGAGCATCGAGGCGATATTGATGATCTTGCCGTAACCCTGGCCGATCATGTGCTTGCCAGCGGCCTGGGCCATGAAAAAAGCGCCCTTGATATTGACGTTCATCACGTCGTCCCAGTCTTTTTCCGAGAAATCGACGGCGTCCTGACGGCGGATCAGGCCAGCATTATTGACGAGGATATGCAGGCCGCCGAGGCCCGACAGCGTCTCGGAGACGATGCGATCCACCGGCTCGATGCTCATCAGATTGGCGTCGATATTGATGAATTTACGGCCAAGCGCCGTTACCTTCTGGCCGGTTTCATCAGCCGGCACGATACCGGCGGCGGCGATGTCGGCTCCGGCTTGCGCCAGAGCCAGGGCAATGCCCTGACCTAGGCCGGTATTGGCGCCGGTGACCAGAGCCACCTTGCCGCTGAGATCGAATGGATGAGCCATGTTGGAATGTCCTGTTGTGCTGCCTTCAGATAGCGCAGTCTGTGCCGTGTAATTTTGAGCGGGTCAAGCACGGACGTATCATAAATAAACAGATCGTACCCATTATAGACACTCTACGCGCTGGGGTGGTGTGGGGGAATTTAGGATTGTGGCGATTTTTGTCGATTTTTGTTGGCTCATGACACATATTGGCAAAACCTCTTTGTGCCAAGGCTGCGTTCCGACCTCCATGCAGACTATATTGTTTCACATATAGGGACGCATAAGGGGGTTGAATTTCAAAAATGTTTAATCGTCTCAAATATAGAGACTATAATTCCTAATATTGTGGCGTTGGGGCCACAAAAATTACAAAATCAACATAAAACGCGATTCACAATCGTACCGATATATGAATTGATGTTGCATTTATGGTCATTCCAGCCTTGTATGAAAAAAAGCCCGCATGAGGTGGGCGATAACAGCAGGGACATGGATAATGATGAAATCGGGTTCAATGCGGCGCGCGCGCGTCCTGATGTCGGTAAGCGCTCTGGCGGTGGCTGGAGGTATGGCGCTGGGTGCGGGCGCAGCGCAGGCGCAAGCCGCCGATCCGGCAACCGCGAAACCGGCCGCCGACAATACGGTTGTGGTGGTCACCGGCTTTCGCAAAGCCTATGCCGACGCTATTCGTACCAAGCGCGACAGCATCGAAATCACCGATTCGATCAATTCGGATGGTCTGGGCCGCTTCCCCGACCTGAATGTCGGCGAGGCCATCCAGCGTATCCCCGGCGTTCAGCTCAACCGCGAAGCCGATTCGCGTAACGCCACCATCTCGCTGCGCGGTCTGCCGGGCACGTTTGCCCGTACCACGCTGAATGGCGGGGCCTTCGCCGATCCGATCCTGTCCAGTGCCTCCAACACGGCCTCGACGCCGCTGGGCGCTTTCAATTCGGACATCTTCTCATCGATCACGGTGGTCAAGTCGCCCGACGCCTCCGATATAGCGGGCGGGCTGTCCGGCAATGTCGATCTGCGCATCGCGCCTGCTCTGTCGCGCAAGGACGGCAAGTTCATCAAGGTGTCGGAAGAATATGACACATTGGGCAGCCTGAGCAGCCCCGAAATGACGATTGGCATCAACCATCATTTCAGCCCCGATTTCGCCGTGTTCGGCACGGTGGCCTACAAGCAGGAAAAATTCCGCCGCGACTCGATCTCGGTCAATACCTGGGGCAATGCGCTGGGGCCCATTCAGGTTGGTAATCAGCAAAAAGCCGGATCCAACCCGGTCTATGACGCCCTGATCGCCAGCCTGCCCGCCGGTGTGCCCGCCGCCATCTATTATCCCTCGCAGGTGCGCCAGTTCAGCCGTTATAATGCCGGTCATCTGTTATCAGGTGCTACCGGTTTTGAATGGCGTCCCAATGACAACTGGAAGATCGGCACCACGGCCTTCTATACCGAGCGCAATCTCGATCAGGGCACCAATGACCTGCAATATATCCAGACCGACGCCGGCAAGGGCAGCAATGCCAATTTGAGCGCTACCTCCAAGGTCGATCTGATCACCAATATCGGCACACCCTATATCGTCAACACGCCCAACGGGCCGCGCGCCTATATCAACAGCTTCTCGGCTTCCAATGTCAGCACCTATGATTCTTCACGCTCGGAGCCTGCCAAGCAATCGACCTGGTCGATCACTCCGAACGCCGAATTCAAGAACGACACCTGGCGTTTCACCGGCACGGCCACGATTTCGCGCGCCGAGGTTCTGGCCAACCAGATCGAACTGGATGTGATCGAGAACCCCTATAAGAATTCCACCGGCGGCAATGGCATCACCGCCGACATCTTTACCGGCGGCAATGACCTGTCCAATGCCGTCTATACGCTGAACACGCCCAATGCCAGCCATGTCAGTCCCGGCGGCTATCCGGTGGCCTCGGCAGCCAATCAGGCCACTCAGGCGGCCAATGCGTTGGGCGACAAGTTCGGCTCGACCGGCACCAATGGCCATGCCGATAACTATCTCAATGCGCTTCAGTTTGATGGCGAACGCTTTTTCGCCGGGGATCATTTCCTGTCGGGCCTGCAATTCGGTGCGCGCTATGAACAGGACAAGTATGAATCAACCGGTTCACGCAACACGTCTCTGGGCGCCCTGACCGAGAACATCACGTCGGACATGGTCAGCCCGGAGCCCGCCGCTGCCAATTTCTTTGGCGGCAATGCGTCCGGCATGAATACCAACTGGTATCAGGCCAATGTGGCGCAGATGCTGGCGGCGATCACGCCCATCGACCCCAGCCGTCTGGCACCGCAATTCGCGCTTAATCCCAGTTCCGGCGTCTTCATCACCCCCTATGGGCTGGTCAACAACTATTGGGATCCGAACTACTGGAACAACAACTTCACCAATGAGAACGATGTCACTTCGGTATATCTGATGGCCAAGTTCAAATCGGCGCTGTTCCATATTCCGGTGCGCGGCAATCTCGGCGTGCGCTATGAGGATACGCAGAACACGATTACGGCGCTCGATTGCGAGAACTGCGACAAGAGTCTGGCCACCGCGCCCGCGCCGGTCAATCACACCATGACGACGCGCACCTACAAAAACCACTATGATTACGCCCTGCCGTCCTTCATCGTGGCCGCCGACCTGACCGACGACCTGATCCTGCGCTTCGCGGCCTATTCGACCTATGTGCGCCCGCAGCCGCGCGATACCGTGCCGATCAGCGGCGTGCTGTCGCCGGAACCGACGACCGATCCGGTGCTCGGCACCTATTATGCCAGCCCGACCTATACGGTTTCGCTGGGGGCCACCAATCTGAAGCCCTACACCTCGGATTCGCTCGATCTGTCGCTGGAATGGTATAATCGCCCCGGCGGACTGGTGGCGCTCGATGTCTTCCAGAAGAAGCTGAAAGGCTATATCGGGCCGATCACCGACACGGCCACGCTTTGTCCGGCCGATGGCCTGGTCAATGGCGTCGATTACGGCCTGGGTACGCTCGATATTTCGACCGACGCTTCAAGCCCCAATTTCGGCAAGTGCGAAAGCTCGAACACCTTCGTCAACAGCACGGGTAATACGGTTCATGGTCTCGTCAAAATCAGCGGCCAGACCAATCTGTCGCCGATCACGGTGCAGGGCGTCGAGTTCAACATCCAGCAAAACCTCGACTTCCTGCCCGGCTTCTGGAAAAATTTCGGCGGCGCGATGAACTATGCCTATACGACGATTTCGGGCACGGACAGCGCGGGCAAGCCGATCACCCTGCCCAGCGTTTCCAAGGATAATGTCAATCTGATCGGCTATTACGAAACCAAGACGTTTGGCATTCGACTGGTTTATAATTACCGTGGTAAATATGCGCTGGCCGCCGGTAATTCCTTCGTCGGCGACGCCCGCACCGTCAAGGCGCGCAGCCAGCTCGACGCCTCGGCCTCGTACAATATCAACAAGCAATTCGCCATCTCGTTCGACGCCTTCAACCTGACCGATGCCACGCGCGCCGAATATGAGAACGATCCGTCCCTGCCGCGCCGTATCGATTATGACGGCAAAACCTATGAATTGACGCTGCGCGCCAATTTCTGACGAACTTCTCCTGCCTGCGGGGCCGTCTTCGCGGACGGCCCCGATTTTTTCCAGTAAACTTTTGTCGTGCCGCGGCGGCGGTTCGGTCTTCGTTCAGGAGTCGCTCCATGCGCCTGCCGTTGTCTGCTTTTGGTTTTTTAGCCGCCTCTGTCTTCGCTGCCAGCCTGCCCGCTGTGAGCGCCCCGGTCTGCGATGGCAGTCATGGCTATGCCGCCGCCTTTGATGGCCGCACCACCTTCCTGTGGCGATCCGATGCGCTGATGTCGGAAAAGGCCGCCATCGCCGCCGATCCGGGCGCCAGTCCGGCCTATAAGGCCTTGATCCGGCAGGCCAATGCCGATCTGAGCAAGGGGCCGTGGAGCGTCACCGACAAGACGCATCAGACGCCGAGCGGCGATCCGCACGACTATATGAGCATCGCACCCTACTGGTGGCCCGATCCCGCCAAGCCGGACGGTCTGCCCTATATCAACCGCGATGGCCGGATCAATCCTGAGCGCGCCACCGCAGCCTTTGACCGGACGCGCATGGGCGAGATGAGTGACGCCGTCGAGACTCTGGCCCTGGCTTACTTTTACAGCGGCGAACAAAAATATGCCGAGCGCGCGGCGCTTATCCTGCGCACATGGTTTCTTGATCCGAAAACGCGGATGAATCCCAATTTCAACTTTGCCCAGGGCGTGCCCGGCAGGGTGGCGGGGCGTTCCTATGGCATTATCGATGGGGCGGGCTTTATGTCGGTCACCGAGGCCGTGGGCCTGCTTCAGCCGTCGGGCGCGTTGAGTCAGGCCGATATGGACGGGCTGCACGACTGGTTCGGCCAGTTCACCGACTGGATGACGACCAGCGATAATGGCGTGACCGAGCGCAAGGCTGCGAATAATCACGGCATCTGGTACGATCTGCAACTGACCGACTATGCGCTTTTCGCCGGGAAAACAGACCTGGCTCATCAGGTGGCCGCCGATTTCACCAAGCGTCGGCTGGAGCCGCAAATGGCGACTGATGGCAGTTTGCCGCGTGAACTGGCGCGCACGCGCTCGTTTCATTACAGCACCTGGACCATGCAGGCGGTGTACGATATGGCGGCACTGGGCCGCTGCACCGGGGTCGATATTTGGGATTTCGATGACGGGCAGGGGCGTTCGCTGCGCCACGCCACGGACTTCATCGCCGGCTATGCCGGTCATGAATCCGACTGGCACTGGCAGGAGATCGCCATGAATACCGGCGATCTTTATGAAGCGCTGCTGCGCGCCGCCTGGGGCTATGATGATCCGGCGCTTGATGCAAAGGCTGACATCTATCGCAAAACCTATGCGGCCTCGCGCATCAATCTGATCTATCCGCCCCTGCCGCGTAAAAAGGGCCAGTGATCATGCGCAAGGCCTTTATCTGTGCTGCCACCCTGACGGCAGCCTGTTTCGCCGCGCCGGTGATGGCGCAAACCGTGGCGCCCCCATCTGTGCCCACCCCATCTGTGGCGCCCCCATCTGTGGCGCCTATGGACGCCACGATTCAATCGCGCCTGATGCCGCAGACCGAAGCCCTGCTCGAACAGTTGATGCGCAAAGGCCGTGCCCTGCGCATGGATGGTCAGGATGTGTTTGGGAGTGGTGACAAATTCCTCGGCGGCAAGATCGCCGTCGGCATGGCCTTCGTTATCGTCCATATGCCCGCCGATGATCCGCGTTTGCCGCGCTATGAGGCCGGTTTTCGCAAGCTGTCGCGCCTGACGCTCGATGACAAGCTGACGACCTGGGGTATCTATTATTACATGCAGGCCCTGTCCAAGCTGAAGGATGCCGGACGGCTGGAGGCCTGCGTCGATCCCGACACCCTGGCCACCCTGCGTCATAAGCTCGACTGGCGCACCTTCGTCGATCAGGATCTGAAGCTGATCGACCTGCCCAACAACTATTACGGCGTGGCCTTCAGCATCGCGCAACTGCGCCACAAGCTGGGCTGGGAAGACGCCAGCGGCATGACGGCCCTGCTGGCCAGGACGCTTGATCATTACCGCACCTATTCGCAATACGGCTTTGCCGACGAAACGGACGGCGAGGGGCGTTTCGATCGCTATAGTATTCTTTTAATTGGCGAATTATCGCAGCGCTATATCGAGGCGGGCCTGACCCCACCCGATGATGTCAAGGCGTGGCTGCGTACATCGGCTGAGGTGCTGCTGCTGCGCCTCAATGCGCAGGGCGATGGCTTTGAATATGGCCGCAGCATCGGCACCTATGGCGAGACGGCCTTTCTGGAAGTGCTGAGCGCCGCCGCCACGTTCGACCTGCTGACGCCCGCCGAGCGCGACGCCGCCTATAGCTATAGTTCGGTGGTGGCGCAGCGCTATATGGATTTCTGGGTCGATGCGAAAACCGGTTCGGTCAATATGTGGGACAAGGGCCGCCGCACCGATGCCTATCGCGGCAAGAACCGAATCCTCGGCGAAAATCTCAGTCTGGCGCGGCAATATATCTATACCGATGCCGAATGGAATGCGCTCGGCTACCGCGATGTGGCCCCCATGACCGATCTGGCCGTCTGGCGCGCGGCTCAACCACCGCTCACCCTGACCTGGTTTGCCCATGATGCGTCAAAGGCGGGGGGCTATGATCGCGCGCTGGTCACCGTGATTGACGGACAGAGGCTGTTCGGCCTGCCGCTGATCAATGGCGGGGCGGGCCAGCACATGAATACGCCCTATTTTCCGATCCCGTTCTCGCCCGATCTGGTCGGGGCGGTGGCCGACGGGGCCTTTCCGCAACTGATCGCCCGCTTTACGCTCAGCGATGGCAGCCAGCTCGAACCGCTCAGCTATTTTCGTCATGTCGCGGCCCATGCCTTGCCGGGCGGCGGAGCGGTGGTCAGCTATGATCAGGCGCAGATGGATCGCCTCGGTGAGAACACGCCCCGGCCCGATGCGCGTATGCGCGTGGCCACCACCTATCGCTTCACGGCGGGGCAGGTGGTGCGCGAGGATGTGTTCACGCCCGCCGCGCCCTTGCCGGTGCAGGCGGTCGATCTGGATTTCGCCACCTATAGCCATGATGCCCGCCTCAGCCACGAAGCGGACGGCTGGCACGTCAGCTATGGCGATGGTGCGGCCAGGGGCTTTACGATCAGCGGTTTTGCGAACTGCACTTTGTCACCGGTCGATGAGCGCGCCTACCAGACGCCGACCGGTGCCTTTCATGCGCTCTTGCGCTGCCATTCCGGCAGTGCCAACCTGACCGGCCCGCTGCGTGTCAGATGGCGGCTCGATTATGATAACAGCGGAAGGACACCTTGAGATGATGAAACCGGCCCTGTTCGCCTGCGCCGCCATGTTCCTGCCACTGGCTGCTCATGCTCAGACGGTGACGGTCAGCAATCCGCTGCCCGCCGCGCAGGATGACGCTGTGGTCAATGTGCCGCTGAAAGGCGCGCATGGCGACTGGTCGGTGCGGGTGGGCAATCAGATCCTGCCCGCTCAGGCCATCAGCGATGGCGACGGGCAGGGCGAGGTGCGTTTCGTCATGCCGCTGGCGGCCCGTCAGAGCATCCGCGTCAGCTTGCAGCCCAAGGCCGCGCCGCCCGCCCCGCCGCGCGTCATGGCGACGCTCAAAGTTCAGGTCGGCGGCACGTTGCAGGGTGACGCCATCAAGGGCGGTCATTTCGAGGATCGCACCCGCTTTACCTCGCCGCCCGACCATTTCATCCATGACGGACTGATTGCTTTCGAGGGCATTGGCTGGGAATCGGACCGCGCCGGTTACAGGCTTTATCTCGACCAGCGCAATGTCACCGATCTGTTCGGCAAGTTCGGCCCCGATCCGGTCTTTCCCTATATCGGACGCGGTTTCGATGATTATCAGTATCCGCGCGGCTGGGGCGGCGACATCTATAAGGTCGGTGATGCGCTGGGCGTCGGCGGGGTCGGCCTGCTGCGCAAGGGCAGGGCGACACAGACCGGGCCGTCCGTCATCACCGGCAGGATATTGGCCAATGGGCCGGTAACGGCGAAGGTCGAGGTCGATGCCGACAAGCTGGGCGGGGGTACGGGTCGCCTGCACGCCACCTATGCCATCACGGCGGGCCGTACGCTGACCGAGGTTCGGGCCGTCAAGCAGGATGTGGCCGAGCCGCTCGTCACCGGCCTGACCGTCCATCCCGGCGACGATACGATTCTGTCCGGCGCGGATGACGGCTGGGCCTATATCGGCGTCTGGGGCGCGCAGGAACACGGGCCGGACAAGATCGGCACGGCGGTTTTTTATCGCCGCGATGCCGTGACGGGCGCAGCCGTCAATGACGGCCAGACCCTCTATCTGCAATTTATCGCGCCTCAGGCTCACTATTATTTCGGCGGGCGCTGGGTGCAGGAAAACAAGGATATTGCGGGCTACACAGGCGCGGTTCACGATGAAGGCGACTTCAGGGCATGGCTGGAAGCGACGCGGCAACAGCTCGATCATCCGGTGGTGGCGCAGGTGCCATAGGACGGCAGAGGCCCGCCTTGCATATTGTCAGCTATTTCATTTATAGTCATAGCCAGATTTATATCCGGTACGTTGGCACGGGTCTGGCTTTGCGGCCACAGGGCCTTTTCACGGACGAATGATCGCGCGGCTGCCGCCAAGGGTTTCAGTATATGAAAAACGCTATGATAAATGATGACGAGGTTTTGACACAGGATGTTGAGGCCGAGGCGACGCGCGGGGCGGGCGGGGCGCTGACCCTGATGCGCGGCCTCGATGTGCTCGACCGCGTGGCCAGGGGCGACAATACACTCGGCAAGATGGCCAGGTCGCTGGGCCTCAACAAGAGCACTGTGCATCGGCTGGCCACCACACTGGTGGAGCTGAAATATCTGATCCTGTCGCCGCGCGATGGCTATAGTCTGGGGGCCAAGCTGCTTGAACTGGGCTGGGCCGCCTCGCAGCAGATCACCGTGACGCGCATCGCCCATCCGCACCTGCTCAAGCTGTCGGCCGATACCGGCGATACGGTCAATCTCGGCATACTCGATCATCATCAGGTGCATTATATCGACAAGATTCCCGGTACGCGCCGCATCGAGGTGCGCTGCGTGATCGGCGAGCGCCAGCCCCTGCGCCCCACCGGCCTCGGCAAGGCGCTTCTGATGGACGCCGACGAGGAGACTTTGCGCGAAGTCTATCTGCGCGAGGCGCGCGACCAGCCGCATTACCGCTATGATCTGCTGTCGTGGCTCGAACTGATGAGGGGCTATGCCGCCGAAGGTTTCGCGCTTGATCTCGACGAAAACGAAGACCGTATCCGCTGCGTGGCTGCGCCGATCCGCGACATGACCGGCAAGATCACCGCCGCCATCAGCGTGTCGAGCGCCCAGCAATATATGGACGATGCCCGGATGCTGGCCATGCGCGGCTATGTCAAGGACACCGCTCTGGCGATCAGCCGTGAATTTGGCTATACGGGCAATTAAATCCCTATAATCGGTACGCTGTAATGCGCCAAGGCCTTGGGTGTCTGGGCATAAAGAGTTTGCCGCCAATCGTACCTTTATATTGTATGCCGTATCTTTATATGCTACCTCAGACTCGGTCATAAGAACCGGGGCGAAGGGCTGTACAGGGCGCGCCCCCGAACAGGGAGCGAGAAATGGCGGGACTGAGATTGAGCCTTGGCGCGGCGCTGCTGCTGGCGGCCTTACCCTTGCCGGGGCAGGCGCAAACCCCCTATACGGTGCAGCCGCAACCCAGCTTAACGCAATCTCTGGCCCTGGCTCAGGCCGCGCTTGAGGTCTGTCAGTCGCGCGGCTATGCGGCCAGCGTGGCCGTCGTCGATAGCGCGGGCCGCGTCAAGCTGGTGCTGCGCGCCGATGACGCGCCCAAGCCGCCGGTGGCCGCGCCGCGCAAGGCCGCTGCCGCCGCCCATTATGATCTGCCCGGTTCGGTGATGATGCCGCGCAGCGAGACGGACGCCGCCTTCGCCGCCGAACTGGCCGCCCATAAGGACATCTATAATCCCCACCCCGGCTCCTTGCCGCTGCATGAAAACGGCAGGCTGATCGGTGGTCTGGCCGTGGCCGACGTGCCGCATGAAGTGGCCGATGCCTGCGCCCGCACCGCCCTCAAGACAGCCGGTCAGGGGCTGAACTGATCGATGTTCAGATCGACCTATTATGCCGGCCATCCCGCCACGCTTGACAGCACCAGCACGGCGGCCCTGCGCGATCAGTATCTGATCCGCGACCTGTTCGCGCCGGGGGCTGTGGTGCTGACCTATGTGCATCAGGAGCGCATGATCATCGGCTCGGCCTCGCCGCTGGACGGGGCTCTCGATCTGCCGCACCAGAATACCGGTCAGCCCCTGCTGGCACGCCGCGAACTGGGCGTGATCAATATTGGCGAGGGGGCGGGGATTGTGCGCGTTGACGGCGTGGCCTATCGGCTGGCACCGCTCGATGCCGTCTATGTGGGGCGGGGCGCGCAGGCGGTTCGCTTCGAGAGCGTGTCAGTTGAAACCCCGGCACGTTTTTATCTGGCCAGCACGCCCGCCCATGCCGCCCATCCAGGCCGTCATATTGCGCGCAGCGAAGCCGTGCCACTCAAACGCGGGGAGCAGGAAACCTCGAACGACCGGCTGATCTATCAGTTCATCGTGCCCGACACCTGCGCCTCGGCCCAGTTGATGATGGGCCTGACCCTGCTGCGGTCAGGCAATGTGTGGAACACCATGCCGCCCCATACGCATGAGCGGCGTTCGGAAGTCTATTTCTATTTCAACATGGCCGCCGATGCGCCTTTGTTTCACTTTATGGGCCGCCCTGATGAGACGCGCCATATCGTGGTGCGTAATGAGCAGGCGGTGATCTGCCCGCCGTGGTCGCTGCATATGGGGGTGGGGGTTACCAGCTATGCCTTCATATGGGCGATGGGCGGTGAAAATCTCGACTATGACGATATGGAAGGCCTCGATCTGGCGGGCCTGCTCTGACGTGCACATCATCCGGCGACAGGTTGCCGCCGGGCGGATCGGCCTGTAGTCTTCTGACCTTCGGCAGTTTTCGCGCCTGCCGCCATAAACTCTAAAAGGAAACGCGCCATGACCGGTTTCAAGCCCATTCTCGTTGCCGTGGCGGCCATGCTGATGCCGATGCGTGCGCTGGCAGAGGCGCCGACAGTGCCGTGGCAGCCGCAGGCGGTGATCGCGCTGGCCGAACGGGTCGGTGATTATCAGCTCGCTACGCTGGCGGGCGGCAAGAATCCCGATCCGAAGGGCTGGGTGCAGGGGGCGCTGTTCGTGGGTCTGACGGCGCTGGCCGATCACAGCGACCGGCCGGAATTCAAACAGGCCATTCTGGCGCGCGGCGTGGCCAATGACTGGCAGCCGGGCGACCGCAAATACGACGCCGACGATTTCGTCATCGCCCAGAGCTATATCTGGGCGGCCTCGCACGGCGCAGGCCCTGAGGCCCTTGTGCCGATCCGCCAGCATCTGGACGCCATACTGGCCGATCCGCCCCGCAATGACCTGACCTTTGTCGGCGATGGCAAGACCTGCCGCGACCGCTGGTGCTGGTGCGATTCTCTGTTCATGGCCCCGCCGGTCTGGCTGGCCATGACGAAGATCACCGGCGATCCGCGTTATGCCGACTACGCCAAATCCGAATTCAACGCTACGGCGGCCAGGCTCTATGATCCGAAACTGCATCTGTGGTATCGGGACAGCCGCTTCTTCGACCGTAGTGACAGCAATGGCAACAAGCTGTTCTGGAGCCGTGGCAATGGCTGGGTGTTTGCGGGGCTGGCCCATATGATCCCGCTTCTGCCCGAAGGCGATCCTGAACGCGCGAAGATGGTCACCATCTTCAAAGACATGGCCATCGAGCTGAAATCGATCCAGAAGCCCGACGGCTACTGGTCGCCCTCGCTGCTCGGCGACCCGGCCACCAGCCTGCCGGAATCGAGCGGCACCGGCTTCTATACCTATGGCTTCGCCTGGGGCGTCAAGGCCGGGATTCTCAACGCCGCCGATTACGAGCCGGTGGTGCGCAAGGGCTGGGCGGCGCTGGTGCGCTCGGTGCATCCCGATGGCAAGCTCGGCTATGTCCAGCCGGTCAGCGACCGCCCCGATGCGGTCAGCTATGACGATACGGCGCTCTATGGCGTGGGGGCGTTTCTGCTGGCCGCCACGGCGGTGGCCGATCTCGATCTGCGCTCTCAGGACTAAAACCTGTCGCCTTTACAGCGCATCATCTGGCGGCGCGGCCGAACTGTCGCGCACCACCAGTTGGTGCGCGAGCGTCACATAGGTGCGTTCGCGGATGTCGCCGCGCAATATGCCCAGCAGCAGGCCGACGCAGCGCCGTCCGATGTCGTGCATCGGCTGGCGCACCGTCGTCAGGGGCGGTTCGGCGAAGCGCGCGCTGTGAATATCGTCAAACCCGACCACGCTGACATCCTGCGGGCAACGCAGACCGGCGCGGCGAATGGCATAGAGCGCCCCCATAGCCATATCGTCGCTGAAGCAGAAGATGGCCGTGGGCCGCTTGTCCTGCGCCAGTACCTGTTCGGCCAGAAGGGCGCCGCTTTCAATGCTGAAATCACCGATCTTGCCGGTGAGATGCGCCATCAGGCGACGGCTCTGGGCGGCGGCCACCACGCCGTCGAAGCGGTCGCGGCTGATCGGGCTGTCCATCGGGCCGGTCAAAGCGGCGATGCGCGTATGGCCAAGGTTGTACAGATATTCCATCACCTCACGCGCCGCGCCGGTATTGTCGATGTGAACGCTCGAAACCGTGATGGCTTCGCTGAATTCGCAACCATTGACGATCGGCGCATCGGGCAGGGCGGCCATGACGGCCAGTGAAACGGGCAGGGTGTGGCCAAGAAAAATCAGGCCATCGGCCTCCTTGCGACGCAGCAGGCCGGCATAGGAATCGCCACTGTCGCCTTCCGTGCCGACATCGCCGAGCAGGACGGCGTAACCGGCGGCGTGAGCGGATTCTTCGGCACCACGGATAATATTGGAATAGAAGATATTGGTGATGTCGGGCACGGTAACGATCAGGCGCGATGTTCTGGCGGTACGCAGATTGCGCGCCATGCCATTGGGCTCATAGCCGAGCCGGGTCACGGCGGTCATGACGCGCGCCTTCATATCCTGAGTGACGTGGGCATAGCCGGAAAGTACGCGCGACACGGTGGCCGTCGATACGCCCGCCAGTTTTGCTACATCCTGTATGCTCGCCACGAATCGCAATCCCTGTTTTTTATAAAGCGTGTTTTACGACGATCCGGCCGCGTGGCCTATAGACGAACATGACGCCAGATGGTCTTTGACAGGCAGCATGGCTGTCCCTTTTGCCGTTTCCATCCGCTTTCATTCTGAAATCATGTGTGTAATCGATTACAGGCATGGCGTCCATGCGCCTCTTTCCGCTATGTGTGGCGCATAAAGATGGAGATGATGATGATTTTTGAGATTGCCCGCCTGAGTATCGATCCCGCCCGCAGCAACGATTTCGAGGCGGCTGTCGCCAGAGCCGCGCCCTTGTTCAAATCGGCCGAGGGTTGTCATGGCATGGCGCTGGAACGGGTCATCGAAACGCCCGGCCATTATATTCTGCGCGTCACCTGGGCCACGGTGGATCACCATATGGTCACCTTCCGCAACAGCGATAATTTTCAGCAGTGGCGGGCGCTGGCCGGGCCGTTTTTCCTCGAAGCGCCGCAGGTTATCCACAGCGCCATGACGACCTATTTCTGATCTACCAGGGCGTTTCACGGCCATCGTGCGGCGGGATATTCATATCGTGCAGCATGAAGGCGACGTGTTCGCAATCATGGCCCTTACGTCCCAGGATCACCGGGCGCATACCCTCCGGCACGGCAATGCCAATGTCGTGCAGCACATGGGCAATGCGCGCGTCATAGGGATGGCGCAGGGCGGCCTTGTCCACGGAAATGCCTTGCTGGAGCAAGGCATTATCCACTTCGTCCATCATGAACAGTTCGTCGATGAAGTGCCACATATAGCCGAGGCTCTTGACGAGGCGCTTGTGGCTCAGACAGTCGCCGTCACCAAGCCGCATCATCCAGTCGGTGGCGAATTCGACATGATAGGTGATGTCGGGCGTGCATTTATCCGCAGTTTCGGCCAGCGTCTTGTCAGTCGAGCCCGACAGGGCCTCCATCAGCAGGGCCTGATAGTTGGAATAGAGAAACTGGCGCGCCAGGGTCTGGGCGAAATCGCCGTTCGGCTGCTCCACCAGCAGGCAGTTGTGGAAATCCTGCGGGCCGCGATGAAAGGCCAGGGTATCGGCTTTGCGGCCCTGCGAATCGTGCTGCGCGGCCAGTTCCAGCCAGAAGGTGGCCTGACCGACCAGATCGAGCGCCAGATTGGACAGGCCGAGATCGATCTCAAGGCTGGGAGCATGACCAGCCCAGGCGCTCAGGCGCTGACCGAGGATCAGGGCGTCATCGCCCAGACGAAGCGTGTAATCGAAATATGGGGTGGGCATGAGGTTTCCTGCTGCGCTTTTCGCGCTGTTTTTGTGTGACGAAGCCTAGAGCAACGAGCGTTTCATTTGACTTACAAATTGAATGCGAGATGCGAAAAAACGTAAAATGTAGAGTGGTTTGCATTCCTTTGACCGATTCAATCAGAATGCAAACCGCTCTAAAAGAGGATAGGGTTACGGACAAAAATGCTGCGCCCGTTCAGGGCGCAGCATTTTTATCGTGACGATGACGTGGCTGTGTGTTGCAACATGAAACAAAGGCCGGGCGAGGTCTGGCGCGGGGCTGACAATTCTGAACGGCAGATGATGCAACAGATTGCATTTTAGACGTTTTCTGGAAATTTATCTTCTAGTTGAAGTTAGGATAATGGAAAAGCTCAACAGGGTCAAATCCAAAACTGACGTTTATGTCAGTTTTATATTCCAGTTGCACATCCCTGCGAACTTTTGATCACTCCGACATAAAATGCTGCATTCTTGTGCAGGCTATGGCCCCGATGGTATTGCTTCGCAGCAAGGCCCAGCTTTATTTTATGACGTCGGCCGTCACCAGATCATCGTTCTCAACCCTGACCGGCCAGGGTATCAGCGCGCGTCCGGCGCAGGGGCCGGCAATGCACTGGCCGCTGGTGATGCGAAACAGTGCGCCGTGGCGGGCGCAGGTGATCAGGTCGGCCTGCGGCGTCAGATAATCGTCTGCCGGTGATTCGGTCAGCGACAGCATGGTATGCGGGCATAGATCAACAAAGCCGTAAAAGCCGCCCTCCTTATGAACCACAAAGCCTTGAAACAGACCGTCTTCGACCGCCAGCGAAAAGTGCCGCGCCGTGTCGGGCGCGACTTCATCCGGGCTTGCCAGTTTCAGACCCGCAGGCGTGGCTAGGGCGCGCCGTGGCGGGCTTTCACCTCTGTCGCTCAAGCGTTCACCGTATCGGCGTCAGGCTGGTGACGCGGATGGGCGCGCACAAAGGCCGGGTGTTCGTCGCAGGCGGTATTGACGGCGCGGATCGCCGGATAGGGACGCAAATCGACGCCGAAGGCTTGCGCCGAAAAGACCTGCGGCACCAGAAAGGCGTCGGCCAGACCAGGTGTGTCGCCGAAGCAGAAGCCGCGGCCATGCTTTTCCACCAGGGTTTCGAGCGCCGTGAAGCCCTCGGCGATCCAGCCGACAGCCCATTGGTTGCGGCGCGTTTCATCGGCGGAAAATTCATGCTTCAGTTCGCGCAGCACGCGCAGACTGTTGAGCGGATGGATGTCACAGGCGATCAGGGCGCTCATGGCGCGGACCACGGCGCGGGCTTCCGGCTGAGAGGGAAGAAGTGGCGGCAGAGGGTGGGTTTCCTCCAGCCATTCGAGAATGGCCGGGCTCTGCGTCAGGATCGCGCCGTCACCGGCCTCAAGCGCGGGCACCATCATTTGCGGATTGAGGGCGCGATAGGCCTCATCGTGGTGGGCATTGGCGCGCAGATTGTGCGCCACCTGCCTGTAATCAAGTCCCTTGAGATTGAGGGCGATGCGGACGCGATAGGCGGCGGTCGAGCGCCAGTAGCTGTGTAGAATCAACATGAATCCTGACCTTTCGGTTGCGCCGCTCTATATTTTACGTTTTTCCGCATCTCGCATTCAATTTGTAAGTCAAATTCAACGCTCGTTGCTCTAGCCCTAGATAGGCGCTCATCTCGCAGCCGGAAAGGTGCGCGGCCCGCCCGAGGGTAGGCTCACGCCGTTTTTACCGAAAAAGCCCGGCTCAGGCGGCTTTTGCTGTGCCTTTGAACACCAGAAAAACAAATAGCAGCATCGAAATCAGGATCAGGATCGAGCCGATGCCGACGACCGGGCCGAACCAGGCTGCGCGCGTGATCGAACCATAGATGCCGAGCGGCAGCAGAATCGCGCCCGCCAGATTGATGACATAATGGGTGGTGACGAGACGCGGCGACAGGCCGGGACGGCTGTTGTAAAACAGGCCCGCCAGCAGCATCAGCACGCCACCGACCAGATTGATGTGGGCGTGGACGGGCATGTAGGTGAAATCCTCACGCATTCCCATCATAATACCGAGTATCATGCCCAATGTCAGAAACAGAACGCCGGTACGCAGAAAAAGATTGCCAGTCATGTGAACCCCCGATGTAAAACCCGCTCTCCTGTGGCGCGGTTGCATCTGTTTAAGGCGAAAATTTTTTTTGCGCAACATAACGGCAAATTGGCGCTTGCCAGATTCGCCTTCGCGGCGCATGTTAGCGGTAACGGCCCAGCAGAGGCCGTGTCAGGTCGAGATAACAGACGGATGAAGATACCCTTAGTGAAGCTGGCGGTTTCGGCCGCCACCCTCCTGTCCTTACTGGCCCTGCCTGCCTATGCGGCGGCGCCGGGTTTTGATATTGCCATAACGGTGGATGACCTGCCCGCCCACGGCAGTCTGCCTCAGGGCACGACGCGCGTTGCCATCGCCCGTGAGATTATCGCGGCTTTGAAAGCGCACGGCGTGCCTCAGGCCTATGGTTTCGTCAACGCCATCCATATCGAGCAGGAGCCGGATTCAGCACCTGTCCTCGATCTGTGGCGGCAGGCGGGTTTCCCGCTTGGCAACCATACCTACAGCCACCCCAATATCCGCCAGATCGGCGTTGACGCCTTTCTCAAGGATCTGGCCAGGGGCGAGCCGGTCGTGGCAGCCCATATGCAGGGTCAAGACTGGAAATGGCTGCGTTTTCCGTATCTGAGCGCAGGCGAGGGTGCCGATCATCAGGTGCTGATGAACTATCTGCACGCCCATGATTACCATATCGCCGATGTGTCGATGAGTTTCTCCGACTGGGCCTATACCGAAAGCTATAACCGCTGTCTGGCCAAGGGCGACACCGCCGCCATCAAGGGGCTGGAAGCGCGCTATATGGAGGGTGTGCGCACCGAACTGACGCGGATGCCGGTTCTGTCGCAAACCGTCTATGGCCGCCAGATTCCAATCGTGCTGCTCACCCATATCGGTGGTTTCAGCGCCGTCATGCTGCCGCAGGTGCTCGACGAACTCGACAAGGCGGGCGCGCATTATGTCACCCTGCAACAGGCCGAGAGCGATCCGGCCTATGCCGAGGATGACCCCCATGCCGGTGACGGTTCGCTGATGGAGCGCACCGCCATGGAAAAGGGCATCGATCTGTCGCATGTGCCCGCCGGTGCTTCGCTGGACGGCATCGACAAGGTTTGCAATTAAGCGATCAGATCGCGCATCGGCTTCGCTCCGGCGGAATCGGGAAAGACCGATTGCGACATGGCGCTGTCGGGCATGTCGTAAAGCCCGGCCAGCAGCCCCTTGGCCACCGAACGCAGATCGGTGGTCGGGGCCAGATCGCGGTTTTGATACAGTTGCGCCGGTTTCAGGCCTGGCCAGTCGCTGATCACCCGACCGCCCTTGAGTGCGCCGCCGGTCAAAAGCGCCACAGTGGCCGTGCCGTGATCGGTGCCATTGGTGCCGTTGACGGCGGCGGTGCGACCAAATTCGGTAACGACCAGCACGGCTGTATCGTTCCAGACCGGGCCGAGCGTGCTCTCAAAGGCGGCGAGCGAATCATCAAGCCCTTGCAACTGGCGCGCCAGACGTTGCGGTTCGGCGGCATGGGTGTCCCAGCCCTCGAAGGCCAGACCGGCGAGGCGCGGGCCATCGGGCTGGGCCAGCAGCTTGGCGGCCCCTTGCGCCATCGCGGCCATCGTCTTGGGGTCGCCGGGGCCGCCATAGGCCCCCGCTACATTGTTGCCGCCGATGATCTTGCCGGTGTCGATGGCCTCCTTCAGGGTTTGCGCCAGTTGCGGATCGCTTTCGTCGTAAAGCGCCATCAGGCGCGGCGGCAGGTCGGCATCGGCGGCTTTCAGACTGGACGGTGCCCAGCCGAGGGCGGGGGCCGGGCCGCGCATGATCAGCGGGGTGGAGCCGCCGACGCCCAGGCCGCGTGCCAGACTGCCTGATTGCGCTGTCTGGCCATTGGGCAGAGCCGAGAGCGCGCGGTTGAGCCAGCCCGATTCGGTATGGCCGGGCGATGTCATGCCCGATTCGAGCACGTCCTGACCGTCGAAATGCGAACGGTCGCGGTAGGGCGAGGCCACGGCGTGGATAACCAGCCCCTGACCGGCCTGAAATTGCCGGCTGAAATTGACCAGAGACGGATGCAGGGAAAAGGTCGAATCGAGCTTGATCAGACCGTCCTGCGGAAAGCCACCGCGCAGGGCCGCGAAATCGGGATCGCCAACCGGCGGCACGGCGTCGAGCC
Source organism: Asticcacaulis sp. EMRT-3 (assembly GCF_030027245.1). Classification (NCBI taxonomy): domain Bacteria; kingdom Pseudomonadati; phylum Pseudomonadota; class Alphaproteobacteria; order Caulobacterales; family Caulobacteraceae; genus Asticcacaulis; species Asticcacaulis carbonis. The sequence continues at coordinate 217,372 of NZ_JASERT010000001.1, forward strand.
CATCCATCGCGCCGCGCAGCACGATCACCACAAGGCGCGGATCACGCGCACCGGCGGCGCGGGCGAGACGCGGGATGAAACCGCCGAAAGCGGCGGTCACGCCCAGCGAGGCCAGCAGATGACGGCGGTTCAGATGAACGTTCAGCATATCAGCACCTCATAAATTCGGGGGACAGGAAGACAATCGCCAGCCCCTGTGTGTGGGTTTCGGCACGCGCTACGGCCTGCATGGTGGCGGGCGACAGCCGGTCGCCAAACAGGGTGTGGGCGAACTGGCGCGGATCGGCGCGCGGCAGATGGGCGGCGAAGACGGAGGCCACATCCATGCGCGTGGCCAGACCTTCCGGCGAGGCCCATGCGGCCACCGTGTCGGGGAAGCCATTGGGCCCCGCCGGTTGCCACAATGGCTGGCCCATCGCGTTGAAAGCCGCCAGTATCGCCTGGGGCTTGGGCGTAAAGCCGGTGGCGCGGATCAGGGCGCACATATAGCCCAGCGGCGCGCGCATCTTGACGAGTTGCGGCGACCAGCTTTCCGGTGCGCTGATCAGGGCGCGCGACACCTCGGCCAGATCGCCGTCACTGGCCAGATAGGTGTCGCGCAGGCGGGCGACCAGGGCGGGTGGCGGATCATCGGCCACAAAATGGCTGGCCAGTTTCAGGGCGATATGGTGGGCCGTGGCCGGATGGTGGGCCAGATCGAGCAGGGCGGCGCGGCCTTGCGCTACGCCGTTTTGCGCATAGGTCTTGCCCATCAGGGTTTGCGCGCCCGGCTCATGCGCCGCCGCGCGAAAAACGAAGGTGCCGGGCGTCGCGTCGCGCTCATGATCGCGCGCCACGCTCCAGCCGGTCAGGATCTTGGCGAAGGTGGTGACATCGGTCTGGGTATAGCCCGAACCGACGCCGAGCGTATGCAGTTCCATGATTTCGCGGCCGAGATTTTCGTTGAGGCCTCGCTTGCCGCCCTTTGCCTTGCCCGCCTTGGGGCGGTAATTGGCAGCGCGCGAATTGGGGCCGACCGATTGGCTATTGTCGAGATAGAGCAGCATGGTCGGGTGCGTCTCCACCGCCAGCAGCATGTCGGAAAACCTGCCAAAGACGTGCGGCCGGATGGCTTCGCGCTCGAAAGCGCCGGTGGTGATGGCGACGAGCTGATTCTTTTTGGTCGAGACAGCGAAATGATTGGCCCAGAACTGCACCATGCGTTCGTTGAAACCGATGGCCGGGCTTTTGACCGTGCCGCCAAAACGCGCGTCGATCTCGGCGATCAGGTTGGCGCGGATGGGATTGTCGTCCTTGCCGGGGCGCTGCGGCAGGGGGGACGGCGCCATGATGTTCGTGTCCGCCATGCCGGTTTTGGCGGCCTCGGCGGCCTGATTGGCGGCTTTACGCGCCGTCTGTTTTTCCATCTGGTAGGTGTGAGCCTGGGCCAGCAGTTCCGGCGTGGCGGGCAGGCCGGTGATGACGGGCGCGCCGTCGCTGATTTCGCTCAGCAGAAGGGCATGGGCATCGCCGAGCGCCGCTGCGCCATCGGGGCCGCTGCCCAGTCCGAAGCGTGACAGAGCCAGAGCAGGCTCAAAACTCGTCAGGCTCATCTTGCAGTCTCCACGCTTTATAGTTCCGGCCCCGGCTTCGTGACTTCAACGCAGGCATGATGGCTTTTCCGTCGCGTACAAAAAAGCGCCGTGCGGAGGGAGGCCCGCACGGCGCTTTTTGCTGTTTGCGCAAGTTGGTATCAGTCGGCGGCGGCGTGAACCGGGCCGGACGCGCGGGTTTCACCGCACATCCAGATCAGCGGGATCAGCAGCAGGACGATGATCCCCGACACGCGGAAGAAATCAAGCGCCGCGCCGAGATAGGCCTGGCCCACCACCTGATGGACGATCATACCCGCGCCCTGTGCCTGGCTGAGGCCCAGCCCGCTGGCCTGATGCATGGCCTCGGCCACCGGCTGCGACGTGCCGCCCGCCCCGCCCATGATCTCGGCCAGACGGGTCTGGTGGTTCGATTCAAAGCGATCCCAGATCGTGGTGGCCAGCGAGGCGGCGAACGAACCGGCCACGATGCGCGCGAAGTTGGACAGGCCGGACGCCGCAGGCATCTGCTGTCCCGGTACACCATTGAGGACGATGGCGATCATGGAAATAAAGAAGGTACTCATCGCCACACCCATGACAGCCATCGGAATGGCATAGGTGACGAAGCTGGCGTCAGGCGTATAGAGCGAACGCATGTAGAAGGACAGGGAGAAGAAGATCATCGAAACCGTCGCCATAATGCGCGCATCGTACTTGTTGAGCATCCGTGCGGCGAACGGCGTCAGGAAAACGGCCACCATGCCCGAAGGTGCCGCCACCATGCCGGCCCAGAAGGCCTGATAGCCGACCTGGGTTTGCAGCCACAGGGGCATCAGCAGGTTGTTGCCGAAGAAGATGGCGTAACCGATGCACAGGACCACGCAGCCGAGCGCGAAATTGCGCGTTTTGAACAGTGAAAGATCGACGATCGGCTGCTTGTCGTTCAGTTCCCAGATCACCCAGGCCAGAAAACCGACCACGGCGACAAGGGTTTCAACCACGATGACCGGCGAATTGAACCAGTCGGCGTCCTTGCCGGTATCAAGCATGATTTGCAGCGCCCCCACCCAGACGATCAGCAGCATGAAGCCGGTACGATCAATCTGGCGGCGGAAGGTTGGGGTTTCGCGCCCCTGCAAACCCTGCCAGCATAAGAAGGTGCAGATGGCCCCCACAGGCAGGTTGATGAAGAATATCCACGGCCATGAGATATTGTCGGAGATGTAGCCGCCCAGAATCGGCCCGCAGATCGGCGCCACCAGGGTGGTCATCGACCAGATGGCCAGGGCTGTGCCGCGTTTATTGGGCGGAAAGATCATCAGCAGCAAGGCTTGCGAGCCGGGGATCATCGGGCCGGACACGGCACCCTGCAAGATGCGGAACATGATCAGCGAATCGATATTCCACGCAACACCGCACAGAAAAGAGGCGATGGTGAACATGACGACGCTGGCCAAAAACACCTTGACCACGCCATAGCGGCCCATCAGCCAGCCGGTCAGCGGCACGGAAATGCCGTTGGCCACGGCAAACGAGGTGATGACCCAGGTGCCCTGCGAGGTTGAGACGCCGAGATTGCCGGCTATGGTGGGGATGGACACATTGGCGATGGTCGAATCGAGCACCTGCATGAAGGTGCCGAGCGCAAGCGCGATGGCGGTGACGCCAAGCGCTGTGCCGGTGAGGGGGGCGGGCCCGGCGGAAGGGGCAGCAGTAGCTGTGGCGGAGGACATGACGGGCCTCAAAAGGTAAATACGGCTTGGAAGCGTGAAGAAGCTGCCCCCACCACCGCATCTCAGCCGCTTTGCAGCTTCGTGCGGTCCCCCTCCCCGGCGAGCCGGGGAGGTATAAGAAAAAGAATTCTTTCTCTTATACCTCCCCAGTTTTACTGGGGAGGGGGACCATCCTCCAAAGCGTCAGCGAAGGAGGATGGTGGTGGGGGTTCTGACTTCAAATCGAATGTCTCGTAGCGCAATCGGAAATTACTTGCGCGTGTCGATCCTGGCGGTCATCGACAGCCCGACACGCAAGGGGTGCGCCTTCAGTTCTTTCGGGTCGAGGTCGATGCGCACCGGCAGGCGTTGCACCACCTTGATCCAGTTGCCCGAGGCGTTCTGGGCGGGGATCAGCGAGAAGGCCGAGCCCGTACCGCCGGACAGGCCGCGCACCGTGCCGTGATAGACGACGCTCTTGCCGTACAGGTCGGAATAGAGGGTCACCTTCTGGCCGGGCTTGACCTTGTCGAGTTGCACTTCCTTGAAATTCGCATCGACATAGGCGGTTGAGGTTGGCACCACGGTCATCAAAGGCGTGCCGACGGCGACCTGCTGGCCCACCTCGACCGACTTCTTCGACACGATACCGGCCACGGGGGCGCGCACAATCGTGCGGTCGAGCGCCAGTTGCGCGGCGTCGAGCTTGGCCTGGGCGGCCAGAACCTCAGGGTTTTGCGCGCTCGAAACGCCTGAAATATTGGCCGAATTGACGCTGCGCTGGCCGGTGGCCGACTGAACGGCAGCAGCAGCGGCGTCACGGTCGGCCTGGGCCGTGCTGTAGGCGGCTTCGGCCTTGTCATAGGCATTCTGCGCTGAGGTCAGTTCTTCCTGCGACACAGCGCCTGACTTGGCCAGATTCTGGCGGCGGGTCAGTTCGAGCTTGGCATTATCAAGATCGGATTTCGCCGCCGCGATCATGGCCGTGGCGCGCGCCACATCGGCCTGACGGGCGCCGAGCTGACCCGCCAGAGCTTCATCGGACGCATAATAACCAGCCACGTGGCGCTGGGCCAGGGCCAGGTCGGCCCTGGCCTGTTCGACGGCGATCTTGGCATCGGAATCATCGATGGTCAGCAGCACATCACCGGCCTTGACGGCCTGGGTTTCCGACACCACGACCGTGGCCACCGGCCCGGCCACGAGAGCATTGACCTGCGCTATGTCGGTGCCGACATAGGCATTGTCGGTCGAGACATAGTGCGAGGCATAGAGCAGGTAATAGGCCCCATAGACCACGACGCCGATGACGACGACGGCGGCCAGCCAGGTGAGCAGGCGTCGGCGTCGGTTATTGGCGGGCGGCGGGGTTTTGGCACTCGGGGCAGAGGAGGCCGGGCGGTTATAGGCTTCGGCATTTTCCTCGACCTGTTCGAGGGCGGAAGGCTTGGTGTTGTCGGGCATGACGGTTTCTCGTTTTTCGTGCGATATAGGCGTGCGTTTGGGTGTGAAATTATTAGGCCGGGTTGGCGTACTGGCCGCCCAGGGATTTGATCAGGGCCACGTCGAGGCTGAGGGCGCGGCTCTTCAGATCGGCCACCACGCGGCGCTGATTGATCAGCCCCTGTTCGGCCACCAGAAGCGTGGTGTAATCCGAAAGCCCGCCATCATAGCGCAGCTTGGACAGGCGATAGGCTTCCTCGTCGGCATCGAGCGCCTTCTGGGCATTGTCGAGGCGGTCGGCGAGGGCGCGCTGGCTGGTCAGGGTGTCGGCTACCTGATGCATGGCGGTCAGCACATCCTCATTATAGCTGGCAATGGCTTCGGCGTGTCCGGCCTCGGCCGATTTCAGATTGGCCTTCAGCGCGCCGCCATCAAACAGCGGCAGGCTGAGGGCAGGGCCGACCTGACCAATATCCGAGCCGTTTTGTAACAGCTTATCGACATGCAGGGCCTGTACGCCGATAAAGGCGGCGATATTGATGTCGGGATAGAAGGCGGCGTGGGCCTGCTGAATGCGTGCCGAAGCGGCTTCGGCCCGCCAGCGCGCGGCGATAATGTCGGGTCGGCGACCGATCAGGTCGAGATTCACCCGGCTGGGTACGCCCGTAAAGCTGGCCTGAGCGGGATGGAGCTGCGGGCGCTGAATTTGCGCCGCTGCATCGGGCGAGGCCCCGATCAGGGTGGCGATCAGATGCTTGTTCAGCTCAATCTGTTCGTCGAGCGCCGCCAGATCGGATTTGCTGGCGTACAGATTGGCCTGGGCCAGATCGAACTCACCGCGATTGGTGACGCCATTGTCGAGCTTGTGCTGCACGAGGCCCGCACTGTCCTGACGGATTTCGACGGCGCGCTGGGCCAGATCGCGTTCCTGATACAGACGGTCGAGATCGATATAGGCGCTGGTGACGGCAGCCGACAGCATGAGGCGTGCCTGAGCCGCATCGGCGGCAGCGGCCTGAGCGGTGGTGGTGGCAGCCGAGATGGCGGCGCGGTTCTTGCCCCAGAAATCGAGGTCCCAGCCGAAATTCAGCGTGGCTTGCGCATAATCCTGATAGCCTTCGGGCAAGGGGCTCAAGGCCCCCGGATGGCCGAACAGGTAATTATAGCTCTGCTTGCCCTCAAAGGTGGTGGCATTCAGGCCGATATTGGGCCCGGCTGAGGCATGATATTGCGATACGACAGCCTCGCTTTGGTTGAGGCGCGCTTCGGCTATGGCCAGGGTCGGTGAATTGTTGAGGGCCTGATTCATCAGGCTGTTGAGCTGCGCATCGCCGAAGCCCTTCCACCAGCTCTGTACGCTGACGGCCGCGATCGGATTGTCCTTCTTGGCCTGGCTGGGCTCACGGGCGAACGGCGCGCTTTGCGGCAGGGTGGTGCAGGCGGAAAGCGCGGTGGCGGCCAGAAGCACGGCGATAAGGGGAAGGCGAGGGCGGGCTTGCGTCATGGGGACACTCTGAGAAGAGACGGGTCGGAAAAGCGATAGAACAGGTCGGGCGCGAAAAAAGGCCTGCGGGACGCGCGGCCTTGAATAAACCGTACTGTATGGTCATTTATGCTGGACATATAGACGGCTGTGCGGTATTTGTCAACATGACCATACAGTACGGTTGCGATTTTTTTTGCGATGCACACAAATGACCGAACCTCATGTAAAAAGCGATACGAAGGGCCGCATGGACCGCGAGGACCGGCGTGAAGCGATCCTTGACGTGGCCACCGAAATCTTCTTGCAGGAGGGCTATGCCAGCGCCTCCATGTCGTCGATCGCCGCCCGCCTTGGCGGCTCGAAGGGTACGCTGTATAATTATTTCAAAAGCAAGGAAGAGCTGTTCGAAGCCTATGTTGAGCGCTCCTGCATCTTCCATCGCGGTGAAATCACCGATCTCCTGCTCGAAGATGGCGATGCCCGCGACGTGCTGACCCGTTTTGCCAAGGGCTATGTGCGCGCCTTTACCGCTGAACCGGCCTTGCAGAACTGGCGTGTCATCTCGGCCGAAAGCAACAAGTCGCCGGAAATCGGCCGTTTGTTTTATGAAGCAGGGCCGCTGGCCGGGGCGCGTATTTTAAGTGCCTATATCGAAAAAGCACAGGCGCGCGGCGATCTCAAAGTGGCCGATGTCACCGTGGCGGCGCACCATTTCACCTCGCTGATCCACGGCCGGATGATCAAGGCGCGCCTGCTCAACTATATGCCGGAACCCTCCGAAGCCGAGATCGATGCCGAGGTTGAGGCGGCGATGTTCGTCTTTTTTGCCGCCTACGGTGCCTGAACCGCAAGACACTGTCCGGTCAAGGCGCGCGGTGCCAGCCGGTGGCTGATCAGGATCAGGCCCTGTTTCCGGTCACGTAAACGGGCTTCCAGCCGCGCCACCACCTTGGCTTCTGTGGCCAGATCGAGCCCTTCGGTCGGCTCATCGAGCAGCAGGATCGGTGCCTCGCGCAACAGAGCGCGCGCCAGGGCCAGTCGCTTGCGCTCGCCGCCCGACAAGGTTACCCCGCCATCACCCACCCAGCTATCGAGCCCCTTGGGCAGGCTGCGCACGCGCTCGGCCAGAGCCGCATCATCGAGCGCCGCCCAGAGTTGCGTCTCGATCTCGGCGCGGCTGAAGCGTTTGAAGGCAGCCTCATTCAGCGCCATCAGCAGATTATCGCGTAGCGAACCGGTCAGAAGCGCCGCGTCCTGCGGGCACAGGGCGAACAGGCTGCCGTCATAAACGCCTTCGGGGCCACCCTCGCGCAAACCGATCAGCGCTTCGATCAGTCGCGTCTTGCCGCTGCCGGAAGGGCCGTCGATGCGCAGGCGCAAGGCTGTATCGAGATGATAAAACAGGCCATTGGCTTTCAGATAAGGCGCTTCGGGCAGGGGGGCGGTCTGGCGGCTTTGGGCGCTGTCATAGAGACTGGCGACGCGGCTGCGCGCTTCTTTAAACACGCTGCGCTGGCCGATGGCCTTGGCCAGAACACCGAGGCTCTCAAAGCCCATGCTGGCGGCCAGCAGGCTCAGGGCGAGGTCGGCGAGATGAACATGAATATCTGACACGATCAGGGTGATCAGGCACAAACCGCTCAGGATCAGGCTGACCGCGCCGCTCAAGGCTTCGCGTCCGATCGTGTCGGTCTTGGCGGCATATAGCCGGGCTTCCAGTTGGCGCAGTTCGTCCAGCAGGGGCTGGCGCAGGTCATAGGCGCGAATATCGGGCAGCAGGGCCATCAGTTCGTAAAAGCGGGCCTTCAGCGCGCCGATGGCCGCCTGTTCGCCACCCGCCTCCGCCTGATTCGCCGGGACAAGGCGGTGGATATACAAGGTGGCCGCCAGAATCGCCGCCATGAAGACCAGCAGGATCAGCGCCCCCCACGGATTGGCCCAAGCGCACATCAGGGCTGCCATGCCGATGCCGCCCAGCGCCGAGGCAGGCGCGCTTTGCATGACCAGCGCGGTTTCGAGACTGCCGACATCCTGCACGAAGCGGCTGGAGCTTTCGCCGCGACTTAAGGCCAGCACATGCGTCCTGTCCTGGTCCAGCAGACGCTTAAACAGGGCGGGGCGCAGATCGGCCATGGCGCGCAGGGCCGCGCTGTGGCCGAGATAGCGTTCGCCATAGCGCAGAACCGTGCGGCTGATGGCGAAGAAGCGGATAAAGGCGCTGGGCAGCAGATAGTTGAAGGTCTGGGCCAGCACCGGCCCCGCCGCACCGGCCACGGCGGCGGCGGTCAGGAACCAGCCCGACAGGCCAAGCAGGGCGACGGCCGATACGCTGACGCCCGCCGCGAACAGGGCGGTCAGCCACAGGCGCGGGCCGAAGGGCTTGATAAGGGCCTGATAGCGGCTGTTGAAATCGTCGTTCATGCCACCTCCACAATCTGATCGGCCAGGGCGCACAGGACGGGCGAGTGGCTGGAAAAAATGACGGTGCGCCCGGCGAAAAGCGCGGGCAGACAGGCCATCAGCGCGGCTTCGGCGGCGGCATCGAGATCGGCGGTCGGTTCATCGAGCAGCCACAGGGGGCTCCCCTTCAGCACGGCGCGCGCCAGTCCGATGCGCCGCCTTTCGCCGCCCGACAGGCCCGAACCACGTTCGTTCAGCGCTGTTTCCAGACCCTCTGCCCGGCTGGCCACCAGCCCGCCCAGACCGGTGATGTCGAGGGCATGGCGCAACTGCGCGTCATCGGCGGCCTGACCGAGGCGCAGATTATCGGCAAGGCTGCCGGCCAGAATCGGCGGGTGCTGCGATACCCAGGCAAGGCTGGCCGCCAGATCGTTCAGCGGCTGGCCGTTGACGGTGATCCGCCCGGACAGGATGTGGCCCTGACCGAGAAACAGCCGCAACAAGGTGGTCTTGCCCGCGCCGGTCGGGCCGGTCAGGGCGGTCACCGAACCGGGGCGCGCCGTGAAGCTGACCGGGCCGATGCGAAACCCGGGATCGTCGGGAAAACCGCACACCACTTCGTCAAACACGATTTCCGGCGCGTCGATCAGCGCTGCGGCGGGCAAGGCTTGCGGTATGAGGCTGATGGCCATCAGGCGCTGGGTGGCGGCCACCGCCGTCTGGCGGTCATGATAGGCGGCGGCGAGACGGCGCATCGGGGCATAGACTTCGGGGGCCAGGGCCAGAACGAAGAAAGCCTTGGCCAGATTGAGATGTTCGGGCACGGAAAACGGCAACTGGCCGAGCAGATAAAAGCCGCAATAGACGGCGATCAGGGCGATGCTGAGGGCGCTGAAAAATTCCAGCACGGCGGAGGTCAGGAAGGCCAGTTTGAGCACGCGCAAGGTGCGCTCGGCCACATCATGCGCCGCCGCATCCACCGCCTTCGCCTGACGCGGCCCGGCGTCGAAGGCGAGAATCAGCGGCAGGCTCTTGATGCGATCGACGAACAGGTTGGACAGACGCGACAGGGCGTCGAGCTGGCGCTTCGATTCCTGACCCGTGCCGATACCGAGCACCGCCATCAGTGCGACAAACGGTAGCAGGGTAAGCAGCAGCAACCCTGCGCCCACAGGGCTGGCGCAGGCGATCAGGGCGATGATGACGAGCGGCAGGAGGCGGGCCTGAACATCGCTCTGCACAAAGCGCGCATAATAGCCTTCTAGCGCTTCGGTATCCTCGAACAGGGCATTGAGACGGTTCTGGTGACGCGCCGTATCGATGCGACCCGCCAGCGCCTTGTCCATCAGGTCGAGCCGGACATCGCGCACGATACGCCGCGCCAGCTTCTGGTTAGTGCGTTGTAAGATAATGAAAATAACAGCGCGCGCCACCACCGCCACCAGTAGGGCAACGATGGGCAGGGCGTCGGCACCCAGCAGGTGGCGGTGGCCTTGCAGATCGCTGACCGCGTGGCTCAGTCCCCAGGCAAACAACACCAGAAAGCCTGCATCGATCAGGCCGAGGCCGTGAGCAAGGCGCAAACCGGAGGCCGCGTTTTTCGACCATATCCGCAATTGCGCGCGCGCCGCCTTGACCGGGATTTCAATGTCAGGCATGCCGGTTTTCTCGGCTACATCCTGGGGTGCGACAGGTGGGTGCGACACTGGCGACGTTGTGCGTTGCAAAACTTAGCCGTACTCTTTCTATGGGTTTTGTGCGTCCGCTTGTCAGGCTGTGCGCCGCATACCCTTGTATAATGCTGCATTCAGGTGTCTAATTCGCGCTCTGCGCCAATTCCGACACCAACTAAAGGGGAGAGTCCGATGGACCTCAGTACCGTAGAACTGTCGAGGCTGCAATTCGCCCTGACAGCGCTGTATCATTTTCTTTTCGTGCCGCTGACCCTGGGCTTGAGTTTCATGCTGGTCATCATGGAAAGCGTCTATGTCCTGACCGGCCGTGAAATCTGGCGCACGATCACGCGCTTCTGGGGCCTTCTGTTCGGTATCAATTTCGTGCTCGGCGTCGCTACCGGCCTGACCATGGAATTCGAATTCGGCATGAACTGGTCGTATTATTCGCACTATGTCGGCGATATTTTTGGTGCCCCCCTGGCCATCGAAGGCCTGATGGCCTTCTTCCTCGAAGCGACCTTTGTGGGGCTGATGTTCTTCGGCTGGGAAAAACTGTCCAGGCCCGCTCACCTGATGGTCACCTTCATGGTGGCGCTCGGCACCAATCTGTCGGCCCTGTGGATCCTGATCGCCAATGGCTGGATGCAGCACCCGGCCGGCGCGGTCTTCAATCCGGCCACCATGCGCATGGAAGTGACCGACTTCATGCAGGTTTTGTTCAATCCGGTGGCTCAGGCCAAGTTCGTCCATACGGTCAGCGCCGGCTATGTGCTGGCGGCGGTGTTTGTGCTCGGCGTGTCGGCCATCTATCTGTTGCAAGGCAAATATATCAGCGTGGCCAAGCGCTCGATGGCGGTGGCGGCGGCCTTTGGTCTGGCCTCTGCCTTATCTGTCGTCGTGCTGGGTGATGAGTCGGGCTACATGCTGACCGACAACCAGAAGATGAAACTGGCCGCGATCGAATCGATGTGGCACACCGAGCCGGCACCCGCCGGGATCGCCATTTTCGGTCTGCCCAATGTCAAAGAACAGCGCACCGATGATGAGGTGAAAATCCCCTATGTGCTGGGCCTGATCGCCACGCGCAGCCTCGATCAGCCGGTGGTGGGCATTCTCGAACTGGTCGATAAGGCCAATGAACGCATCCGTTCCGGCATCATCGCCTATGATGGGGTGGAGCGGCTGAAGGTCAATCCCGATGACATGCAGGGCCGCGCCGAATTCGAGGCGCACAAGGCTGATCTCGGCTACAGCTACCTGCTCAAGAAGTACGTTGCCGATCCGCGTCAGGCCAGCGACGCCCTGATTGCAAAAGCGGCGATGGATACGGTGCCCAATGTGCCGCTGATGTTCTGGGTCTTCCGGCTGATGGCGGCGCTGGGCTTTGCCTTTATCGGCCTGTTCATCACCGCCTTCTTCATGGTGACGTTCAACAGGCACAGGAACCGGCTGTTTCTGTGGGTCTGCGTTCTGGCCATTCCCCTGCCGTGGATCGCCATCGAAGGCGGCTGGATTCTGTCCGAGGTGGGCCGTCAGCCCTGGGCGGTGGATGGCGTCCTGCCCACCTTCATGGGGGCTTCCAGCCTGACCGCGACGCAGATTTGGCTGACCATTGCCGGCTTCACCCTGATGTATGGTGTGATGGCGGTGATCGAGGTGAAGCTGATGATCCGCACGATCAAAAAAGGCCCTTACGAAGCCAAATTAGGCCGGATGCACGACGATCCCGAAGTCAGCCCCACCAGCGATCCGGCCCTGCCCGTCATTGGCCCCGCCGAATAGGAGTATCAGATCATGGAATTACCCCTCGACTATATGACCCTGCGCACGATCTGGTGGCTGCTGGTCGGCGTGCTGCTGGCCGGTTTTGCGCTCACCGACGGTTTTGACATGGGCGTGACGGCGTTACTGCCCTTCGTGGCGCGCACCGATCAAGAACGTCGCGCCGTCATCAATACGGTTTCGGCCACCTGGGAAGGTAATCAGGTGTGGTTTATCCTGGGCGGCGGCGCCATCTTCGCCGCCTGGCCGTTTGTATATGCGGCCAGTTTTTCGGGCTTTTACCTGGCCATGTTTTTGGTGCTGATGGCGATGATCCTGCGTCCGGTCGGTTTCAAATACCGCTCGAAGCGGCCCGGCAAGGCCTGGCGGCGCAACTGGGACTGGGCGCTTTTCACGGGCGGCTTCGTCCCGGCGCTGGTCTTCGGCGTGGCCGTCGGCAATGTGCTGCAAGGCGTGTCGTTCAGCCTCGATTCCGATCTGCGCATCAGCTATCACGCGCCGTTTCTGGGCGGCCTGTGGGCCCTGTTCACACCGTTTACCCTGCTGTGCGGCCTGACCTCGGTGGCCATGCTGGTGCTGCATGGCGCGGGCTGGCTGGCGCTCAAGCTGGAACGTGGCGAGGCGCGCGACCGGGCCATGAATTATGGTTTTGTAGCGGGTGGCCTGCTGATCGTGCTCTTCGCCATCGGCTATGTGTTCGTGCGCTTTTCCGGCATTGGCTTTGCCGTGCTGGGCGATGTGGCGACGAACGGCCCGTCCAATCCGACGCGCGACGAAGTGGTGCCGATGGCCGGTGCGTGGCTGGCCAATTACGGTAAGCATCCGTGGATGCTGGTCGCGCCCGTGCTCGGATTTGTCGGCCCCGTTCTGGCTATGATCGGGCTGAAGCTGCGGCAACATATTGTGGCGTTTGGCGGCTCGTCTCTGGCTGTCCTCGGCATTATAGGCACCGTCGGGTTTTCGATGTTCCCGATCATCCTGCCGTCCAATGCCGACATCCATTCCAGCCTGCTCGTCTGGAATGCGTCAAGCTCGCAGCTCACCCTGTTTATCATGCTGCTGGTGACGGTGGTCTTCCTGCCCCTCATCCTGTTCTACACAAGCTGGGTCTATAAGGTGCTGTTTGGCCGTATCGGCACGGGCCAGGTGGCCTCAAACCCTGATATGTATTGATATATGCGCCGGATAAAACCGGTAAGGAGTTGATGATATGTGGTATTTTTCGTGGATACTGGGCGTAGGTCTGGCCGTGGCCGTCGGCATCCTCAATGGCATCTGGTATGAGTTTCACACGACCGATGACCCCGACGCCGAAGACCCGCATAAGGGTTAGTTAGGCCTTTGGCGACGCGGCTGAGCCTTAGGCTCAGCCGTTGGCGGCCAGAGCCGGTTCGGGCTGGTTGCGCAGCGATTTCACGAGGTTGAACACCATCGTCTTGGCCTGTTCGTCGTGGCCTTCCTGAGCCAGAGCATACAAGGTCTGCATGATTTCAGAAGCAATCGGTGCCACATAGGTCTGATTGGCCACCTCAAAAATACCAGGCAGCAGGGGGTGGCGCATTTCGTTATCGTCAATCAGGGCCTCGGTGATCTTCTCACCGGCGCGCAGGCCCGTAAACGTAATGGCGATGTCCTTTTCAGGGCGCAGGCCATACAGACGGATCATGCGGGTGGCCAGATCAAAAATGCGGATCGGCGCGCCCATTTCGAGGATATACAGGCCGGACTTATGCTCCGGCGTTTCAGCATTATGCATGGCGGCGGTCAGCACCAGTTGCACGGCCTCGAAAATGGTCATGAAATAGCGTTCGGCGTCCTTGTCGGTCAGGGTGATCGGCCCGCCGCGCTCGATCTGCGACTTGAACAAAGGCACCACTGAACCGGTGGAACCCAAAACATTGCCGAAACGCACGACGCAGGCCTGATGTTCCTGGGTAATCTGGGTGCTGATCAGGTGTTCGGCCAGCCGCTTGGTGGCCCCCATCAGCGAAGACGGCGCCACGGCCTTATCGGATGAGATCAGCACGAGCTGGCTGACGCCCGCCGCCTTGGCCGCGTCGATCACATATTGCGTGCCCAGCACATTGGTCAGCACGCTTTCGGACGGGTTCAGCTCCACCATCGGTACGTGCTTGAGCGCCGCCGCATGGAAGATCACGTCGGGCTTGGCCTCAGCCACCACGGCGGCGAAACGCTCCTTGCGACGAACACTGCACAGAACCGGACGGGCGCGCGCCCCTTCAAAACCTTCGCGGATGGCGCGGTCTATCTCGTACAGCGCCAGTTCGGAATGGTCAACCAGGGTGACGTGCGCCGCGCCCAGACCCAGCACCTGCTTGGCGATTTCCGAGCCAATGGACCCACCGGCGCCGGTGACCATGATGCGCTTGCCGGCATAAAAATGGCGCATGCGCTCGGTGTCGAGCCTGACCTGCGGTCGGTGCAGCAGCACCTTGAAGGAGTCGGGATCGCTGGGATCGGGCAGGGGCAGGGCGCTGACCTTGCGGCCTGGGGCGACCAGTCGGGCAAGAAAACGCAGCAGCCGGTAATTGGACAGACTCATGGATGTTCCGAAAATAGTGACCACGGGTTGTGACGCTGCCCCATAGTCGTCATGGCTATCAAGCTTGATCCGCTTTTTTTTAGCAAGGCCTTATGCTCCTCACTATGTATTTTTTTGCAATAACAGAGGTCATCTGATTTAAGATGGTGGCATGATTGAGGTGTTTTTCTTTGGCCGGATCGCCGATGTCGCCGGTGCGCGCAGCCAGACCTATGCGGGCGTGACCACAAGTCTGTATGCCCTGCGCGATGAGATATTCGCTGCCGCCCTGGCGGACGGACGGCTGGACAGGGCCGCCCTCCGCATGAGCGTTAACCGCCAGCAGGTACGCGATGACCGGGTGATTGCGCCCGGTGACGAGGTGGCCTTCTTCCCTGTTTTTTCGGGAGGCTGAGATGACCGTGCGCGACATCCGGGTAGGCGAAGCGGCCATAGATCCGGCAGGGCTTCATGCGGCTTTCCTGAGCGCGCATGGCGCGGCGGGGGCGGTGGTCAGCTTCAGCGGCCTCGTGCGCGGCCAAACAAAAGCCGGCGCGGTCGAGCATCTGTGGCTCGACTGGTATCCCGGCATGACGGAAGATTCGGTAACCGCCATCGTGGCGGCGGCGGCAGACAGATTCGCGGTGACGGCGCTGCTGGTGCATCATCGCTGCGGTGAAATTCATGCAGGGGAGCCGATCGTTTTCGTAGCGGCGGCCAGCGCCCATCGCCGCGCCGCCTTCGAGGCCGCCGATTATCTGATGGACCGGCTGAAATCCGAGGCCGCCTTCTGGAAACGTGAAACAACAGCGGGCGGCGCACACTGGGTCGAGCCGACCGCCGATGACCAGCGCGACCTCGATAGATGGAGCCAGACATGAGCGAACTCTCGCATCTCGACGCCTCAGGTCGGGCCCATATGGTCGATGTATCGGCCAAGCCGGAAACGGCGCGGACGGCAAAGGCGCGCGGACGGCTGGCCTGTGCGCAGGCCACGCTCGATCTGGTGCGCGAAGGCCGCACGCCGAAGGGTGCGGTGATCTCGACCGCCGAACTGGCGGGGATTATGGCGGCCAAACAGACGGCGGGGCTGATCCCGCTCTGTCACCCCTTGCCTTTGTCGCAGGTGGTGGTGCGCATCGCTATGAACACGGACCTGCCCGGTTTCGACATTGAGTCCGAGGTGCGCACCACTGGCCGCACCGGCGTGGAAATGGAGGCGCTGACGGCGGTCAGCGTGGCGGCGCTGACCCTCTATGACATGCTCAAGGCCGTCGATAAGGCGATGCGGATTGAAGGCGTAGAGGTGGTCTTAAAGACTGGCGGCAAGTCCGATTGGGGCGCGGCGGGTTAGGATGGATCACCATTCAGCCACTTGATAAAGAAAGTGACCCCTCCGTCTCGACGCGCTTCGCTTGCTCGACACATCCCCACGCTTACGCGCAGGGAGGAGGGATGTGCCGCCTGCCTACCTCCTGCCTGTTGCGCAGAAATGGGGTTTGGCAAAGCAAAACTATAGCTTTTGCAAAGCCATGAGCATCGATTAGAGCGGTTTGCATTCTGATTGAATCGGTCAAAGGCATGCAACCCGCTCTACATTTTACGTTTTTCCGCATCTCGCATTCAATTTGTAAGTCAAATTAAACGCTCGTTGCTTTAGTCCCAGGAGTCCCGAAGAGAAAATGCGGTGTTCGTTTTAAAAAAGAAACCGCAGAGGACGAACCCCTGCGGCGCTTTGAAAACGGCGGCGAAGCCGTGCTTGAACACAAACCAATATAGGCCGGATGTTGCGCCGCACAATCTCTATCGCTGCGTTTTGAACTCAAAACAGCCGGGTGTGGACGCCAAGCCACAGTCGGCGGCCGAGCTGACCATAGCCAGCGGCGGTCTGATAGCGGGTGTCGCCGGCGTTTTCGATCCGCCCGAACAGGCTGACGCGGTCGGTCAGGGCGTAGTCGGCGCGCAGATCGGCCAGGCTATAGGCCTTGAGCGGGGTTGCATTATAGACATCGTCGAAGCTGGCGCCGACATGGCGGACGCCGAGGCCGAGACTGAGTTTTTGCGTCGCCTGATAGCTCAGATCGGCGCTGCCCATCTGGTCGGGGGTGCGCGGCAGGCGATTGCCCCTGACTCCCGCCGATTCGTTGCGCGTATGCAGGAAGCTGTAATTGGCTTTCAGACGCCATTTTTCGCCGAAGGCTTTCGTCAGTTCCAGTTCAAGGCCGCTGGCGCGGGTGCGGTCGATATTGGCGTAATAGCCGTAGGGCTGGCTGGTGCAGCGATCGCCCGCGCAAGCGACGAAATCGATCTGGTCGCGCACGGTGCGCGAAAACACCGTAGCCCCGACCGTGCCGCTGGCGAAGCTGTAATCAAGGCCGCCGTCAAGCGTCACGCCCTTTTCCGGCACCAGATCGGCGGAGCCGTAGTCGCTGTAAAGCTGGTAAAGACTGGGCACCTTGACGCCAAGCCCGGCACTGGCGTGCAGACGCCAAGCCGTGCCCAGCGGCGCAACGAGACTGGCCTGGGCGATGTCCTGACCGCCGAAACTGGACGAATCGTCGTGGCGTGCGCTGATGGCCATGTCCACGATGCCGAAATCATGGCGCACCTGACCATAGACACTGGCCTGCGTCATGGCTGCCCGCAGCGGCACGGGATCGGGATCATACGAAGACGGCGAGGCATTGCGCATCCAGTCGCGCTCATAGGCCAGACCGCCGAGCAGGCGGGTGCCCGACCAGTCATAGCTGATATGGTAATCGGCGGCTGTAATCTGTCCGCGCGCCAGAAAAGACGGTGTGCCATCGGCATTATAGTCGTCTCTTTTGGTGTCGGTGGCGCTGAGCGATAGAGCCTGTTCGCCGTGCGCCAAAGCTTGCGTCAGGCCAAGCCCTGCGAGATTGGTATCGGTCTTGCCGAAATCGCCCGTGTCGGCGAACACATAATCAGGGGCGGGATAGCCGTCATAATCATTGCGGCTGTGGGTGCGGTCATAGACGGCGTTGAGTTTCAGCGTGTCGCTGAACGCATAGCCAGCGCGCGCGCTGACATCGCTCTGGGCAAACCCGTCCTTTTCGTTGCCACCGGCAAAGGCCGACACACCCTGATCATTCTGACCACCGGCGCTTAAGCGCCAGTTCAGCTTGCCTGCAATGCCGCCAAGGCCAAGCCGCGCTGCACCGTAATGATCAAGACCCTCCAGCGTCAGATCGCCCTCCAGCGGGGCCTGGGCCGTGCGGCTGACAATATTGACCACGCCGCCCAGCGCGCCGGAGCCCCACAGGGTGGACAGCGGGCCGCGCAGCACCTCGATGCGGGCGGCGTCGCCTGTATCGATCAGGCCGAGATTGGTGCCGCCGCCCACTTGAGACGGGTCGTTGAGGCGGATGCCATCGAGAATATAAAGCGTGTGATCGGCGCCCGCGCCGCGGATCGAGGCCGAGGCCGCTTCGCCGGGGCCGCCATTGCGGGTAAGGCTGAGATCGGTGGTGTGGGTGAGCAGATCAGCCACGAACAGCGACTGATAGCTCTGGATGTCGGCGGCGGTCAGCACGTCGAGGCTCTGGCCAATGCGCGAAATCGGCAGGGGCTGGCGCATGATGGTGACAACCGTATCCTGCGCATGGGCAAGGGGGCTGGCCAGTAACAGGGTGAGGGGCAGAAGGGCCGGGCGGAATCCGGGCATAGCTGTGGGCTCTTTCGCTCAAACAGACGAAAACCGCACGCAAAACGCGCACGGCTGACAAAACATCGTCTCTCAGGGTCGAAATTACCTGCTCGTCCGGCACGTCCCGGCCGGGCAAAGGACGACAGCCAAGGCAGGTCTCCTGACTTGCGCCTCAAGGGTCTGGCCGCTGTCTTCTCCCGGTTGCGGAATGACGTCAGTTAGCGGTCAGGCTCGGCGCTTACAGTTGCGGGCACAGTCCGGGATTTTCACCCGGTTCCCTATTCTCCCATCTTTTAAGGACAGGCACCATTGGCACGCGGCGGGCATTAAGGCTTTCCGGCGCTTCCGTCAAGATGCGGATGATAAGACGTGGAATCGCTTTCCTTCCCCTCTCCCCTCCACGAGGGGAGAGGACGGGAGCCGAGCCTTCCGGCGAAGGCGACCGGGTGAGGGGCATTCTTTGTGTAGCTGCCCAGCCCCTCATCCGGCCTTCACTGCGTTCAGGCCACCTTCTCCCCGCAAGCAGAGAGAGGGGAAGAGTCTTGATGCAAGCTCATATCATCAGGCTCTGGCTAGCTGCGGATGCGCACCACCGACACCACCTTGTTGAACAGGGCGGTCATGGCCTCGCTGATACCCTGATCGGGGCCGACAGCGAAGAACAATCCCGGCGAGGCGCAGGCCTGCATACTGGTGGCAATCTGATCCGTTGGGGTCAGATACTTACGCACATTGGAATCAAAGAAGCTGTTTTGATTTTGCGGCAGCAGCAAATAGGTCGTGTAAAGCATGGCTATACGAACACCACGGTTCTTCAGGGCCGTGCACTGGCTGGCATCCAGCGGGGCAATACGGCGGCACCCGCTGGCACTGCAATCATATCCGTCATTAAGGCCGTCAGATACCATGAACAGCACTTTCTGCGTTGAAACTGCGGATGTGCCGTCACCGGAAGCCGGTATGATCGAATTCATACTGGCCAGCATGGACGTGAAATTGGTTTGACGATCAGAATTGTAATTTTGCGCGGGAACCGTCATCAGATCGATCTTGCCGGCATCGCTGGCAGATTGGGTCAGATTGCTGTTCAAGGCGCTGATCATATAAGCGGTTGGAGCCGTTTGACTGATCGCATCGGCGGCTGTGCCGAAATCATACAGCGCCATGCGATACTGACCCGGCAGGGTTTCCGTATTGCTGGCGGTCGTCATCAGGTTTTGCGTAGCTTCGCGGACGACATCGATACGCATGGTGACCCCCAGTGACTTGGCCAGGGTATAATAATCGCTGCTGGCGCCGGGGCCACTCAGGTGGCAGGCGAAGGCGCAATTTTGGTCGCTGCTCTTGTTGGCCGTGGCGGCGACAAGCTTATTAATGTCCGCCGTTGTTGCGCCCAGCCCCATCGAGGGCGTGTTGTCGAGCAGCAGGTAGAAATCGATATAGGGCGGGATGGTCGATGACGATTTTGACGTTACGCTGAGCGGCAGGCTATTAAAGCCGAACAGACCGATAATATAGGGCTTATAATTGGCGCTGACCGTAACGAGCGAGGTGATAACGGTGGCCGCCTTGCTCACCGTCGCATTCAATGTGATGTTGGACAGTTCCGGGGCCGGATGCAGATCGGACTCAAAAATACTGGCGGCCTGCTGCGAGCCCTGGCTGATTTCGCCGTCACCCTGAGTCAGGGCGAGCTTGAAAGCTTTGGAATTGACGGCCACCGAGCCGACACTGGCCACATCGGCGGCGTCCTGCAATTCACCGCGCAATTGCAGCACACGGCTGAAATCAATGGCCCCACCCACGGCAAGGAAGATAACCGGCAGGGCCAGAGCAACCATGATGATGGTGCTGCCCGCGCGATTGCGCAGCAAATTCCGCACTGTTTTGAACACGATGAAGCCCCGACCTTCTGTAGAGTCAGGGCGCATCCTGTCATAACAAGCTTAATTGCTGGCTAACCGGGCGAAAATTCTTCCGGTGCCAGGGTTTTCAGGCTGAGGGCGTGAACCGGCCCGGCCAGATACTCGGCCAGAACCTGATTGACCAGACGTTGACGCGCCACGCGATTCAGCCCCCTGAAGCGTTCTGAAACAATGATGATGGAAAAATGACTTTCTCCCTCTTTCCGAGCGCCCGCGTGTCCACTATGTTTGGCGCTGTCGTCGTGAATCTCCAGATGCTGGGGCTGCAAAGCCTCATCGAGCCTGGATTTCAGGCGGTCGGCCACGATTCCCATAGTTTCGTCTCACTTTGTCTGTCTGGCGTTTTGTCAAAAATTAAACATCGAGGTTCATATCTTAGCATATGAGTGAAGGATTTAAGTACAAGCCCAAATTCATGGATATGCGCATCCGTCCGCCCAAGGAAGGCGAGGAGCAGACGCGCAGGCCCGAAGACGACGTGCTGCACCTGAAGCCGGGTGAGAAGCGCTGTGAATGGCCGGAATGCCATAAGGCCGCCACGGCGCGCGCGCCGAAATCGCGCGAAATGATGAACGAATACTATAATTTCTGCATGGGCCATGCCGCAGAATATAACAAAAACTGGAACTATTTCGCCGGCATGAGCGAAGGCGAGGCGCGCCGTCAGCGCGAATCGATCATCACCGGCGACCGCCCCACCTGGGCCTTCCGCGCCTCGCGCGTCAGCCGTGAAGCCGCCAATTTCGCCGCCAAGGGCACGACCAGCGGCGGGCGCTACGATCCGCACAGCGTCTTTGGTGCAGGTGCAGCCCCCTTGCGTGACAAGAGCGCGCCCGCCCAGCGCACCTTCGGCAAGATCGAAATTCAGGCCTTCGCCGATCTCGATCTCGAAACCGGCGCCACCGCCGAAGAGATCCGTGTCCGCTACACCGAAATGCTCAAGCGCTGCCACCCCGATAATAATGGCGGTGATCGCTCGGCCGAGGACAAGTTGCAGCGCGTGATCAAGGCTTATAAAGTCCTCAAAAAAATGAACCTCGCGTGATGATGAGATATTTGGCCGATTAGGGCGTCAGCATCGCTTGCCCGTATTCATATACGGGCGGCGCTCGCTTCCTGCTACTCGACTCAAATCTCTCATCATCGCTGTGCGTAAGGGCGGCGATCATGCGTAAAATCCACAAAGGCGGTTGCAGTTGCGGGGCGGTGCGGTTTGTGATCACCGGGCCGCTGGGCCGCGCCTCGGTCTGCCATTGCCGCATGTGCCAAAAGGCGTTCGGCAATGTGTTCGCACCGCTGGTCAGTATTATCGACGGCTCTCTGGTCTGGACGAAGGCCGAACCGGCGCGGTTTCAAAGCTCCAATCTGGTCAAACGCGGCTTCTGCCCGGCCTGCGGCACACCTCTGAGCTATGAAGCGCCCGACGGGCTGGCCGTGGCCATCGGCGCCTTTGATCATCCCGCCGACATCGTGCCCGACATCCAGTTCGGCACCGAAGCGCGCATTGGCTGGCTCGACCATCTCAATGACTGGCCCGCCCGCGATACGCTCGACGACATCGAGGCCGCGCCTTTCTTAAGCGACCTGATCAGCTATCAGTACCCGGACGAAGCATAAAAAAACACAACGGAACCTATAATCAGGGTTGTTTCGGCTGCGCTAAAGTCTTAGCTGATCATGAGAAATCCCTATACGCTGCCAGTACGCCGAAAGACTTTTGATCATGTCCGCCGAACTTGAATATGCCGATCCCCTGCTCAACCACACGCCCGACAAAAAGGTCAGTATCCGTGAGGTGTTCGGCGTCGATTCCGACATGATGGTACCGGCCTTTTCAACGCGCGACCAGCATGTGCCGGACATTGATGAGGCCTATCGTTTCGACCCGCAAACCACTCTGGCCATCTGCGCCGGCTTTGCCTATGACCGCCGCGTCATGGTGCAGGGCTTTCACGGCACCGGCAAATCGACCCATATCGAACAGATCGCCGCGCGGCTCAACTGGCCTCTGGTGCGCGTCAATCTCGACAGCCATGTCAGCCGGATCGACCTGATCGGCAAGGACGCCATCGTGCTGAAGGACGGCAAGCAGGTCACCGAATTCCGCGAAGGCATCCTGCCGTGGGCCCTGCAACGCCCGGTGGCCCTGGTGTTCGACGAATATGATGCCGGCCGCCCCGATGTGATGTTCGTCATCCAGCGCGTACTGGAAGCGCAGGGCCGCCTGACCCTGCTAGACCAGAATAAGGTGATCAAGCCCAACCCCTTCTTCCGCCTGTTCTCGACCACCAACACCATCGGTCTGGGCGACACGTCGGGCCTTTACCACGGTACGCAGCAGATCAATCAGGGCCAGATGGACCGCTGGTCACTGGTCACCACGCTCAACTATCTCAGCCATGAGGCCGAGATGGCGATCGTGCTGGCGCGTGTGCCGGAATTTGATACCCCAGAAGGCCGCCCGGTGATCGACGCTATGGTGCGCGTGGCCGATATGTCGCGTTCGGCCTTCGCCAATGGCGATATTTCCACCGTCATGTCGCCGCGCACCGTCATCACCTGGGCGCAGAATACGCTGATCTTCGGCAATGACCCCGAACAGGCCTTCCGCCTCAGCTTCCTCAACAAGTCCGATGAGCTGGAACGTCATACCCTGGCCGAATTTTACCAGCGCGCCTTCGGCACCGATGTGCGTGAAAGCGCGCTCAGAGTGAAAGTGATCTAATACAGGAGAAAAAGTCCTTCGCTGCGCTCAGTGTACTTTTCCCCTGGGCCATCAGGACAGATCGCGGCTCGGGGCGGCCCTTCGCCTTGATCTGGCATTTTTAAGCAGGCAGGCGTGACTCAGAAACCGACCATCCTTTCCGAACCGTTCAAAAGAGCGCTGGTGCATTCCACCCGCGCGCTGGCGGAGGATTCTGAGCTGGAAGTGGTGTTCGGCTCGGATGGCCCGCGCCTTGATGGCAACAAGCTGGTTCTGCCGCATCCGCCGCGCGATCTGGCGCCGAAACTGGCCCAGCGTGTGCGCGGGCAGGCCGACCGGCTGGCCCTGCGCAAGGCCCACCACGACATCGCCCAGCACAACCGCGCCCGTCCGCGTGATGATGAGTCGGGCGATGCCTTCGACGCGATGGAAGCGGCCCGGCTCGACGCTATCGGGGCGCGCGCCATGCAGGGCGTCAGGCGCAATCTGCTGGCGGCGCAGGAAAACGACATCGAGCGCTCCGGCCTGATGCGCAAGGAAGAGCGCGCCGAACTGAACGTGCCCGAAATCCTCGGCCTGATGGCGCGCGAAACCCTGACCGGTGATCCCGTGTCTGCCAGCGTCGAGCGACTGGTTAATATGCTGCGCGCCGAGATTGCGTCCAAAACCGGCGATGGACTGGAAAAACTGGCCGGACTGGTTCACGATCAGAAGGCTTTCGACAAACAGGCCCGCACCATCCTGACGGCGCTCGACCTCAAGGATGATAGCCTTGATGCCGAGCAGGAGGAAAAGGAGCAGGGCGAGGACAGCGAAAGCGAGGGCGACAGCCCGAAAGATCAGGCGCAGGACAAGGAACAGCCCGACGAAGGCGAGCAGAAGCCCGACGAGGCCGATCAGGAGTTGGCCGGCGAGGAACAGGCGCAGGCTTCGGAAGACGACTACACCCAGATGTCCGGTGATCCGCAGGCCGCATCCGATACGGCCACCGACGAAGTGCCGGATGGCGAGGCGGGCGAGGCCGAACGCCGCGAAGACGGTCTGCCCGAAGCCAGCGCCAAAAAGGACTACGAAGTCTTCACCCGCCAGTTCGACGAGGTGATCACCGCCGAGGAATTGTGCGATCCCGAAGAACTGGAGCGCCTGCGCGGCTTCCTCAATGCCCAGCTCGCCAATCTGGCCAATGTGGTGTCGCGCCTCGCCAACCGCCTGCAACGCAAGCTGATGGCCCAGCAAAACCGTTCCTGGTCGTTTGACCTCGAAGAGGGCGTGCTGGATGCGTCGCGGCTGACGCGGGTGATCGTCGATCCCAGTGCGCCTCTGTCCTTCAAGCAGGAAAAGGACACCGAGTTCCGCGACACGGTGGTGACTCTGCTGCTCGATAATTCCGGCTCTATGCGGGGCCGTCCGATCATGGTGGCGGCGATCTGCGCCGATATTCTGGCCCGCACGCTGGAGCGGGTGGGGGTCAAGGTCGAGATCTTAGGCTTCACCACCAAGGCGTGGAAGGGCGGACAATCGCGTGAAGCCTGGGTGCGGGCGGGCAAGCCGGCCAATCCGGGACGGCTCAATGACCTGCGCCACATCATCTACAAGGCTGCCGATAATCCGTGGCGGCGCACTCACCGCAATCTCGGCCTGATGATGCGCGAAGGGCTGCTCAAGGAAAACATCGACGGTGAGGCCCTGGCCTGGGCCAATAGCCGCCTCGTGGCGCGACACGAACAGCGCAAGATTCTGATGGTGATTTCCGATGGCGCGCCGGTCGATGATTCTACACTATCGGTCAATAGCGGGCATTATCTCGAAAACCACCTGCGCCGGGTGATCAGCGATATTGAAAATGCGGGCCATGTCGAGCTGGTGGCCATCGGTATCGGCCATGATGTGACGCGCTACTATAAACACGCGCTCACCCTGATCGATGTCGAGCATCTGGCGGGTGGGCTAATGGAACAGCTCACGGCGCTTTTTGACGTGAAATAGCCCGGCTGCCATACCTCATCCAGACAACAAAAAACCCGGCACGAAGCCGGGCTCTTTGCATCATGGGGCCTGGAAAGGCTTAAGCCTTGGTCTCTTCGAGCTTGGCCTTGATCTGCTTCTTCAGGCGACGGGCGCGCAAGGACAGGTCGTCGTCATTGGCCTTGACGAGGAAGGCATCGAGCCCGCCACGGAAGTCGAGCGTGCGCAGGGCAGCGTTCGAGATTTTCAGGCGGAAAGACTGGCCGAGCGCTTCCGATTGCAGAGCGATCTGGCTCAGGCTCGGCAGGAAGCGGCGCTTCGTCTTGACATTAGAGTGGCTCACGGAATGGCCGACCATGGGGCCGACACCGGTGAGTTCGCAACGACGCGACATGGGATCTACCTTTAATAAGCTGCAATAACGAGGTGCGCGTCCGAACACCTGTCCGTCGCGCGAGAGGTGGGTCTATAGGCAAAGCGGGCGATGAGGTCAAGGGAAAAACGGCATTTTCTGCCGGGATGCGCCACCGGAGGCGGCTATACGGGATGGCTTACCTTAAGATAGGCGGGTTGAATGCACAGGAGGATAGAGGGTTGCACAAAAAAAGCCTTCCGGCGAACCGGAAGGCTTTTTGTCACCGACAAAGCGCGCTTTGTTTTTAAGCGGCCTTGGTCAGGTTCTTGTTGAGAATGGCCACGGCGGCGTCGCGGTCGATCTTTTCGATGGCCGCCACTTCGCGGGCCATGCGGTCCAGCGCCGATTCATAGAGCTGACGCTCCGAATAGGACTGTTCCGGCTGGTTGTCGGCGCGGTGCAGGTCGCGCACCACCTCGGCCAGGGAAACCAGGCAACCGGAGTTGATCTTGGCTTCATATTCCTGGGCGCGTCGTGACCACATGGTGCGCTTGATGCGCGCGCGGCCTTTCAGCGTGACCAGGGCCTGCGACATGACGGCATCGGCGGCCAGATGGCGCAGACCGGCGGTCTTGGCCTTCTTGGTCGGCACGCGCAGGGTCATTTTTTCATGGTCGAAGGTAACGACATAGACTTCCAGACTGTAACCGGCCACTTCCTGTGTTTCGACCCCGGCAACGGCACCGACGCCGTGGGCCGGATAGACGACCTTGTCGCCTACATTGAAGTCATGACGGGAAAGGGTGAGGGTGTCTGCGGACATAGGCGAACCTTTCGCGGGTTGTGACGACGGGCGGCGGTCAGCCTGGCCTGCGGCGTCAGGGTAGCGCTACCAGCGCGCAAGGCGCGGGCAAAACCACAGGGCACACGAAATCCTCAACCCGGAGAGTTTTTCTCAAGGACTGAGGTTTATGTGCCGATTCCTGACTAAGACAAGGCTATCATCCGACCTGCGTCGAGGGGCATAACAGGTTCAAAAAGGGCGAACCCGAACGCTCAAAAACAAACAAAGATATGCGCGCGTCATCGGGTTTTCAGCCCATGCGGAGAAAGTCTCCTATAGGCGTGCGGAACCCCTGCGACTCTTGCAATACATGTACATATATCACAAATTTACGACAAAATAAAGCGGGGATAAGTCGGCGGCCGGACAAATGTTAAAAAATTACAGCCGGGCCGCCTTCGCATGACCGGTCGCCTACTTGCCGTCGCCGGGCTTTTCGGAAAAATACTTCTCGAACTTGCCGGTTTCACGCTCAAACTCTTCGCGGTCGGCAGGCGGCGTACCCTTTTCGGCGATATTCGGCCAGATGGCGGCGTATTTGGTGTTGATTTCCAGCCACTTGGTGCCTTCGTCCTCGGTGTCGGGCTTGATCGCATCGACCGGGCATTCCGGCTCGCAGACGCCGCAATCAATGCACTCGTCGGGATTGATGGCCAGGAAGTTTTCGCCCTCATAGAAGCAATCGACCGGACACACTTCCACGCAGTCCATGAACTTGCACTTCACGCAAGGATCCATAACAATATAGGTCATGTCGGTCTTCCAGTCTCTGTCTTCGGGTTTCGCATCTGCGTCATGCTCAGATAAGGCGCGTGTGTCAAGAGTCTGGCCCGTTTGCGGGCCGCATTTGTTCTAATCACTGGCATTAGCGCTGTTAAGCTGGTGAATTTCCGTAAGCTTTATAAAGGCTTTGCGCCTCGCTGGCCGGGCCGCGCCGCTCACCGGCGGCGCAGATTTCGATGTCGATCAGGCGGGCGCCCAGCGCGAAGATCAGCCGGTCGCCGGGTTTAACCATAGCCGAGGCTTTTTCGACCCGGCCGATCTGACCGAAGCGTTCCAGCCGGATATGGCCCGACTCGCACGTCTTCGCCGCCAGACCGCGCGTCTTGAAAAAACGGGCGCGCCACAGCCAGACATCGAGACGGACAGAGGGCGGAGGGGATGGATCGGGCATGTCTGATGATATTGGAATCGAGTCGGAAAAAGTCAATTCGTCCTTGTGGCGGCGCAGGCTTCGGCTATAAAACTTGTAACCGATTACAATAAGGCCGCTCAAAGGCTGTGCATCAGGGATGATACAATGAGAAGATTGACACTGGCCGCTTCGGCGGTGACGGTTCTGGCGGCGATTTTCGCAACGGCGGCGGGGCCCGCCTTGGCCGAGCCCCTGCTTAAACTGAATGATAAGGGCTATTTCGAAGCGCCGGGGCTCAATGTCACCGTGTTTGCCGACATCTATCCCGATGGCCACCAGACGGGGGTGACGGTCATTCAGCACGGTACGCGCGTCGCCGCCAATGGTGATTTGCGGCTGGAGCCTTCGCCCGGGCAATGGTCGCCCATGCCGGCGGGCGATGGCCCGCCCAGCGTCGATGCCGCCACCGACACGGTCAGCCAGACCCTGCATTACCCGGACGAGTCGAAAAACCGCAAGGGTTTCAACCCGATCGACTATCCCGATCTCAATTTTACCTATCATGTGCGCGTCACCCCGCTGGAGGGCGATTCCTTTCGCGTGACGGTCGATCTCGACAAGCCGCTGCCCGCTGACTGGGAGGGCAAGGTCGGCTTCAATTTCGAACTCTTCCCGACCGATCTGTTCGGCAAGACCTGGCTGATGGATCAGCCCGACGGGCAAGGTAAAGGCGGCATCTTCCCGCGTCAGGCCGATGGCCCGGTGCTTGATGATCACGGTCAGACCATCACCGCGCCGATGGCCGAGGGCAAGACCCTGGTGGTGGCTCCGGAAAGCGATCTGCAACGCCTGAAGATCGTAAGCCAGACCGGCGAGCTGGAACTGCTCGACGGGCGCGGCAATATGAATAATGGCTGGTACATTGTACGCGAAATCACCCGGCCGGGGGCAACCAGCAACGCGATTTCCTGGGTCATCACCCCGCATGTCGATCCCGACTGGCGTTCCGCCCCGGTGGTGCAGGTGTCGCAGGTCGGTTATCGTTCCGATCAGGCCAAGACGGTGGTGATCGAGCAGGATAAGCGCGATGATCGGGTCGATCCGCTGACCCTCTATAAGCTGACCGATGACGGGCCGAAACAGGTCGGGGTCTATACGCCGAAGCCGTGGGGCCAGTTCCTGCGTTATCATTACCTGACTGCCGATCTCAGCGCCGTCCGTGATCCCGGCATGTATGAGCTGAGCTATCGCGGCCAGATGGGTCATGCTTTCAAGATCGGCAATGATGTCTTCGACCGCGGCGTCTGGCAGCCGACGCTCGAATATTTCCTGCCGGTGCAGATGTCGCACATGAAGGTGGTCGAAAACTACCGCACATGGCATGGTCTGGACCATCAGGACGATGCGCGCATGGCCTTTCCCGGCGACCATTTCGACGGTTATGAACAGGGCCCGGACACCCTCACCAAATACAAGCCCGGCGAACATGTGCCCGACCTCAACGCTGGTGGCTGGCACGATGCCGGTGATTATGACCTGCGCGTTGAAAGCCAGATGGGCACGGTATGGCTGCTGGCCAAGATGGTCGAGGAATTCGGCCTGAACTATGACGCCACCACCATCAATGAAACGACGAAAGAAACCGACATCCACAAGCCGGACGGGGTCAATGACGCCATCCAGCAGATGGAACACGGCCTGCTCAGCGTGCTGGGCGGCTATAAGGCGATGGGGCGCAC
The DNA here is from genome assembly GCF_030027245.1 of Asticcacaulis sp. EMRT-3. Classification (NCBI taxonomy): domain Bacteria; kingdom Pseudomonadati; phylum Pseudomonadota; class Alphaproteobacteria; order Caulobacterales; family Caulobacteraceae; genus Asticcacaulis; species Asticcacaulis carbonis. The sequence continues at coordinate 246,321 of NZ_JASERT010000001.1, forward strand.
CTATCGCGGCATTATTGTGCCGACACTGAAGCAATATACCCTGCTCGGCGATGTTTCGACCGTCACCGATGGGCTCGATTATGACCCGGCCCTGAAGCCGGGGGAAAAGACCGCCACCACCTCATCCATCCCTGACGACCGCTGGGTGTTCACCGAAGACAATCCCAACCGCGAACTGGGTACGGCGGCGCAACTGGCGACGGCGGCGCGTGTGCTGAAAACGGCCAATCCGCAGATGTCAGCCGATGCGCTGGCCGCCGCCGAGGATCTGTACGGCAAGGCCATCGACCGCGCCGACGATCTGGGGCCTAAGGTCTTTGCCCTGTCGGAACTGGCCAGGACGACCGGCGATCCGGCCTATATCCAGCGTCTGATCGCCATGAAGGCCGACATTGTGGCCCATATCGACAAGACGGGCGCATCGCTGGCCGAGGCCATGCCTTTGATCAGCGATACATCCTTTATAGCTGATGTCGGCGCGGCGGTGAAAACCTATCAGGCGAAGCTGGCCGATGACGCCACCAAAACCCCTTACGGCGTGCCTTACGTGCCCTATATCTGGGGCGCGGGCTGGGACATTCAGAAGTTCGGCGTCGATCAGTATTTCTTCCGCAAGGCCTGGCCGCAATATACGCCCGACACCTTGCAGATGGACGCGCTCAATTTCGTTCTGGGCGTCCATCCCGGCGACAACCCCGAATCGTTCGCGTCGGGCGTCGGCGTGAAATCGGCCACCGTGGCCTATGGCGGCAACCGCGCCGACTGGAGCTACATTCCCGGCGGCGTGATCTCCGGCACCGCCCTGATCCGGCCCGACCTGCCGGAGCTGAAAATATGGCCTTATTTCTGGCAGCAGCGCGAATATGTGATGGGCGGCGGAGCCACCAATTTCATGTTCCTGGCGCTGGCGGCGGAGCACGAAAAGAAATAGGCTGGCGCAAAACACCCGGAGGATGCCATGAAATACCTTCCCGCCGCCCTGCTGGGGCTGGGCATGATCGCGTTGCCCGCCGTGGCGCAGGCCCCCGTCCATTTCACCGCCGAGCAGGACCATCAGAATATGATGGATCAGCTTGGCATCAAGACGCTGAGGCCGGGGCCAAGCGGCGATCCGGCTGCGCCCGACCACGCCAATTATGACGAGGCGAAGGCCAATCCTTACCCCGATTGGCCCCTGCCACTGGTCATGGCGGATGGAACCAGGGTGACCACGGCTGATCAGTGGTGGCACACGCGCCGTCCGCAGATCGCCGCCGATTTCGAGCGCGAGGTGGTGGGGCGCATCCCCGACAATGTGCCTGGCGTCACCTGGCATGAGGTGGCGACGGAAAACGAGTTCTACATGGCGGGCGGCCAGTTTCACCAGATCACCGCCACGCAATTGCAGGGCCATGTCGATAATGCGGCCTACCCGGCCCTGAGCGTTAATATCAACGCCATGCTCATTCTGCCACAGACGGCCAGTGCGGGGGACAAGGTGCCGGTGCTGATCATGTTCGGCCCGGCTGATTTCCCGGTGCCGACCGGGCCTGCGGGGGCTGATCTCGACCGGGTGAATGAGGCGCTGAAGGCCGATCTGGTGGCGCGCGATCCCGGTCTGGCGGCCATATTTGCCCAACATCCCGGCTACCGGATCGCGCCTGCCACGGCCTTTCCGCCAGCGCCGCCCGAACAGCGGGTGCAAGACCTGATAGCTGATGGCTGGGGCGTGGTGCTGCTCGATACCGCCTCCTATCAGGCCGATAATGGGGCAGGCCTGACCGAGGGGATTATCGGCCTGACCAATCACGGTCAGCCGCGCAAACCCGATCAGTGGGGGGCCTTGCGGGCCTGGGGCTGGGGCGCGTCACGGGTGCTGGACTATCTGCAAACCCGCCCCGAAGTCGATGCGAAACATGTGGGGATAGAAGGGGTTTCGCGCTGGGGCAAGGCCGCCCTGATCACCGCCGCCTTCGATCCGCGCTTTTACATGGTGCTGGTGGGGTCTTCGGGTGAGGGCGGGGCCAAACCGCACCGGCGCAATTTCGGCGAGGCGGTGGAGAGCCTGACCGGCAGCGGCGAATATCACTGGATGGCGGGCAATTTTCTCAAATATGGCGGGCCATTGACGGCGAAGGATCTGCCGGTCGAATCGGACGAACTGATCGCCCTGTGTGCGCCGCGTCTGACCTTTATCTCTTATGGCAATCCGGCGGCGGGCGATGCCAGTTGGCTGGACCAGCAGGGCAGCTATATGGCCACTGTGGCGGCCAGCCCGGTCTGGCCCTTGCTGGGCGGCAAGGGGCTTTCTGGGGGCGGCTGGCCCGTGGCGGCGGATTATCGCACCGCCAAAATGCCGCCGATCGGCACGGGGATGCTGGAGGGCGATCTGGCCTGGCGTCAGCATGAGGGCGGCCATACGGATCAACCCAATATGCCGTATTTTATCAAATGGGCCGATGCGAAGATGGGGCGGGCGTCAAAACTGCCTTAAGGTAAGGATACTTCTCCGTCTGTTCGCTGCGCTCACATCCCATGATTTTAGCACAGGAAGGCGGGTGACAGACGGCACATCCCTCCTCCCCATTTATGGGGAGGTGTCGGCGCAGCCGATGGAGGGGTCATGTCGCTTCACGGCGGATCGGTAGGGTCGCCGTCCGGGTCTTCGTCGTCTTCGTCTTCGTCGTCGTCGTCTTCAACTTCCGGCTCTTGCGGGCCGGGACCATAGGGCGGATAGCCCTTGGATTTGGCCAGCTTGTCGAGCTTGGTCATGATGATGTCGATATATTCATCCTTATGGGCCTCGGCATAGGCCTCGTCGTCCTGATCTTCGTCACAGTCGTCGTCATACGGGGTTGAACGTCCGCCGGAACCCCCGCCTGAGCGGCGCTCACGCAGGCGATCCCGGCTTGTCGGGGCCGGGCTTATCGCTTCGTCGTGCGTCGGGTTTGCGTCCATGCCGACAGGATAGACGCGGATGGCGGGGCGGGGGATTATTCCGGCGGCGGTGCGCTCTTATCCTCCCCTGCACAGCGGGGGAGGTGGCGGGCGAAGTCCCGCCGGAGGGGGCATTCCCCTTATCCGGCGGTGGCCCCCTCCGGCTCGACTCAGGCCTTCGGCCTTGCTCGCCACCTCCCCCGCCTTGCAGGGGAGGATTATTTCCTATATCTCCCCGACTTGTCGGGGTTTGGCGTCGGCGAAGGCATGTCCTCGCCAGCCATGGGACCGCGCCCGCAGGGCGTGGTGGGGGGTGCTTACTAAAGTAGTCGCGTCCGAAGCGGGGGCTTGCGTGCGTTAAGACAGCCAGAACCCTATCGCTTGAAGCTTATTAACAGATTTATAACTATTTGAGTTGTGAACAAATCAAGAATGTTCTAGTTTCGCATGTATGTCATTTGATGTAAGAGCAGTTGCCAACTTTGTGCTTGATCTAGCTGACAAGTTAGAGCAACCCGTGACCAATATGCACATCAATAAGATAGTCTATTTTTTACATGCGGATTATCTTGTTGCCTTTGATGCCCCCCTTGTCACAGCTAAAATTGAAGCGTGGACGCATGGGCCAGTATTCCGAGAGCTATATCGAGAATTTAAAGACTCCGGAGAGTCGAAGATCACAAAAAGAGCTACTTATCTCGACCCTATTACGGGTGAAAAGAGGAAGGCTGAATGTAGCTTTCATGAAGAGGAAGAGAAATTTCTAGTAGACTTAGTGAAGAGGTATGTGTTGCTATCGGCTAGCGCATTGCGTTCTCACTCACATATCGAGAATGGCCCTTGGGATAAGGTTTGGAACCACGAGGGACGCGCAAACGCATCGATGCGCATTTCGGATCAATCAATCAAAGATTGGTATGGAAGGACGGTAAGGCACTAATGGACAGAGATTATAATAAGCTGCTCGCTAAACTGGACAGGCCGCCATCGGGCCATAACTGGTCACGTTTTGTGCACGACGGGGATGTCACTCGTACGACAAAAGAGATTGTAGCATTCGTAAAAGGGGTGCCGAAGATCACATATGTCACCGGAAGCTCTGCGATAAGGGATCGCATTCAATTTGGCATTGATCTTGAGACTGCTATCAACGTCACTAGACGCGGTGGTGCTCCCGCCGGACGAATTCAGAACGAAAATTTAGTGCGAGCATTCTTTGAATATGACGCGATAAGGCGATATACCTCTTGCAGTTACATTGAGGCTGAGCGTGAATGGTTCCGTGTTTCGCGTGAGGTGAGTGTGCCCGTGTCTCCGCTCGCTGTCGTTAGAGAAAAGGGGCAATTCGTTCCCGTCTTTTTATGCGGGTGGAGCGAACTAAAGCTCACACATTTTCAAAGAAGGCTGCTGGTGACAATTTATGAAGATGCATTTCTTTCATTGACTGATTTTCAGTCTTCACCTGCGGAATTTCTGTTTTTCCCTAACTTGCTGGAAGCTGGAAAAAAGAAGCGTGTTGCGGAAGTGTGGCAGCGCGGAGACTATCAGCTATTGACAGGTGCTGAACTAAATCGCGCTATCGAGGTTTTTTTAGATGCCAGAGAATTGGCGCGAGTTATTTTGCTTGAGGAGATGGCGAAGGCGAAGCAACCGGAAATGGTTGCAACTTCCACGTCAACATCGTTATCCACGTCACTGGATATTTTTGATAGTAGCGACAAATAACCATAAACATGTTTCTAAACGTACTTTCATGTTTGTTCCCTGCGAAGCAGAAAATCTAATATTTAATTAGATAAACCTGTATAGTTTGTTTTGGATGTGACCTAGCGTCGATATTTTTAGCAAAGCCTCCCATTTCGCACCCGCGAAAAATAATCCACCGGGGGCTATGGCTTTTGTCCCCGGTTTCGGTTATAAGCCGCCCAAATTTCAATGACTGAACATCCCTCGGCCTCTCTGTACCTTGAGAGGCTTTTGTGCGTTTAAGGGCTAAAATGAACCTTCGTAATATCGCCATCATCGCTCACGTTGACCACGGCAAGACCACACTGGTGGACCAGCTTCTGGCGCAGTCGGGCGTTTTCCGGGCCAATGAGGCCACGGTGGAACGCGCCATGGACTCCAATGATCAGGAGCGCGAGCGCGGCATCACCATCCTGGCCAAGTGTACCTCGGTTCTGTGGCACGGCAAGGCGGGCGAAACCCGAATCAATATCATCGACACGCCGGGTCACGCCGACTTCGGCGGCGAAGTGGAACGTATTCTCGGCATGGTGGATGGCTGCGTCATCCTGATCGACGCCGAAGAAGGCGTGATGCCGCAAACCAAGTTCGTGCTGGGCAAGGCGCTGAAGCTGGGCCTGCGTCCGATCCTGTGCATCAACAAGGTGGACCGCCCGCACGCCGATCCCGACCGCGTGCATAACGAAGCCTTCGACCTGTTCGCCATCATGGGCGCGACCGAAGAGCAGCTTGATTTCCCGCACATCTACGCCTCCGGCAAGAACGGCTGGGCGACGATGGACATGAACGAGCCGAACGACACGCTGGCTCCTTTGTTCGACCTGATCGTCGATCACGTTCCGTCGCCGAAGGTGGTGGAAAAGAAGGACGAGCCGTTCCAGATGCTGTCGGTGCTGATCGAATCCGATCCGTTCCTCGGCCGTCTGCTGACCGGGCGCATCGAATCGGGCAAGGCCGTGCCGGGTCTGGCCATCAAGGCGCTGGATCGCAACGGCAATGAAATCGAGCGCGGCCGCATCACCAAGGTGCTGGCTTTCCGCGGACTGAAGCGTCAGCCGGTGGACGAGGGCGCCGAAGCCGGCGACATCGTGGCCATTGCCGGTCTTTCGAAAGCCACCGTGGCCGACACCCTGTGCGCCATGGAACTGACCGAAGCCCTGCCGGCCCAGCCGATCGACCCGCCCACCATCTCGATGACCGTGTCGGTCAACGATTCGCCCCTGGCTGGCCGCGAAGGCACCAAGGTGCAGAGCCGCGTGATCCGCGAACGCCTGCTGAAAGAAGCCGAATCGAACGTGGCCATCCGCGTCACCGAAACCGCCGAGAAGGACGCTTATGAAGTGGCCGGTCGCGGCGAACTGCAACTGGGCGTGCTGATCGAAAACATGCGCCGCGAAGGCTTTGAAGTGGCCATTTCGCGTCCGCGCGTGGTGTACCAGACCGATCCCGAAACCGGCGAGCGTCTGGAGCCGATCGAAGACGTGATGATCGACGTGGACGACGAATATACCGGCGTGGTGATCGAAAAGCTGTCGGCGCGCAAGGCCGAGCTGAAGGATATGGGGCCCTCGGGCGCTGGCAAGACGCGCATCACGCTGAAGGCGCCGTCGCGCTCGCTGATCGGTTATCAGGGCGAGTTCCTGACCGATACGCGCGGTTCGGGCGTGCTGAACCGCGTGTTCTCGCACTATGAGAGCCACAAGGGCATTATCGACCAGAACCGCAAGGGCGTGCTGATCTCGAACGGCGACGGCGAAACCTCGGCCTTTGCTTTGTGGAAGCTGGAAGAACGCGGCACCATGTTCGTGGGCGGCAATGAAAAGACCTATATGGGCATGATCATTGGCGAAAATTCGCGTCTCGATGACCTCGATGTCAATCCGATGAAGACCAAGCAGCTCACCAACATCCGCGCATCGGGCACCGACGAAGCGATTCGCCTGACCCCGCCGCGCCGCCCGACCCTGGAACAGGCCATCGCCTATATCGCCGACGACGAGCTGGTGGAGGTGACGCCGAAGAATATCCGTCTGCGCAAGAAGGAACTGAACCCGTCCTTCCGCAAGAAGCGCGTGCGCGAAGACGCATAGGCTATTCATGGGGGAAACGATCTTGTTTCCTTTTTGGCCTCCATCTACACCCTTTGAGAATAGAAACGGCTCCGGTGACGGGGCCGTTTTTTTTATGGCTCTTGACATTTATCCACAGATGGAACATATGGAGAACAATCGCTGAGGGCGTAACCTTAGAGGAGATTGTCATGACCAGAACCATTCCGCCGCAACTGAAGGATTTGCCGCGTCATATCGTGATCAATGTCACCTGCCGTTCGTGCGCCGCGCAGTGGAGCGAAAGCGTGGGCGACATGGTGGAGCAGCGCGGATTTGGCGCGGAATATGTCGATCTGCTCGAATGGAAGTTCCGCTGCGATTGCGACGGGCTGGTGCGGCTGGAGTTTCCGGCCGAGGCTGGGCTCAACGCGCCCGAAAAACCGGCGGTCAGCTCCTATCTGGCGGCGGCGGAGCGAATGCCCTATCCGGTCAAGGCCGTGGTCAAGCCCAGACTACCGGTAGCGGGCGGCGGGCCGGCCGTGATCCGGCCTCCGATCGCCGCTTTTCCACATTGAGTCTTTAGATGCTGAAGCGATAAAAGTGTCGTATGAAACCTTTGTCCTACATGACGAAACTGGCCGGTTCGCGCAAAGCACGCCATCGCTTCTATATTGCGGCGGCGATTTTCGAAGCCCTGCCCGTGACGGCGATGATCACCTTTACGGGCTGGCTGGCCTATGTCCGACCGGCTGAGGCCAATGGGCTGGCGGGCTATAGCGAACGCCACATGCTGGGCCAGATGGTGCGTTATTTCAGCCTGGGTGACGAAGCCGTCATCAATGGCCTGATGGTGTGGCTGATGCTGGCTTCGATGGCCGTGGTCATCCTTTTGGGCTGGCTGTGGATGCGCCCGCTGGAAAAGGCGCTGCGGCCCGAAGATGAGGCCGGAATCGCGCGACCTAATTAGGCCGTAAACTCATAAATTTTACCACATTGGTGTGAGGGCAGTTGTGCGGATACAAGGCGCATAATCGCAGGAAATGCCTGCATTTTCAAGATTTTGCAACGTCGTATTCCGTGCAACTGAACCACATCCTTCGGACGGCGAACCGACGTTATCCGGCGGCATCTATCGATTTGAACAGGGGCTACCCTGTTCGGCATCGATAGATTGGCCGGATTTAGCCGGTTTCGCCGCCAATGTAGTAAAATTTATGAGTTTAGGGCCTGGCGCTGGCGACGAGCGGGGCCGCCGGGGTGATGACCGCGCAGGCCATGCGCACACCCGCGCCGCCGATCGGCTGGCTGGTATAGTCATCGGGCATGGCATGGATGATCACGGCTGAACCATCATCATCCATGAGATAAGGCTTGTCGCCGGTCTTGGTGGCCGTCACCAGATTGGAGAACAGTTCGACCGTGGCCGTGCCATCGGCGGCAACATAGAGATTGGGCAGGTCGCCCGCATCATTATGGCCGCTGTTGAGAAAGCCGTGGATCACCGGGGTGACATTATGGACATGCCCGCCCGCCGAGGCGAACTTGTCATCGGTGCAGGCACCCTTTTCATGGAAGTGCATACCATGCCAACCGGGCGTCAGGCCATGCGCCTCGATGCGCAGAATCACGCCATCGGGGCCAGGCCTGAGCGTGACGGTGCCGAGATCGGCACCGCTGGGCGATTTGAGATGGCCCTCATAGCTGGTTGGAGTGGCGGGTGCGGCGGCAGGGGCGGCGTCCTGCGCGAAAGCCGGGGCGGCGAAAAGCAGGGCAAGGGCGGAGACGCAAAGCGTATGACGCGGCAAAACACAAGGCGGGACACACAGGCGCATGGCGGAAATCTCCTCGGTTGTGGCAGAACCCTACCTTTCCGCGCGAATGTGACCGTGGCATGGCGAGAAAATAAGGATGCGATAAGGGAGCCTTACTGGCGGTAGCCCCACGTCACCATCCAGCGATCCACAGCGGTCAGCGAGGTCAGATCCTGACCGCGGTCATATTCCAGTCCGAAGGCAAAATGGCTGTTGCTGGTCGGATAATAGGCGGCGCGCGTGGTCAGGCGATTGGCGGTGGCCTGTCCATCGCTGAAATCCTCACGCTCGCTGTATTTGACGTCCAGCCCAAAGGTCGGCTGATCACGGGGACGTTTGAGGCGTAGCCCCCACTGAGCATCAAAGCCGAGACGGGCATATTGTGGCAGGTCGAACAGGGCGGCCTTGTCGCCCGGATTGGCGACATTGACATAATCGGCGACCAAGGTGAGATCGGTTGTCTGACACCACACGCAGGGCGCGGTGGCATCGAAGCGAACCGTGCGTTTCAGCCAGGCATACCACGGCGGCTGCACCGAAGCTTCGAAACGGGTCAGTGACGATAGCCCGCGGTCGTCCGTTTCAAAGGCCGCCGTCAGGCTGCCGATATAGGCTTCGCCGCCATCATTGCGCGCGAAGCGAAAATGGCTGCGCACGCCCAGATCGACATTATTGATCTCGTTGCTTTTTGACAGGCTGGAAATGCGTTCATAACCGACAAACGGACGGATATCGCCATAGCTTTCGGTTTTCACATTCTCATGGCCCCAACTGACGACAGGCGGGGTGACCGCCACGGCCTTGACCGACAAGACCGCATCGCTGTCGGCGGCATTATCGACAAAAGACAACTGCGCCGGATCCCGTTTGGCATAGGAGTCCTTTTCCGTTTCCGACAGGGATGAGGCCACCCGCCATTGGGAAATATAGCCCCACAGGCCATGTTTGGGTGCGGCAGCGAGTTCGGTTTTGCGATGGGCTTCCGCGTGGATTGGCAGCCCTGACCTATCTGCTGTCGCAGCGCTTTCGGGTACGTTCGCCGCCATGACCGGTGCCGGCTTTTCGCCGCCCAGACATTGCACCTGATAGCCGGTCTGATCGAGATTGTAGAAGGCGGCAATCGCGGCAACCCTGTCGTGCGGTTCCGGCCCCTTACCAGCCCAGATCAGGCGAAACCGGGCGTTTGCACGGGCGCTCAGCATCCGGCCTGCCGCCGCATTCAGGGCGCTATAGGCGTCGGCTTTGGCGGCACCGGTTTTTGGGGTACATCCCGTTTCGGCGCAGGCTTTGGCGATACGCTGTGGCAAGGGCACCTGGTTGCCGCCAAACGAAGAGACATCAATCTTCAGCGGATAGGCGTTGAGAAGGCTGGCAATCACCGCCTGCTGCGAAAGGGCAAGGCCCTGCGGCCCAGGCTTGCATTCGCCCGGATCAAGCTCGGCAAAGGCCGCCGGTGCCGTCTGCACCGGGATCGCCTTTGCTTGCGCATCGGCCGCAATCGCTGCCCCCATAACCAGACTTGCTATCAAGCTCAAAACTACAGAGTCTCCGGCTCAGGCTAATGATGTCAACAGCCGTCCGGCAATGACAGGCATGGCCCATGATGGCTTACAGTGACATGCTGCTGGGCATCACGGCAAATCGGGGAATCCGTATCGTCACCGCATGTGTGTAAAAATATCTGCTGTTGGTTTTAAAGACTGTTCTATCCATTTCAAGGCCGTAAAGCGGTTATAATGTATGAAAATTTATCAAAACCGTCCCGGGATGAAAATGCCTCGTCGAAAAGCGCCTCATTTTTGCCAGTCTCAATATTCCTGAACCGTAGGGCGGAAGAGAATTTCATTGATGTCCACCTCGTCTGGCTGACTGATGGCGAAGGCCACGCAGCGTGCGAAGGAATCGGCCGGAATGGCCCAGCGGCTGTAGCGTTCGCGCACATCGGCAGCCACATCGGCTTCGGTGACGCTGGCGGGCAGTTCGGTATCGACCGCGCCGGGCGAGATGATGGTGGAGCGGATATTGTAGGGCTTCACCTCCTGGCGCAGGCCTTCGGAAATGACGCGCACGGCGTGTTTGGTGGCGGCATAGACCGCGCCGCCGGGGCCGACCTTATGGCCCGCGACGGATGATACATTGATGATGTGGCCGCTCATCTGCGCCTGCATATGCGGCAAGGCGGCGGCGATACCATAGAGCACGCCCTTGATATTGACGTCGATCATGCGATCCCAGTCGTCGATTTTCAGGCGTTGCAGCGGCGAATGCGGCATCAGACCGGCATTATTGAGCATGACATCGATGCGACCATGCAGGCTGATGGCGCGATCCACCAGCGACTTGACCTGTAGCGCGTCGGTGACATCGGTTTGCACGACCGCCGTACTGGGCAGGTTCAGTTCGGCGGCCAGCTTTTTCAACCGGTCGAGGCGGCGCGCCCCCAGAACCACCTTCGCACCTTCCCGGCTAAGCCGCCGGGCCGCCGCCTCGCCAAGTCCGCTGGAGGCACCGGTGATGACGACGATCTTGCCCTCGATACCTTGTGTCATGGCTTTTTCCTTCAGAGTTTAACGCTCGACGCGCTCTTGTGCCGACGGAGGCGCTTACCGTTAAAACCGGGGTGCGAAGCTGTGCGGGTCGGCGCGATCCCATTCGCGGGTCAGGCGCGCATCGGCATGGCCGCTCAACAGCGCCCCTTGCGCCACCCGTGGATAGGCGTCGTCGCCGCGCACGATCTCGCCCATCGTATTGCGGATATGGACGTGCCACGGGCGAAGCTGATCCGGGTGGGTCAAGCCCGCCGCGCCGATGACCTGAGCGATGGCCCCCAAGGTGTTGCGGTGGAAACTGGCGACGCGCGGCGCCTTATCTTCGACGACAAGTGCGCGCTGGCGGCCCTTGTCCTGGGTGGTGATGCCGGTCGGGCACTTGTTGGTATGGCAGGCGCGGGCCTGAACGCAGCCGAGCGAAAACATGAAGGCGCGCGCCGCCATGACATAATCGGCCCCCAGCGCATGGATGCGGCAAAAATCGAAGGCCGACACCATCTTGCCCGAAGCGCCGAGCTTAATATCGTCGCGCAGGCCCGCGCCGGTCAGAACCGTATTCATAAAGCTCAGGCCCTCGACCAGCGGCAGGCCGACATGATCGGACAGTTCCATTGGCGCGGCTCCGGTGCCGCCCTCGGCCCCATCGACCACGATGAAATCGGGCAGGATTTCGGTCAGCAGCATGGCCTTGATGATGGCCAGCACCTCAAACCTGTGACCGACGCACAGTTTGAAACCGACCGGCTTGCCGCCGGACAGTTCGCGTAAACTTTGCAGGAACTGCATCATCTCGACCGGCGTGGAAAAGGCTGAATGGCGGGCGGGTGAGATGCAGTCGTGCGTGGTGTCGATCAGGCGTGTGGCGGCGATTTCAGGCGTGATCTTGGCCTTGGGCAGCACGCCGCCATGACCGGGCTTGGCGCCTTGTGACAGCTTGATCTCGATCATCTTGACCTGTTCGGCCTGCGCCATTTTTGTGAAGAGGGCGGGGTCAAATTTGCCGTCGGGCGTGCGGCAGCCGAAATAGCCGGTGGCCACCTGCCAGATGATGTCGCCGCCGCCTTGCAAATGGTAGGGGCTGATCGAGCCTTCGCCGGTATCCTGAGCGAAATTGCCCTGTTTTGCGCCCTGATTGAGCGCCAGAACGGCATGGGCGCCGATGGCGCCGAAGCTCATGCCGGAAATATTGAGCACCGAGGCGCTGTAGGGTTTGGCGCAGGTCGCGCCGCCGATAGTGATGCGAAAATCGGCGTTCTTGATTTCGGCGGGCATGATCGAATGCGACAGCCAGCCATAGCCGATGGCGTCGGGATTGAGCACGGTGCCGAAGGGGCGCATGTCGGAGGCGTTCTTGGCGCGCTGATAGACGATGGCGCGCTGGTCACGCGAAAAGGGCAGGGGATCGCGTTCGTCCTCAAAGAAATACTGGCGGATTTCCGGGCGAATATATTCGAAAATATAACGAAAATGTCCCATCAGCGGATAGTTGCGCAAGATGGCGTGATGCGTCTGGTTCAGATCGTAAACACCGAGCGCAATCAGCGGCACCAGCACGATCAGGGCGAGGTAAAAATCAGGATGCACCCACAGGCCGAGCAAAACAGCCACCGCGGCCAGCAGGATAACGAGGCGGAAGACGAAGAAACGCGACATAGGGTACCTGCTGGATCAAGAGACGAGGCGGGATCGGGACGGGGATTGCCTATCACTTGTGCGTCCATACCGCAATCGGGCTGGAACGGCTTGCAGGCGCTGACGGTTTCGGCCTAGATTTGCGCCACCTGGTAGGGAGTGGGTTTATGTTTGATCGCCGTCATCTTTTGGCTGCCTTGATGTCCGTGCTTGGTCTGGGGGCTTCCGAGGCGCTGGCGGCACCGAAAAAGAAGAAGCGGCCTGTCCATAAAAAGACGGTGAGGAGAAGGAAAACGGTGAAACGCAAGATCACCCACCACAGGGCTGCCGTGCACCACACGCCTGCGCCGCCGCCCGTGCCCGATGAAACCGCACCGGCCACCAGGGCGGCGCTGAAGGCGGCGTTTGCCACCATCCTCAACGACCTGATCGCCCAGTCGCCGACGGCGGCCACCTCGTTCGGCATGGACAAGGGCGATTTCGCCTATCAGAAAAGCCGCCTCGATGACCGCAGCGCCGCCGGTCTGGCGGCCAATCTGGCGCGGCTGAAAAAGGCCGTGGCCCTGCTGGAAGGGATCGACCGCGACGCCATGAATCTGTCTGACCGCGTCAGCTATGATACGGTGGTGTGGGATCTGGAAGCGCAGATGGAGGGGGCGCAAAACTTCCCGTTCGGCGACAACGGCACGGCGATGAATCTCGTCTTCTATGCGGTGACGCCCTATGTGGTCAGCCAGTTGAACGGCTATGCCTGCATGATTCCCGATTTTCTGGCCAGCCAGCACACCATCGCTACGGTCGCCGATGCGCAAAGCTATCTGGCGCGGCTGACGGCCTTCGCCACCGGCCTCGATCAGGAAACCGACCGGCTGAGACAGGATGCGGCGCGCGGTATTGTTCCGCCCGATTTCATCCTGAAGGCGGCAATCACCCAGATCAGCATCTTGCGCGACACGCCTATTGATAACAACAGCCTGATCACCTCACTGACGACGCGGGCGACAGCGGCGGGACTGGCGGGCGACTGGCAGACGCCTGCCGTGACGGTGGTGACGGGGCCGCTGAAGGCTGCGCTTGACCGGCAGATTGACGCGCTGAACGGACTGCTGGCCACGGCGCGGCACGAGGCCGGGGTGCGCGACCTGCCGGGCGGGGCGGCCTATTATGCCTATGCGGCGCGCATCGGCACCTCGACGCGCAAAACGCCGAAGGATATTCATACGCTCGGCCTGCAAAAGGTCAGCGAGATCAATGACGAGCTGAATGCGCGTTTTCAGGCCCTTGGCACGACGCAGGGTACAGCGGGGGCGCGGATGCACGCCCTCTATACCGATCCGGCCCAGCTCTACCCCAATACGGATGCGGGCAAGGCGCAACTGATCGATGATCTGAATAAAAAGGTCGATCAGGTCTATGCCCGCCTGCCGCAATATTTCGGTGTATTGCCCAGGACGAAGGTGGTGATCCGGCGTGTGCCGCCCTCGATCGAAGCCACGCAGGCCGGGGGTTATTACCTGCCGCCAGCGCTCGATGGTTCGCGGCCCGGCATCTATTACATCAATCTGCGCGATACGGCCGAGACGCCGAAATTCCTGCTGCCCACACTGACCTATCATGAATCGGTGCCCGGCCACCATTTGCAGCTTTCCATCCAGCAGGAGGTGGAAGACATGCCGACCTTGCGCAAGGTGGCCAGTTTCAATGCCTATGTCGAGGGCTGGGCGTTGTATGCCGAGCAACTGGCGGGCGAGATGGGGCTGTACGACAATGATCCTTACGGTCGCATCGGCTATCTGCATGATGCTTTGCTGCGCGCCGTGCGGCTGGTGGTCGATACGGGGATGCACCATCTCGGCTGGAGCCGCGAACAGGCGATCAGCTATATGCAGGCCGAACTGGGCGATGTCGAAAACGCCTGCGCCACCGAGATCGAGCGCTACTGCGTCTGGCCCGGTCAGGCGCTGGGCTATATGGTAGGCAAGCTGACCTGGCTCGATCTGCGCGCCGCCATGCAGGCCAAACAGGGGGCGCGTTTCGACATCAAAGCGTTCCACGATAGCGGCCTGACGCACGGCTCGATGCCGCTCGACGTGCTGCAAGGGCTCTATGACGGGCTGGGCCTGACCTGATTACAGCCGGAGTTCCACAGGCTCGACATTGACGCCCGTCAAGCACAAGCCCGATACCGACCAGAACCAGATTGGCAATGAAAGCCTTGCGGGTGTCGCGGAACACCGACAGCAAAGACAGAGCGAGCAGAACGATGACCTCGATCGGGATCAGGGCAATACGGGGCTGCGAACCGGAAAGAAGGCTTTGCGCGCATCAGGATGGGCGGTAAGCTTTGCAACTCCGCAAAAGGAAATGACACCATGACCGGCCTGACCCGCATCGCCAATTCGTATCTGACCCTCGATATTGCCGCGCTCGGCGCGGAAATGCAGAGCCTGACCAGCGCCGATGGCCGGTCATGGCTGTGGGACGGCGATCCGGCCTGGTGGAGCGGACGCGCGCCGATCCTGTTTCCGATGGTCGGCAAGGCGCCTGACGATAAGATCAGCCTGGACGGCCAGACCTATGCGATGGGGCAGCACGGCTTTGCCCGCCGCAGTCTGTTCGGGCTGGCGACGGCGGAGGCGGCCATGTGCCGGTTCGAACTGATGGATTCAGACGCCACGCGCGCCAGCTATCCGTTCGCCTTCCGGCTGGCGATCACCTATGCCCTGAAGGGCCGCACGCTCATCGTCACCGCCGAGGTCGAAAACCGCGACGCCCGGCCCATGCCGTTTGGCTTCGGCTTTCATCCGGCCTTTCTCTGGCCCTTGCCGGGTGCGGATGGATGCGCGCACACCATCCAGCTCGATAACGGGGCCGAACCGGCGCTTGTCCGGCTGAAGGACGGGCTCATAGATCCGCACAAACTGCCTTCACCCTTTGACGCCGGGCGGCTCACCCTCGATCCGGCTCAGTTCGCAGCGGATGCGATGATCTTTCTGCAAGGGGCGGGGACGGGTCTTACCTATTCGGCGCAAGGTGGGGCGGCGCAAGGCGGGCCCGCTCTGAAATTCACCTTTGAGAACCTGCCCAATCTGGCCCTGTGGCAAAAGCCCGGCGCGCCCTATATCTGCATCGAGCCCTGGCACGGCACTGCCGCCGAATGGGGCGGCTCGAACGATCTGGCGCAACGCCCCTATAGCCTGATCCTGGCACCGGGCGGGACGGCGCGTTTTGCCCTGACGGTCGAGGTGCCAGCGTGACCGGGCCTACAGGCCGTAAAGGTCGCTTTTGCTGGTAAAGCGCGTGCGGGCGGCGCTGAATTCGGTCTTCAGCCGCGCCACCAGATCGGCGACAGGCAGCACATCATGGATTGCGCCGACGCCTTGGCCCGCCGACCAGATGGTTTTCCAGGCCTTGGCCTCGGCGTTCAGTTCGTGGGCCATGTCGATCCTGTGCTTCGGGTCTTTAACGGCGTTCGCATCAAGGCCGTTAGCGATCAGCGAAGGCGTCAGGAAGTTGGCATTGATGCCGGAAATGGCGTCGGTATAGGTGATGTCCTTCGCCGCCGTATCGATCAGCATCTGCTTGTAGGCGGGGTCAGCGCGCGATTCTGCCGTGGCGATAAAGCGCGTGCCCATATAGGCGAGGTCGGCCCCGGCCATCAAAGCCGCTGCCACATCCGAGCCGGTGGAGATAGAGCCCGACAAAAGGATGGTGCCGCTGAAAAACTGGCGGATTTCGTTGATCAGGCTGAACGGGTGCTGGGTGCCGGCATGACCGCCTGCGCCCGCCGCCACCAGGATCAGCCCGTCCACCCCGGCCTCGGCGGCTTTTTGGGCATGGCGGGCATTGATGACATCGTGAAACACCACGCCGCCATAGGCATGGACGCCATCGACAATATCTTTTACTGCGCCGAGCGAGGTGATGACCAGCGGCACCTTGTGGGCAGCGGTGACGGCCAGATCGGCCATCAGGCGCGTATTGGTATTGTGGACGATCAGGTTGACGCCATATTGCGCATCATCAGGCCCCAGCGCCGCCTCGATCTGATCGAGCCATTCGCCATAGCCTTCGGTCGTGCGCTGATTCAGCGCCGGAAAGGTGCCGATCACGCCCGACTGGCAGGTGGCGATCACCAGTTCCGGGCCGGAGACGAGGAACATCGGCGCGGCGATGGCCGGAAAGCGCAGATTGCGGCTCAGCGAGGCGGGGATCGGCATGGCGGTTTCCTCTGAGTATTTTCGCGGAGGAGACTAGCGCTAAATTGACGCGCGCGTAAAGTTGAAAAGTGTGCATGAGGCAGGAGGATTGTTCTTTTCCTCCCCTGCGAAGCGGGGGAGGTGGCGCGGCGCTCGCGGCAAAATTTATTTTGGCGCGAAGTCCGTGACGGAGGGGGCACTCATCAGGTCGCCATGCCCCTCCGTCTCGACGCGCTTCGCTTGCTCGACACCTCCCCCGCTTCACAGGGGAGGATGAAGCGGTCTTGCCAAAACCGCGCTTGCGTCTATATCGGAACCTATGAGCCATTATACCGATAATCTGACCCAGCTTGGCGGCCACATCGTGCAAGCCAGCGATCCCGCCGAAGCCGTGCTGGAGCGCGTGGCCAATCCGCACAGCGATGTTGATTATGTCGCGCGCTTCACCGCGCCGGAATTCACTTCGCTATGCCCGGTGACCGGCCAGCCCGATTTCGCCCATCTGGTGATCGACTACGTGCCGGGCGACTGGCTGGTCGAATCGAAATCGCTGAAGCTGTTCCTGACCGCGTTCCGCAATCACGGCGCGTTCCACGAGGACTGCACCATCTATATCGCCAAGCGCCTGAAAGACCTGCTCGCCCCGCGCTGGCTGCGTATTGGCGGCTTCTGGTATCCGCGCGGCGGCATCCCCATCGACGTCTTCTGGCAAACGGGTGAGCCGCCCAAGGGCGTCTATGTGCCGGAGTTTGGCGTGCCGACCTATCGCGGGCGGGGATAGTCCAGAATAGAGCGGTCTGCATTCTGATTGAATCGGTCAAAGGCATGCAACCCGCTCTACATTTTACATTTTTCCGCATCTCGCATTCAATTTGTAAGTCAAATTAAACGCTCGTTGCTCTAGCCAGACTCGTTTCGAGTTCTGGCAAGGCTGTTCTTGCTGTTTCCCAGACCAGGGCCAGATCAATATCGAAATAGCCGTGTGCGATGCGATTGCGCATGCCGCGCATGCTACGCCACGGAATGTCCGGGTGGTTATGGGTAAAGTCGGGGAAATCAGCCATCAGGCGGGTGGCCGCTTCGCCGATAATGATGAGGTTCATAATGACAGCCTGCTGGGTGCGTTTGTCCTCAACAAAGGCCGCATAGTTCATTCTTGCGATATAGGTGGCGACCTGTGCAATGGCTTCGCGCATGTGGCGCACATAGTCATCGCGCTTTTCCACCGTCATATCGGACGCGCTTCGTTCAGCACCTTGGCGCGAAAGGATACTGGCAGGTCGTGCGGCGTCAGAAGATCAACGGGCACGCCCAGTCTCTCTTCCAGTTCGGCCTGTAATCCGCCGAGATCGAACAGGGTTGCGCCGGGCAGAGGATCGACCAGCAGATCAAGATCGCTGCCAACCTTGTCTTCCCCGCGCGCGACTGAGCCAAAGACGCGCAGGTTCTCGACCCGATACTGAGAGAGCAGGGCAGGCAAGGTCAGCTTTTGACGGGCGAGGGCGAGCGAGGGTTTCATGGTGTCAGCTTATCGCAGATTGCGATCATCGAACAGCCCTATCCCTGCCACCAACTGACGCGGCTGTCATAGTCCGGGCGCTCGCGCTCCAGCGGCGGTTCGGTCGGTGTGCCAAGCATGATCCAGCCGGCGACGTTTTCGCCTTCGGTCAGGCCGAGGATCGCTTTGGCCTCATCATCATAGGAATACCAGTCGGTGATCCAGTTGGCACCATAGCCCATCGCGCCCGCCGCAATCAGCAGGTTCTGGCAGATGGCGGCGGCGGAAAGCTGCTGTTCCCACAGCGGCTTTTTATACGGAACCACCGGGCTGGAAATCACCAGCAGGGCTTCGGGCGGGGTCGAGAGTTTGAGCAGGGCCCCGGCTTCTTTTTTGTCACCATGCGAATCCGCCAAAGCCTTTAGCCTGTCCACCAGCGCCGCCTTGGCCTCCGGCGTGAAGCGCACAATCCGCCACGGCCCCAGCTTGCCGTGATCGGGCACGCGAAAGCCGATGCGGATCAAAAGCTCCATCTCGGCGGGCGAAGGGGCGGGCAGGCCGAGCAGGGGTGCCGACGCGCTGCGCCGGTCGAGCAGGGCTTGCAATACCGCATCTGAGCGCTGTTGCGGCAGGGGCTGGCCGAAATCGTGCGGTTTTGGGTCGGGCAGGGGCATGAAAAGGCCTTTCGCGGGGGGAATCATCCTGACTATATAGGGGGCTGGCCACAAAACCAAAGGTGCCCTGATGCGTAAACCCTCCACCAACCTGCCGCCCTGGGATGATGCGGCGCGTGCCGAGCGTCGCCCCAGATGGCAGGGCTTCACCAACCATACGGTGTTTGAAAATCCGTGGATACGGGTAGAGGCGCATGAAGCCCTGGCCCCGACCGGCAAGCCTGCCCATTACGGCATGGTGCGCTTTAAAAACCGCGCCATCGCCGTTTTGCCCCTGCATGATGACGGCACGGTGTCGCTGGTTGGGCAATCGCGCTTCGCCATCGACGCCTATAGCTGGGAACTGCCCGAAGGCGGCGCGCCGCTGGACGAAGACCCGCTGGAGGGGGGCAGGCGCGAACTGCGCGAGGAAACGGGCTTAAGCGCCGAAAACTGGCGGGAAATCCTCAGCTTCGACATGTCCAATTCGGTGACCGATGAGGTGGCGGTCTGCTATCTGGCCACGGGGCTTTCGGGCGGCGAGGTGGCGCCTGATGAGACGGAAGTGTTCGATTATGCGCGTGTTCGCTTCAAAGACCTGCTCGAAGCTGTTATAATGGGGCAGGTTCGTGACGCCTTAACGGTTGCGTGTGTATTGCGCGTGTACCATATGGCAAAGAGCGGCGAACTGGCGGCATCGCTGAACGCCGCGCTCGCACTGGATTAGGAGACTGGCATGGCACAACATGAAGCGAAGGCTTTCGAGGTGATCCACCCCGATGACAAGCCGATCTGGCTGTGCCTGCGTCAGGAAGCGCAGGACGCTTCGGCCAAAGAACCGGCCCTGGCCTCCATGCTGCATTCCACCATCCTGTCGCATGGCGATCTGGCTTCGGCCCTGTCCTATCATATTGCGCGCAAGCTGGGCGACGATTCGATGTCGAGCATCACCCTGCGCGAACTGGCTCAGGCCTGCTTTGCCAGCGATGCTTTGCTGGTCGATTATGCCGAGGCCGATTTGCAGGCGGTATATGAGCGCGATCCGGCGGCCAAGGGCTATATGCAGGCCTTCATGTATTTCAAAGGCTTTTTGTCGCTGCAAATCTATCGCGTGTCGCATTGCCTGTGGACGCAGGGGCGCACCACGATGGCCCATTACCTGCAAAGCCGGGTGTCGGAGCTTTTCCAGATCGACATCAATCCGGCGGCGCGCATCGGCAAGGGCGTCTTCCTTGACCACGGCACCGGCATTGTTATCGGCGAAACGGCCGTGGTCGGCGATGACTGCTCGATTTTGCAAGGCGTGACCCTGGGCGGCACCGGCGCGGAACGCGGCGACCGTCACCCCAAGATTGGCAAGGGTGTTTTGCTGGGGGCCGGGGCCAATGTGCTCGGCAATATCCAGATCGGCGACTATGCCAAGATCGCGTCAGGCTCGGTGGTGCTGCGCCCCGTGCCCGCCCATTGCACGGCGGCGGGCGTACCGGCCAAAATCGTCAACTGCAAGACGTGCGAAGATCCGGCCCGGCAGATGGACCACACCATGCCTGAAATCGATCTCGACTATTCGATCTGAGATAGCTGCCTGAGATAGCTGCCTGAGATACCTGATTGTGGAAAAAGACGCTTTGGGGTTTGCGCTGTCGTGCGGCAGGCCGTAAACGGGCCTCACAACAAAGTTTATCCCCGTCGCCGGTAATTGCGGCTATGTTGGCCGTCCTTTTTGGGGGCTGCGCTGATGAAGGCGGATAGGCACCCTTTTTGCTCATTTGCCGAGGCCAGACATGACACCCGCCGAAATCACCAAGGTTCAGGACTACCTTTTCAACACCTTCAAGACCAAGGGGCTTGAGGTCAAGGCCCGCAAGCAGAAGGATTCCGCCGAAGTGTTTATCGGCGAGGAATTCGTCGGCGTCGTCTATGTCGATGAGGACGAGGCCGGTTCCTACATGTTTGAAATGGCCATTCTCAAGGAAGACCTCTAATGTACTTGCACCACAGTCGGGCGAAGGGCTTGGTGGGTAAATAAGAGCCCCTCACCCGGTCACCTTCGCTACGCTTGGCTCCCGTCCTCTCCCCTTTATTAAGGGGAGAGGGAATAAGCAACGCCTCCGGAAACGGGGGCGTTTTTTTATCAGAGCACGGGTCTGATTCAATCAAACCTGTGCTCTCATTCTTTGTTTTGTCGCTCTTCCTTATCCGAAAAGTGAAGCCACTTTTCGGGGAAACGCTTAGTACATATCAGGGGTTTTGCGGCGGCGCTTATTGACCGGTTCGACATCGGGCGGGCTGGGATTATTGACCGTGCGTTCGTAATCGGCCTTGGCCTGACGGGCCTTCTTTTCGGTGCGGCGCACCTTGTGCAATTGCAGTTCCTCGCCGAAGGCCAGCACGATCTGCGAAAACATCGGCAGGAATTGCGGGAAGCGCGTTGCCACGAAGCCGGCGGCGATGGCCGCCACCGTGGCCAGGACGGGCGAGGTGGCGGACAAGGTATCGATCAGGCGCGAAATGCTGCCGACGGTCGAATTATTGAACGCCTCGTCAATGGCCGATTGTTTGCGCTTGCGTCTGTTCTGCGGCAGCAGGCGCAGGCCGAAATAGATGAGGATCGGCAGGAGGAACAGGCCGCCCAGCGCAATCGGCCCCCAAATCGGCCCGATGGTGTGCACCACCAGGGCGAAAAGGCCGATACTGATCCAGATGAAGCCGAGAATCGTGCTCGCCAAAATCAGCGTAATGCCGATAATGAAGGTTTTCATCGCGTCGATCTGGCTGGAGAAGTTGAACATGATCTTCCCTGATTTGCGGGCCTGATTTGCCCAAGTCTGATCTTTGAGTAACCAGCCCAATATAAAAGCGCAATGATTAAGGCTCTCTTTTTTCAAGATGACTCGCTATGTTAAGCGTTTGTGATTGCCGGGAGGGGTTTGGATGAGCGTGATTTACGGGCTGTGGCATGGATTGAAAGTGCTGGGCGCGGGACTGTATGGCTTGCTGACCCTGGGCCTGGTCTGGGCAGGTCTGGCACAGCTTGGCCGCGCGCCGCGCTGGGGATGGGCCTGTTTTGCCGTGGTGCTGGGCGTGTTTGCCGTGCGCGGCTTGCTGGTCAATCGCGGCGTGGCCAAGGGGGCCAGTTATGTGATCGCCACCGGGCTTTATATAGTGTTTTTCGTAGCTGCGGCCCTGATCACCGGCTATCAGGGCGTTTAAGCCGTCTCGGCCAAGGCCTGACGGATCGTTTCGACCATGCGGTCGATCTGGCTTTTTTCGACGATCAGGGGCGGCGACAGGGCGATGATGTCGCCGGTGACGCGCACCAGCAGCCCCTTGTCGAAGCAGCGGTCGAACACCTCCAGCGCGCGGGCCGTGGGCGCGCCTGCGCGCGGCTCCAGCTCGATGCCGCCGATCAGGCCCAGGTTGCGGATGTCGATGACGTGATGGGCGTCGCGCAAACTGTGCATGGCCTCCTGCCAGTAGGGGGCCAGACCGGCTGCGCGGGCAAACAACCCGTCTTCTTCATAAACCTCCAGCGTGGCGATGCCGGCGGCGCAGGCCAGCGGATGGCCGGAATAGGTATAGCCGTGGAACAGCTCGATCGGCGTTTCCGATGCCTGCATGAAGGTGTCATAGATGCGGTTGGAAACGGCCACGGCCCCCATCGGCACGGCGGCATTGGTCAGCCCCTTGGCCATGCAGATCATATCGGGGCGGACGCCGAAATAATCGGCGGCGAAGGCTGCGCCCAGCCGTCCGAAACCGGTGATCACCTCATCGAAGATCAGCAAAATATCGTGTTTGTCGCAGATGGCGCGCAGGCGTTCGAGATAGCCTTTGGGCGGCACCAGAACACCGGTGGAACCGGCGACCGGCTCAATGATGACGGCGGCGATGGTGGAGGCGTCATGCAGGGCCACGATGCTTTCTAGGTCATTGGCCAGCGCATCGGCGAGGCCCGCCCCAAGCTCCGGCTGGCCCTTGGCGAACAGATTACCGGTATGCGTATGCGGCAGGTGATCGACGCCGGTCAGCAGGCTGCCAAACGTCATGCGGTTGCGCACAATGCCGCCGACGCTGATGCCGCCGAAGCCGACGCCATGATAGGCGCGTTCGCGGCCGATCAGGCGGGTGCGCGTGCCCTGACCGCGCATCCTCTGGTAGGCCAGGGCGATTTTCAGGGCGGTATCGGCCGATTCCGAGCCGGAATTGGTGTAGAAAATGCGCTTGAGATCATAGGGCATGATCGCGGCCAGCTTTTCGGCAAACTGAAACGCCAGCGGGTGGGCCATATTGAAGGTGGGGGCGAAATCCATCTCCGCCGCCTGTTGTTGAATCGCGGCGGTGATGGCTTCGCGGCCATGACCGGCATTGACACACCACAGGCCCGCCGTGCCATCCAGAATCTCGCGGCCATCCACGTCGGTGTAATACATGCCTTTGGCGCGGGTCAGCAGCTTGGGTTTCGCTTTGAAGGCGCGATTGGGCGTGAAGGGCATCCAGAAATTTTCGAGAGACGCTGGTGGCATGGAGGTTCCGGTGGTGCAAAAACCCGCAGTTTGATGAGGACAGGGGCGGGAACTGTGATAAGTTGTCACAGGGCTTTGAGTGAGTGTGATCACAAAATGCGGTTATGCGCAAGCGTGCGCCCGGAAGGTAAGAAAAGAATGGTCGTGGCCAGACTGGAGGCATCAGCGGGCGGCATCGGGGCGGAGGCCCGGATACATGATCAGGTCTATGACCGCTTGGCCGAGGCGCTGATTCAGGGGCAGATTCCGCCGGGCAAGTCGGTCAGCTTGCGCGGGCTGGCTGAAAATCTCGGCGTGTCGCCCATGCCGGTGCGTGAAGCCGTGCGCCGCCTGATTGCCGAAAGGGCGCTGGAGGTGCAGCCGTCGAACAAGCGTTTGCGTGTGCCGGACTTAAGCGAACATCGCCTGATGCAACTGGCCAAGGCGCGCCAGTGGGTGGAACCGGAACTGGCCTTTTTGGCCACCGCCCACGCCACGAAGGACA
The DNA here is from genome assembly GCF_030027245.1 of Asticcacaulis sp. EMRT-3. Lineage (NCBI taxonomy): Bacteria > Pseudomonadati > Pseudomonadota > Alphaproteobacteria > Caulobacterales > Caulobacteraceae > Asticcacaulis > Asticcacaulis carbonis. The sequence goes on from NZ_JASERT010000001.1 coordinate 270,386, forward strand.
CCACCCGGCGTCTGCGTGACGACGATGCGGCGGTGATGGCGGCGCTGGCCAAGGGCGATGTGTCGGCCTATATGCAGTCCAATCAGGATTTCCACTTTTCGATCTATCGTCTGGCCGGGGCCGAGCTGTTTTTCGACATGGCGCGCACCCTGTGGCTACAGGCAGGGCCCTTCATGCGCGTGGTGTTTGGCCGCATGGGCACGGTGCACCTGCCGCGCGACCACCATCAGGACATGATTGCGGCGCTGGAACGCGGCGATGCCGAGGCCGTGCGGGTGTCGATGGCCGCCGATATTCACGAGGGCATGGATCTGATGATGGAGGCCATCAAGGCGCAGGCGGAGCCGGAACCCAAACGCCGCAAGCGACCATCAAAATAGCGTGCAGCCGGTTGCCCGGCCCTTGACTTTTTATCGGCTCCCGGTGTGTAATTGTGATCACAAAACCGGAGTTTGCCGTCATGAGCCTGCCTGAGCCGATCAAGCCCGCCGACACGTTGCAAGGCATTCTGGCCGCCGTGGAGGCTATGGATAAGCCCGGTACGGCGATCATCGACGGCAAGGCGGTGGCCTCTTTGTCGTGGCGCACCTTCGATAATTACGCATCGCGCGATGGCAGGCTGATCAACAGTATCGCGGCCTGTGATGCCGGGGATGTGGATCGGGCGGTGATCGCGGCGCGAGCGGCTTTTGAGGACGGGCGCTGGCGCGGACTGGCCCCGAAACAGCGCAAGGCGATCCTGTTCCGGCTGGCCGAGTTGATGGGCGAACACGCCGAAACCCTGGCCCTGCTGGAATGTCTCGATACCGGCAAGCCGATTGCTCAGGCGCGCGGTTTCGATATTCCCGCCGCCATCAATACCACGCGCTATTATGGTGAGGCGCTCGACAAGATCTATGGCGAGGTGGCCCCGACGCCGGAAGACCGGCTATCCTATGTGGTGCATGAACCGCTGGGCGTGGTCGGCGCCATCGTGCCGTGGAATTTCCCGCTGCATATGGCGATGTGGAAGGTGGCTCCGGCCCTGGCAATGGGCAATTCGGTGGTGCTGAAACCGGCTGAAAATTCTTCGATGACGGCCATTTTCGCGGCGCAACTGGCGCTGGAGGCCGGTGTGCCGCCGGGGGTATGGAATGTCGTGCCGGGTCTTGGCGCAGAGGCCGGTGACGCTTTGGCCAGGCATATGGATGTCGATATGATCACCTTTACCGGCTCCGGGCCGGTGGGGCGACAACTGATGCGCGCCTCGGCGGATTCGAACCTGAAGCGCGTGTCGCTCGAACTGGGCGGCAAGTCACCGCAGATTGTCTTTGCCGATTGCGATGATCTGGATGCGGCGGCGGAAGCCGCGGCCTGGGGTGTGTTTTACAATCAGGGTCAGGTCTGCACGGCGGCGTCGCGCCTGCTGGTGGAAGACAGTATCCGTGATGATTTTGTCAAGCGCGTCGCCGAGGTGGCGAAGACGATCCGGGTCGGCGATCCGTTCGATCCGGCCACCCAGTTCGGCGCGATGATTTCCGAACGGCAGATGTTTACGACGCTCGACTATATCGAAAAAGGTCAGGCCGAGGGCGGGCGCGTGGTGCTGGGCGGGCGGCGGCTGATGGCCGAAACGGGCGGCTATTATGTCGGCCCCACGGTGATCGACGGCATCGCGCCCGGCAATGTGCTGGCGCAGGAAGAGGTGTTCGGGCCGGTTCTGTCGGTGATGAGCTTCAAGGATGAGGCCGACGCCTATAAAATCGCCAATGACACCATCTATGGGCTGGCGTCGGGGGTGTGGACCGCCAATATCAGTAAGGCCATGCGGGCGGCGAAAGCCTTGCGGGCGGGTCTGGTCTGGATCAATGGCTGGGACGCCTGCGACATCACCTCGCCGTTCGGTGGCGTCAAACAGTCGGGCTTCGGGCGTGATCGCTCGTTGCACGCCCTCTATAAATACGCCGATCTGAAAGCGGTCAGCATCAGTTACAAGGCCTGAATCATGAAACTTTCCGATAGCCAGCGCGCCCTGCTGGGCGACCTGATCTTTAGCGAGGCGGCGTCTGACCGTTTCGCTGTGCTTAATCCCGCCGACGGCTCAACCTTGTGTTACGTCAAGGCGCAAGGTGCGGTGGAAACGACGCAGGGCATCGCCGCCGCCGATACGGCGTTTGCCGCGTGGTCGGGTATGACGGCCAAGGCGCGCTGCCAGATCCTGCGTACATGGAACGACCTCGTGCTTCAGCACAGCGAAGATCTGGCCATGCTGGTGACGCTGGAACAGGGCCGTCCGATCCGCGAAACGCGCGGCGAAGTGACCTATGGCGCATCGTTTTTGGAATGGTTTTCCGAAGAGGGCAAGCGCGCCTATGGCCGCACCATTCCGGCCACGGCACCGGGCAAGCATTTGCAGGTGATCAAGCAACCGATTGGGGTGTGCGTGGCGATTACGCCGTGGAATTTCCCGATCTCGATGATCACGCGCAAAGTGGCTCCGGCTTTGGCGGCGGGCTGCACGGTGGTGATCAAGCCTTCGGAAGAAACGCCTCTGTCGGCGCTGGCTCTGTATGCCCTGGCGCGTCAGGCGGGCCTGCCCGAAGGCGTGGTGACCGTCATTACCAGCCTGCACGCCAAAGAGGTGGGCGAGGCCATGACCAGCGATCCGCGCGTCAAAAAGCTGTCCTTCACCGGCTCGACCCCGGTGGGCAAGCTGCTCTATGCCCAGTGCGCGCCGACCATGAAAAAGGTGTCGATGGAGCTGGGCGGCAATGCGCCGTTTATCGTGTTTGACGACGCCGAACTTGAGGCCGCGGTCGAAGGGGCGATGGCCTCGAAATACCGTAATTCCGGCCAGACCTGCGTCTGCGCCAACCGCATTCTGGTGCAGGCGGGCATCTATGATCGTTTCGCCGCCGCCCTGACGGAAAAGGTCAAGGCGCTGAAACTGGAAGCGGGCTGGCATGAAGAAACGACCCTGGGGCCGCTGATCAATCGGAAGGCCATCGACAAGGTGAAACATCTGGTCGATGACGCCGTGGCGCACGGCGCGAAGGTGGAAAGCGGCGGCGGCGTCGATGGGCAGGGTGCGCTGTTTTATCAGGGCACGGTGCTGACCCATGTGACGCGCCAGATGGAGATTTTCGATACCGAAATCTTCGGGCCGGTGGCGCCGCTTTTCAAATTCGAAACGGAAGAAGAAGCGATCCAGCTTGCCAATGACACGCCGTTCGGCTTGGCGGCCTATGCCTATACGCGCGACATTGGCCGCGCCATGCGCGTGGCGGCGCATTTGCAGTATGGCATGGTCGGCATGAATGACGGGCTGATCTCGACCGAGGTGACGCCGTTTGGCGGTGTCAAGGAATCGGGCATTGGCCGTGAGGGCGCGCTGGAGGGTTTGGAAGAGTATCTGAATATCAAATACATCTCCTATGGCGGGCTGGGAGAGATTTGAGATGGGGAAGATTTGAACCCTTTCGCACAAACACCCCTCTCCCCTCGTGAGGGGAGAGGACGGGAAACAAGCTGCGTCAGCAGCGTCGTTGACCGGGTGAGGGGCTGCCCGACGATTGCGCTTCGTCAGCGGACAGCCCCTCACCCGATCACCTTCGCATGGCTCGGCTCTCGTCCTCTCCCCATGTGCATGGGGAGAGGGGGGAGAGTGATGTTTTGAACTGGCAAGGCTTCCTGAGCGCTGAACGCGAGGCCTTCGTGGCGACGCATCCGCGTTCGCGCGCCCTGGCCGATCAGGCGCGGGCCCACTGGCGCGGCGGCGTGGCCTTTCACTGGATGCGCGACTGGGCCTCGCCCTTTCCGATCTATGTCGAACAGGCGAAGGGGGCACAGCTCACCGACGCCGATGGCCTGGTTTACGATGATTTCTGCCTTGGCGACACGCCCTCGATGTTTGGCCATGCCCGTTCGGAAATAGGGGCGGCTCTGGCCGAACAGGCGGGCGAGGGGGCGGGCTTTATGCTGCCGACGCGCTGGACAAATAGGGCGGGCGAGCTTTTAAGCCAGCGCTTCGGCGGACTGGGCCTTAGCCAATGGCAGGTGGCGACCACGGCGTCGGATGCCAATCGCGCCGCTATCCGCTGGGCGCGGGCGGTGACGCAGAAACCGAAAATCCTTGTGTTCGACGGCTGTTATCACGGCATGGTCGAGGACGCCTTTGTGGCGCTGTATGAGGGCGTGGCGGCCAACAAAAAGGGCCTGATCGGTCAGGTGACCGACCAGACCCTGACCACCAAAGTCATCGCCTTCAATGATGTGGCGGCTCTGGAAAAGGCTCTGGCCGAAGGCGATGTGGCGGCGGTGCTGGCCGAGCCGGTCATGACCAATTGCGGTATGATCCAGCCGCAGGAGGGCTTTCATGAGGCCTTGCGCCGTCTGACCCAGCGTTATGGCAGCCTGCTGATCCTCGATGAAACCCACACCCTGTCGTCAGGCCCTTCGGGCTATGCGGGCCTGCACGATGTGCGGCCGGACATGCTGGTGATCGGCAAGGCGATTGCCGGTGGCGTGCCCGGCGCGGTGTGGGGCATGACGAAGGATGTCGCGTCGCGCATGGAGGATGCGCAGGCGCGCGCTGGTTCCGGTTCATCGGGTATCGGCACCACCCTGTCGGGCAATGCTTTGGTGATGCGCGCCATCGCCGTGATGCTGGACGAGGTGATGACCGAGGCGGCCTATGCCCACATGCTGCGCGGGGCGCAGAAGCTGGTGGCGGGCTTACGCGGCGTGATTGCGGCGCATGACCTGCCGTGGTCGGTGGTGCATGTCGGTGCGCGGGCCGAACTGATCTTCGCCGCCCAACCGCCCAGGGACGCTGCCGCCATGCGCGCCGTGCTCGATCCTGACGCGCTGGAAGCCTATCATCTCTATCTGATCAATCAGGCCATTCTGATTGCGCCCTTTCACAATATGATGCTTATCTCACCGCAAACCGATGATGCGGCCATCGAACGGCTGGTGGCGGCCACCCGACGTTTCGCGGCCATCTGGCAAACCCTGCAAGGCAGAAAACCATGACCCCTTTCGGCAAATCCAAGGCCAAGAGCGACACACCGGCCAAGGCCGTCAAAACGACCGCCAGGCCTGCGCCGGTGACGCGCGTGGCGGCGGTGGAGGAGTGTCAGGCCTTTCTCGACGCCCATCCGCATATCCAGTATTTCGAGATATTCTTCACCTCGATGACCGGTGTGCCGCGCGGCAAGCGCCTGCGCCGCCATGAGCTGTTGCCGATCTACGAATATGCCCGCTTCCTGCCGGGCTCGATTCTGGTGGTCGATACGCTGGGGGCCGATGTCGAGGAGACGGGGCTGGTCTGGGAAGATGGCGACGCCGACCGGCTGGCCCGCCCGGTGCCGGGCACCTTGGTGGCCGCGCCCTGGCTGGGTGATGATGTTGGTCAGGTGATGTTGTCGCTGTATGAGCTGGATGGCACGCCCAATGATCTCGATCCGCGCCATGTGCTGCAAAATGTGCTCGATCGCTATGCGGCTGACGGGTTGATCCCGGTGGTGGCGTGCGAGCTGGAATATTATCTGGTCGATATTGCCCGCAAGGACGGCAGGCTGATGCCCGCCTCGTCGTTCAATACCGGTGAGACGCCGAGCGGCACGCAGGTTTACGGCCTGCCGGAAATCGAGGCGCATGGTGATTTCTTCCGCCAGCTCTGGGAGACGGCCGATATTCAGGGCGTGCCGCTGGAGGGCGCGATCTCGGAATTCGCGCCAGGGCAGGTGGAACTGACGCTCAAGCACAAGCCCGACGCCCTGCGCGCCGCCGATGACGCCATCATCTATAAGCGTGCCGCCAAGGGGGTGGCCCTGTCGCTCGGTATCGAAGCCACCTTCATGGCCAAGCCGTGGAGCGACCGGGCCGGTTCGGGCTTCCATGTCCATGTGTCGGTGACCGACAAGAGCGGCAAGAATCTGTGCGCCGCCGAAGACCCCGAAGGTGCGCCGCTGTTGAAAAACATGATCGGTGGCATGAAAGACCATCTCGCCGATTGCATGGCCATTCTGGCCCCCGGCGCCAATAGCTATAAGCGCTTCAAGGCCAATAGTTACGCGCCGGTCGGCCTGACCTGGGGGGTGAATAACCGCACGGTATCCTTGCGCGTCACGGCAGGGCCTGCCCCTACCCGCCATGTCGAGCATCGCGTGGCCGGGGCTGACGCCAATCCCTATCTGGTGCTGGCGGCGGTGCTGGCCTGCGCCCATCATGGTCTGACGAACAAGACCGATCCGGGGGCCGCCGTGGTCGGTAATGGCTATGCGGTGGCAGCCGAAACGGGGGCCACGCTTCCGACCAACTGGTATGCTGCGGTCGATTATCTCGATAAGTCGGAGGTGCTGCGCGACTATCTCGGCGACCGTTTCATCGACATGTATGTCAAGGTCAAGCGCGCCGAACAGGCCCGCTTCTTCGAGGAGGTGACCGAACTCGATTACGCCTGGTATCTGCGCAACGCATAAGGCCAAAGGATGCGGATCGGCAACGGCGCTGCAAAAACTTAACGATGATGCCACTTGTGATCACATTTTCGGGTTGACAGAAGCGCGCTACCGTATTCCCCTCTCATTTCGGGGTTATTCCACCGCCATCGAGAAGGAGACAGGCTTATGGGTTCGAGAACTTCACGACGCTCACTTTTGACCGCACTTGGCGCTGCCGCCATCGGCATCAGCTTCACCGGGCTTGAGGCCTGCTCCAAGCCGGGCGCCCCCAAGGGCGCGGCTTCCGGCGAGGAACCGAAGCTCAACTTCTATAACTGGGACGAATATATCGGCGACACCACCTTGTCGGACTTCAAGAAGGCGACCGGGATCGACGTCAATATGAGCCTGTTCGCCTCGAATGATGAGCTGTTCAACAAGCTGAAGGCCGGAAATCCCGGCTTTGACGTGATCGTGCCGACCAATGACTATGTGCCGCGCTTAAGTGACGCCGGCCTGCTGATGCCGCTCGATCACAGCAAGATCCCCAATATCAAGAATATCGATGCCAGCTTCATGAACCCGGTCTATGATCCGGGCCGCAAATATTCACTGCCCTATACCTGGCTGGTGATTGGCCTCGGTTACCGCAAGTCGAAGATGAAGCCGGGCCATATTCCCGATTCCTATTCGTATGTGTTCGAGCCGACCATGTACAAGAAGCGCCTGACCATTCTTGGCGATTCCGCCGATCTGATCCGCCTGTCCGGTAAGTATCTCGGCTATCCGCTCAACAATATTCCTGACGATGGTCTGGTCAAGATCGAGGCCATGCTGACCAAGCTGGTCAAGTCGGGCTATCTGCTCAAATTCACCGGCGACGAGGGCGATCAGATGCTGGCTGACGGCGATGCCGACATCGTGATCGAATATAATGGCGACATCGCCCAGAAGGCTTCGGAAGACCCTGATCTGACCTTCGTTATCCCCAAGGAGGGATCCGAACTCAGTTCCGATACCCTGGCTATTCCGGCGGGCGCGCCGCGTCCCGATAATGCTCACAAGTTCATCAACTTCATTCTTGATGGCAAGAATGGCGCGGAAATCACCAAGACCATCCTGTACCCGACGCCGAACGACGCCGCCAAGGCGCTGATGCCCGCCAGTTACCAAAACAATCCCATCATCTTCCCGCCCGCCGACCTGCTGGCCAAATGCGAATACGGCCAGTATCCGGGCGATGAACGCGCGCGCAAATACGAGGAAATGGCCACCCGCATCAAGGCGGCCGCGGGCAGCTAATCATACCGGCCCGGCCGTCATCAGTGACGCGCCGGGCTTTTTTAACCCGGGAGGCTTCATTGGAGCAGAGCTGGCGGCAGGCCAAGACCATATTCGCAGCCCTGATTGCGGCCCCGCTGTTCTGGCTGGTCGCCTTCTTTCTCGTGCCGATGGCGGTGGTCTGGGTCTATTCCTTCGGTGAAAACAAAGGGCTGATCGATATTGCCTTCACCGGCACATGGAGCAATTACCGCCACGCCTTCGATCCGCTCTATCTCGGCATCTTCTGGAAATCGATCGTGGTGGCGGCCATCACCACCTTTCTGTGCCTGGTGGTCGGTTTTCCGGTGGCGATGGCCATCACCTTCGCCAGCGAAAAATCAAAAAACTGGCTGCTGATGCTGATCATGCTGCCCTTCTGGACGAACCTGCTGATCCGCACCTATGCCCTGATCGCGGTGCTGCGCACTGAGGGCTATGTCAATATGATCTACCACTTCTTCTGGAACCAGTTGAATGCGCTGGGTTTTCATCTCGGTGACTTTCATCCCCTGACCCTGCTCTATAATAATTTCGCCGTGGTGTTCGGTCTGGTCTTCGTCAACCTGCCCTTTATGGTGCTGCCGCTCTATTCGACGCTCGACCGCATGGATCGCTCTTTGCTCGAAGCCTCGCTCGATCTGGGTGCCGGTCATCTGCGCACCATCTGGCACGTTATGGTGCCGCTGGCCGGGCCGGGCATCGCCTCCGGGATTCTGATCACCTTCATCCCGGCGCTGGGGGCCTATCTGACGCCCGACCTTCTGGGCGGGCCGGACAGCCAGATGATCGCCAATGTCATCGAGAGCCAGTTCAAACAGGCCAATAACTGGCCGTTCGGCGCGGCCTTGAGCTTCATCCTGATCTATATGACCTTTATCGGCATCATCGTGCAGGGGCTGATTGAGCGCGCCAATAAGAGGAAGGTGGCACAATGAACGAAGCCGTTGCCAGCGCGCCTGCAAAAACGCGCCGCCTGCCGCCTGCGCCGCTCGAATATCTGCGCCGCTGGCCGATCCGCCTGAGCGTGGGGGCCGTGCTCGTGTTTTTGTACGCCCCGCTGATCAGCCTGATGGCCTTCAGCTTCAACAATTCGCGCGCCAATGTGGTGTGGCGCGGCTTCACCTGGAAATATTACGATAAGGCGATCCATGACAGCAGCCTGATCACGGCCTTTGGCAATTCGCTGACCATCGCCGCCTGCTCGACCGCGATTTCGCTGGTGCTGGGGGCGATGATCGCCATCGTTTTGTGGCGGTTCCGCTTTCCCGGCAAGTCGGTTCTGGATGGCGCCCTGGCCATACCGATCGTCGTGCCGGAAATCTGCATGGGGGTGGGGATGCTGGTCTTCTTCGCCAAGATATTGCCCTGGCCGCACGAACTGCCCTGGCCGTTTTCGCTGGGCGCGATCATCATCAGCCACGTCTCGTTTTCGTTTCCGTTTGTGGCGGTGGTGGTGCGGGCGCGCCTCGGTTCATTCAACCGCGAACTGGAGGAGGCGGCCAAGGATCTGGGGGCCAGCGAAATGCGCGCCTTGTGGGACGTGGTGGTGCCGCACTTGCAGCCCTCGCTGATCGCCGGGGCGCTGCTGGCCTTTACCCTGTCGCTCGATGATTTCGTCATCACCTTCTTCACCGCCGGGCCTGATACCCTGACCTTCCCGGTCAAGGTCTATTCGATGGTACGCTTTTCGGTGACGCCGGAAGTCAATGCGGCCTCGACCATCCTGATCCTTGTTACCGTCTTCCTCACCTTCATCGCCCTCAAATTCCAGGGATCGTCGGCGATGGCCGCCGGTCATGCCTCAGAACAGCAGTAAAGACATGCCTGACCCAAAACCGATTATCAGTTTCGAAAATGTCACCAAACGCTTCGGCAAGGTGGCGGCGGTCGATAATGTGTCGCTGACCGTACATGAGGGCGAGTTCTTCTCGCTGCTCGGCCCTTCGGGCTGCGGCAAGACCACGCTTCTGCGGATGCTGGCCGGGTTTGAAATGCCAACCGAGGGGCGCATCCTGATCGACGGGCAGGATGTCTCGACCACTCCGCCCAATCATCGCCCGGTCAATATGGTGTTCCAGTCCTATGCCGTGTTTCCGCATATGAGCGTGCTGGAAAACGTTGCCTACGGCCTGAAGATGGACGGCGTGGCCCGGGCGGACCGTTTGCAGCGCGCCGAGGAGGCGCTGGCTTTGGTGCAGCTTGATGGTTATGGCACGCGCAAGCCCGACCAGCTTTCGGGCGGGCAGAGGCAGCGCGTGGCGCTGGCGCGGGCTCTGGTGAAAAAGCCGCGCGTGCTGCTGCTCGATGAGCCCCTGTCGGCGCTTGACGCCAAGCTGCGCGACCAGATGCGTTCGGAACTGTCCGATCTTCAGGAAAAGGTCGGGATCACCTTCATCATGGTGACGCACGATCAGGACGAGGCTCTGGCGATGGCCACGCGCTGCGCGGTGATGAATCGCGGCCTGTTGCAGCAGGTGGCGACGCCGCTCGACCTGTATGAATTTCCCAATTCGCGCTTCGTGGCCGACTTCATCGGCAGCGTCAATATGTTCGAGGGCACGCTCGATATCGATGAACCCGACCATGCCATTATCTCAACGCGCGATGTCGGGCCGATCTATATTGATCACGGCGTCACCGGTGCGACGGGGGGCACGGTCTGGGCGGCGGTGCGGCCCGAAAAGATCGAGATGCGCAAGCGTATCGACGTGGCGCCCAAGGTGGATGATGCCCCGGAGGGTTATAATGTCATCGCCGGCGTGATCAAGAACATGGTCTATCTCGGCTCGGAAACCAATTACGAGGTTGAAATTAACGGCGGCCGCCTGATCAAGGTGGTGCGCTCCAACCTGACGCGCTGGGATCAGGAAGACTTTACCTGGGATGAGAAGGTGTGGCTGACCTTCCACGCCTGTTCGCCCGCGGTATTGCTGAGCTGAAATGATGGCTCTGCATCGTGAAGTCCCCCCCTCCGTCAGCTTCGCTGACACCTCCCCCGTAAACAGGGGAGGATGGTGCATTCTTATCCCTCCCTGCGAAGCGGGGAGGGGGGACCGCGAAGCGGTGGGAGGGGGACATCCTTGAAACCCGTCGTCGGCATCATCGCCTGTAACCGTACAGTCGGCGTTGAAAACGCCCATGCGGTGATGGAGCGTTACACCCGCGCGGCGATGACCTATGGCGATTGCCATGCCCTGCTGATACCGCCGCTGGAGACGCATTTTTCGGCTATGGCGCTAACGGCGCGGCTCGACGGGCTGATGCTGACCGGCTCGCCGTCAAATGTGCAGCCGGGGCTTTATGGCGATACGGATAGCGGTGAGGGGCCGTTCGATACGGGCCGCGATTTGGTGTCGATGGCGATGATCGAGGCCATGATCACGGTGGGTAAGCCGGTTTTCGGCATCTGCCGTGGTTTTCAGGAGATCAATGTCGTGCTGGGCGGGTCTTTGCGCCGCGATGTGGGTTCCGCGCTCAAGGAGCGAAGCGTTAGCGCAAATGAAAAACCCGCGCTCAAGGAGCGAAGCGTTAGCGCAACTCAAAAAACTTCACTGGCCCACCACGCCGCCGATGATACGCCTTTTGATGCGCTGTTCGATCACGAACATGCGGTGACGCTCACACCGCAGGGCCTGCTGCATCATGCCTATGGCCGTGATCAGTTGCGCGTCAATTCCGTCCATTATCAGGGCGTTGACCGGCTCGGTGACGGCCTGAGCATTGAGGCCTTGGCCGCCGATGGTCTGATCGAGGCCTTCAGCGCCAATATCAGCGGATCCCAGGTGCTGGCCGTGCAATGGCATCCCGAATGGCAGACGGAGCGCCGTCCCGACAGTCAGGTCTTTTTCGCCCTGATGGGGCAGGCGCTGCGCGGGCGCGATCTGGGTGGGCAATAGCTGGGCGGCCATAGGCCTGCCACAAAATAGGTATACCAAAAAATAGGTATAATTGTGATCACAATATTTGACTTTCGCGGCGAGATCGCGGAATTATACCCTTAGATTGCCGGGTCAGCCGTGAATGCGCATGGCCCGGACAGAGGATTTTTGCCCATGAACGCCCCTTCCCAACACACGCTGCGCAATTACGACATGGCTGAGCTGAAGCGCCTCGACATGGCGCATCACCTGCCGGCACAATCGGATTACAAGCTTCAGCACGAACTGGGCGGTTCACGCATCATCACCCGCGCCGAGGGCTGCACGATCACCGACGCCGAGGGCCATTCGCTGCTCGACGGCATGGCGGGGCTATGGTGCGTCAATGTCGGCTATGGCCGCGAGGAACTGGCGCGCGTTGCCTATGAGCAGATGCTGGAACTGCCCTATTACAACACCTTCTTCAAGACGGCGACGCCGCCGCCGGTGCGGCTGGCCGCCAAAATCGCCGAGAAGATGCAGCTCAGTAACCCTGACCTGACGCATGTGTTTTTTAATACGTCCGGGTCGGAAGCCAATGACACCATCTTCCGGCTGGTGCGTCATTACTGGGATCTGAAGGGCGAGCCTGAACGCAAAACCTTTATTTCGCGCCATAATGCCTATCATGGCTCGACGGTCGCCGGAGCGTCTCTGGGCGGTATGGGCTTCATGCACAGACAGGGCGATCTGCCGATTGCCGGGATCGAGCATGTGGCCCAGCCCTATCTGTTCGGCGAAGGCTTTGGGCAAGACCCGGATGCTTTTGCGCAAGCCTGCGTCGATGAGATCGAGGCGCGTATCCTTAAAGTGGGGCCTGAAAAGGTCGCCGCCTTTATCGGCGAGCCGGTGCAGGGTGCGGGCGGGGTGATCATTCCGCCCGACAGCTACTGGCCGAAGGTCGAGGCCCTGTGCCGCAAATACGGCATTCTGCTGGTGTGCGACGAGGTGATCTGCGGCTTTGGCCGCCTCGGCCACTGGTTCGGCCATCAGCACTGGGGCATCAAGCCCGATCTGATCGCTATGGCCAAGGGCATGTCGTCGGGTTATTTGCCGATTTCAGCGGTGGGGGTATCGAAGCAAATCGTTGATGTCATGCTGGAAAAAGGCGGGGATTTCGTCCACGGCTATACCTATTCCGGCCACCCGACCTGCGCCGCCGTGGCGCTTGCCAATATCGAAATTCTGGAAAACGAAGGCCTGATCGAGCGGACGCGCGATGTGACCGGCCCTTATCTGGCTAAAGCGTTGAAACGGCTCGACGCCCATCCGCTGGTCGGCGAGGCGCGCAGTCTGGGCCTGATCGGTGCGGTCGAGATCGTGGCCGAAAAGGGCACGAATAAGCGCTTCAAGGGCGAGGAAGGCCATGCCGGGCCGGTGGTGCGCGATCTGTGCATCAAGAACGGCCTGATGGTGCGCGGCATCCGCGATTCCATCGTCATGTGCCCGCCGCTGATCGTTACCGAAGCGCAGATTGACGAACTGGTCGGCATCATTGAGCAATCGCTCAATGAAGCCGAGCCGATCCTGCGAGCGCTTTAGATAAGAGAACTGCAGATTATATTGTAGTTCAAATGACCGACTTAAGGGTGAAAAGTGCATTCAAGCATAATGACCAGACTTGAAATGGCTTTTCCTTCCCTCTCCCCTCCGTGAGGGGAGAGGACGGGAGCCGAGCGTAGCGAAGACGACCGGGTGAGGGGCATTTCTTCATGCGCTAATGTGGCTGCCAAGCCCCTCATCCGGCCCTCACTGCGTTCAGGCCACCTTCTCCCCTTTAAGCTAAGGGGAGAAGGGAAGTTCAGGCACTGTAATCTCCCTGCCTGGCAGGGCAGAGACTTATAAAATTTGCGAAATCTGTGTCATCTGTGGAGTCTTTTTATTCCATCGCCTTCTGCACGATCACGCCATACCAGCCGAGGCCGGCATAGGTTTCGTAGCCGGGGGTGCGGTGAAAGGCGACCATGCGGTTGTCGTGGGCGTCGAGATAATGGCCGGACTTCTGACCTGAGGTGCGCAGGCGGACATGCTCGCTCAGCACGCCCTTGCCATCGGACGCGGCAATCACCAGACCTTGCGCATCGGTCAGCAGCACGCGCGTGCGCGCCTTTTCATCATCGGTCAGGCGCACGCCTTCGACAATGGTTTGAGCCTGAGGCTGCCAGTCGAAATGAATGCCTAAGATGCCGATCAGTTCACCATCGGCGCGGCCATCGCGGCGCACGCCCGTGGCATAGGTGGCGATCTGCGCACCGCCTAACAGCGGTTCGGTGGTGACATCGGCGACGGCGAAATCCTGACCGCTGCGTAAGTTGAGCGCGCGCGAAAACCACAGGCGGTCGCGCACATCGGTGCCGATGACGCGGTGCTGGTTGGGGCGGCCATTGGCGATGACGCGGCCTTCGAGATCGCACAGCCACAGATCGATATAGACGGTGTAGGAATCGAGGATCACGCCCAGCCGTTCGCAGGCATAGTCGGCACGTTTAGGGGATGGCTCCGCGGCCTGATCGACCAGCGCGGCGTCGGTAGCCCACCAGCGCACGTCACAGGTACGTTCATACAGGTTGCGGTCGATGATCTCGATGGCATTGAGCGCCAGATCGGTCATGCGCGTGCCCTGACTTTGCTGCGCCAGATCCTGGGTCAGATTATCGAGCGTGACGATCTCGTGGCCGAGATCGCGCGCCAGGGTCTCGACCTCGCCGGAAATGCCGCGCACCTCATCGGCCACGACGGAAAAGCCATGACCGGCTTCACCGGCGTGCTTGGCTTCGATCAGGGCATTGAGCGCCAGAATGCGCAGTTTCGAGGTGACCTGACGAATATCGCGCACCTTGTTAGCGGTAACATTTTTGGCCCGCGCGGTCTGGGCAATGATGTCGGCCAGGGATACATTTTGGGAAACAGAACCGGATACGCTACGCTGTACACTTAATGGGGAGGGAGCGTTCATGGGGAGAGCCTTTTGCTGCACTGCAAGGGATTTCGACCGGCAAGGTTTAATGATGTCTTAAAAATCGCGTCGTTTCGCTGAAATCCCTGTGCAACTGGTCTTATGCGCAGCCGGGTGTCGCTAAATTGAGACGTTAAGGCCGCCAGCGCCAAACGCTTTAAGCGCAAGGCTTTGCGGATTCACGGCCCGGTTGCGCAAGGTAAAATGAGCCGGAAATGCGAAAATGATCATGATGACCACGCATCGGCTTATTTCGTATCGCGCCTGCGTAAAATTTAAAGCCGGTCGCGCAGGGCGTAATAGCTGAGCCCCGCCACCAGGGCCGGCCAGCGCAAGCCCCTGCCGCCGAAAAAGGCGGGGGTGGGCAGGCGGGCCAGAAGATCGAGATCGCGGCCATCACCGGTGACGGCGCGCGCCAGCAGCTTGCCGAAATAGGGCGCCAGCACCACGCCCTGACCGCTGTAACCGGCGCTGACCAGCACGTTTGGAGCCAGACGGCGCACAAACGGGGCGCGGCTCATAGTGATGGCCAGTGTGCCGCCCCAGCCGTGTGTGATGCGCACGTCCGCCAGTTGCGGATAGATTTTCAGCATATTGCGTCGCACAAAGGCCTTGATGTCCTTCGGGAACCACGGCGTATAGTTTTCGCCGCCGCCAAACAACAGCCGGTTGTCGGGCGTCTTGCGCCAGTAATTGACGACAAAGCGCGAATCCGACGCGGCGAAATGACGGGGCAGAATATCGGGATCGTCGAGCGGTTCTGTGGTCAGGATAAAGTTGTTGATCGGCATGACATGGGCATCAATGGCTTCCGACAGGCCTTCCATATAGCCATTGCCGCAGATCAGCAGGGTTTTGGCGGCCAGTTGCGCGCCGGTGGTCAGTGTCAGGGTGACGCCGTCGCTGGCCGCCTGATAGCGGGTGACGCGGCTTTGTTCGTAAAGCTGCGCGCCGTGCGCTTCGGCGGCCTTCGCCAGGCCGAGCGCCAGCTTCAGCGGATGAAGGTGGCCGCCGCCCGCATCGAACGATCCGCCGTGATAAACGGCCGTGCCCAGTTCGGCAGCGACCTCCGCTTTCGATAAGAGGCGGTAATCTGTATAACCATAGTGTCGGGCGATGAAATCCGCATGGGCGCGGTCTTCGGCGGCGAAATGCGGCCTGTGCCAGGCGTGGATCAGGCCGGGGCGCAGGTCGCAATCGATGTGATGCTCGGCAATGAGGGCGTGGAGATGCGCTCTTGCATCAAGGGCCATGTCCCAGAGCTGGCGGACGGCATCGGGGCCGAGCAGGTTTGTGAGGGTTTCGGGGTCTTGTCGCTGGCCGGTATGGATCTGGCCGCCATTGCGCCCCGACGCGCCGGAGCCGATCTGCGCGCCTTCGAGCAGGGTGACCCGGATACCGGCCTGCGCCAAGGCGAGAGCCGCGCCGAGGCCCGTATAGCCGCCGCCGATAATGGCGACATCGGTATCGGCGTCGGCCAGCAGCGCCGGGCGCGGCGTGATGTTGGCCGTATCAGCGTACCAGGAATGATCGGGATGGCCGGTGTTTTTCATAGGGCTTCAAAACAAGAACCCCCACCACCACATCTCAGCCGCTTCGCGGCTTCGTGCGGTTCCCCTCCCCAACGAGTTGGGGAGGTATAAGATGTCTTATGCCTCCCTGTCTCTGATAGGTGGTGGTGGGTTATCTTCGTCCTATACATTGAGCAGCAGGAATTCGCGTTCCCACGGGCTGATGGTGCGCATGAAGGTTTCGTATTCGTACAGCTTGACGCGCGAATAGGCGGTGACGAATTGCGGCCCTAAAATATCGATGATCGGCTGGGCGCGCTCCAGCTTGATAATGGCCTGCACCAGCGAATAGGGCAGGTCGCCCTGCGGCAGGGTGGCGGCGTCTCTATCAATTGGATCGGATGGTTTGAGTTTGTCCACCATGCCAAGATAACCCGAAGCCAGTACGGCGGCGATGGCCAGATAGGGGTTGGCGTCGGACGATGGAATGCGGTTTTCAAGGCGGCGGTTATCAGGATCGGCGGGCGGCACACGCAGGCCCGCCGTGCGGTTATCATAACCCCATTGCGTATTGACGGGCGCGCCGGAGCCCTTCGCCAGGCGGCGATAGGAGTTGACGTAAGGGGCCAGCAGCGAGGTGATGGCCGGCATATATTTCTGCTGACCGGCAATGAAGGCGAAGAAGGCCTCGGTCGGCTGGCCGCTGTCGGGATCGGAAAACAGGTTCTGGCCGGTCTTGGCGTCAACGATTGACTGGTGGATGTGCATGGCCGAACCCGGTTCCTGCGCCATCGGCTTGGCCATGAAGGTGGCGTAGATGTCGTGTTCGAGCGCCGTTTCCTTGATCGTGCGCTTGAACATCAGAACCTGATCGGCCAGTTCGAGCGGATCGCCGTGGCGCAGGTTGATCTCCATCTGGGCCACGCCCGATTCATGGATCAGGGTGTCGATTTCCAGACCCTGGCTTTCCGAATATTCGTACATGTCCTCGAAAAGCGCGTCGAACTCATTGACCGCCGCAATCGAATAGCCCTGACGGCCGGTTTCCGGACGGCCTGAGCGGCCAATCGGCGGTTTCAGCGGATAGTCAGGATCGACATTTTTTTCGACGAGATAGAATTCCAGCTCGGGCGCGATGACCGGCTTCCAGCCTTTCGCCGCGTAATAGCCCAGCACACGGCGCAGTACCTGACGCGGGCTTTCCTCGACCGGCCGGCCATCGGGATGGAAGGCGTCGTGGATCACCTGTGCCGTCGGGTCATGCGCCCAGGGCACGGCGGCCAGTGTGGCGAAATCGGGCTTGAGAAAAATGTCGGTATCCGACTGTACCGTGCCGACCACGCCTTCGAGATCGGGATAGTCGCCGGTGATCGTCTGGTAGAAAACGGCCAGCGGCAGGTTCATATAGGGGGCGCTGAGGAATTTCTTCGATGGCATGATCTTGCCGCGCGCCACCCCGGCCAGATCGGGCACCAGACACTCGATTTCTTCGATATTCTGATTGCCCAGCCAGGCGCGCGCCTCATCCAGATCACGAACGCCGCGCCGGGCAAAGCTTTTGTGGCGTTTGTTTTTCGATTTCATATAGCTGTCGGCGGACATGAGGGGCCCCTGAACTCATTGACGCGTCATGGTGCGGAGTCCACGACGAATTGTGATCACGATATGGCATAATCGTCTTTCCGGCAAGGCGGGGCGGCGCGGCTTTTCCCTCATCACGCTATTGTCAGACGCTGTGCCGGGAAGAGGGCATTTTGGCATTGCAATTTTACCGCCGGACGGGGTTTGTGAAAACCTCGCCGCGTGGAGATGTTTCGTCTTCGCGCCCTCCAATCGCCCCGCAGACTTCCCTCAACGGAAGCGCACGTCTCCTTTCACAGGAGCGGCGGCACAGCCATATGGAGCGCCTATGCCCTCTTTCGCCTATCTCAAAACCACCATGCCCGAAGCGGTGCTGGTGGCGATCATCGTTTTCATCACCTTCCTGATCGGGCTGGCCGCCGCCCGCGCCGTGCTGGGCCTGCTGACGCGCATTGTTAACCGCAGTACGCACCTGACGGCTTTGGTGCATGTGCAGCGCCTGCGTCCGCCCGTCTATACGGTCGTGCCGGTGCTGCTGATCTTCCTGGCCCTGCGCCTGACCTTTCCCGAGGAATTGCAACGCCCCTTTTTCTCCGGCCTCGTCAAGATCAGTTCGGTCAGCCTGCTGTACTGGCTGGCCATCCGCATCGTTGATGTGGTCAGTCTGGCGATCTCAAAGCGCTATGATATGACGGTCAAGGACAATCTGGTGGCGCGGCAGGTGCATACCCAGATCGTGGTGGTGCGGCGCATCGTGTCGTTCCTGATCTTTCTGGTGGCGCTGGCCGCCATCTTCCTGCTGTTTTCGCAATTGCGCGCCATCGGGGTCAGTTTGCTGGCCTCGGCGGGGGTGGCGGGCATCATCCTCGGCTTTGCGGCGCAAAAGACGCTCGGCAATCTGTTCGCCGGCATCGTCATTGCGCTGACCCAGCCGATCCGCCTCGAAGACGCCGTGGTGGTGGAGGGCGAATGGGGCTGGGTGGAAGAAATCACGCTGGCCTATGTGGTGATCCGCCTGTGGGATCTGCGCCGCCTCATCCTGCCCATCGGTTATCTGCTCGAAAATCCGTTTCAGAACTGGACACGCACCTCGGCCAATATTATCGGCACGGTCATGCTCTATGCCGATTACACCATGCCCATCGATCCGCTGCGCAAAAAGCTGGAGGAGATCGTCAAGGCCACGCCCCTGTGGGACAAGAAGGTGCAGGTGGTGCAGGTGACCGATGTGACCGATCAGGTGATGAGCATCCGTGCCCTGGTTTCAGCGACCGATTCGTCGTTGGCCTGGGATCTGCGCTGTCTGGTGCGCGAACAATTGCTCAGTTTCATGCAGACCGAATATCCGCACTGCCTGCCCAAGCGTCGCGGCGTGCTGGAAGGCATGGGCGATACGGGCCGTCCGCAACAGGAGCCTCATGCCGCACATTGACATCAAAGACGCTGACGATCCGCGCCTTGAGCCCTATCGTGATATTAAAGACCGCGATCTGGCCGGGCGTGGCGGGCTGTTCATGGCCGAGGGCAAGGTGGTGCTGGAGCGCCTGTTCGCCTCAAAGCTTTATGAAACGGTCAGTGTGCTGACCACGGAGGCCAGACTGGCCACGCTCGATGTGTCCGGCCTTGATGCGCCGGTTTATGTGGTGCCGCAAACAGTGATGGATCAGGTGGCCGGGTTTCCGATCCATCGCGGCTATCTGGCGCTGGGCCGGGCGCGTAAGGCCCTGAGCCTTGCCGATGTCGTGCCGCCGGGCCGGACGCGGCTGCTGGGCTTAAGCGGCATAGCCAATACCGACAATATGGGCGGGCTGATGCGCAATGCGGCGGCGTTTGGCGTCGATGCCGTGTTGCTCGATGCTACCTGCTGCGATCCTCTGTATCGCAAGGCGATCCGCGTGTCTGTGGGCGGTGTGCTGGCAGTGCCGTTCGTGCGGGTAGGGGATATGGTCGGCGCCTTGCGCGATCTCGGCATTACGCCCTATGCGCTCAGTCCTTCGGGGGGCGCTGCGGCTTGATGAGGTGGTGCCTGATGCGCGTTCGGCCTTTCTGTTCGGCGCCGAGGGGCCGGGGCTGACGGCGCAGATGATGGCCGCCTGCAAGAGCGTGCGCATCGATATGCACGCGGGCTTTGATAGTTTGAATGTGGCGACCACCAGCGGTATCGTACTTTATCATATGTGCCGTTGACAGGTGAGGCTTAGCGTGAAAGCAATTACGGCTGAAACCATTCAGATGGGCGCGCGCGATGAAAACTGTCAGGCCTTTGATCGTCGTGGCCTCTATACTGGTGATGTTTCTGATGACGTTTCCGGCAGGTGCAGTGATGGCGCAAACATCCTACAATCCGCGTGAGGCCTTCGCACCGCGCCCCTTGACGCAGGCCGTCAATCTTTATCGCTCGGCCAATGGCCTGCCGGGGCCCGATTACTGGCAGAACCGCGCCGACTATGTGATCCACGCCCGGCTCGATACGACAACGCCATCGCTCAGCGGTGAAGAGGTGATCACCTACACCAATAACAGCCCGGATGTGCTGGATATTTTATGGATGCAGCTCGATCAGAATCTGTATCGCAAAAACAGCCGGGGCGCGCTGGCCGGGAATGATCTGCGCGATCCCGGCCAGCACAGCACGGATGGTTTCGTGCTCGATTCGGTCGAGATACTGGATGGCGACAAGGCGGTGAAGGCCGAAACCCTCGTCAATGACACGCGCCTGCGCATCAGCCTGCCTGAGGCGCTGAAGGGCGGCGGCGCGCAGGTTCGCTTACGCATCCGGTGGCATTTCACCATTCCCGGCGAATGGGGCGGGCGCATGGCCTGGGGCATGGCCAAGGATGGCCCCATCTATGATATGGCGCAATGGTATCCGCGCATGGCGGTGTATGATGATGTGCGTGGCTGGGACACGCTGCCCTATCTGGCGCAGGAATTTTATCTCGAATATGGCGATTTCGACTATTATGTCGATGTGCCTGCCGACATGCTGGTGGCCGGTTCGGGCGAGCTGGTTAACCCGCAGGATGTGCTGACGCCAGAGGAACAAAAGCGTTTTGCGCAGGCGAAGACGAACGACGCCACGGTGATGATCCGTGCGCCCGGCGAGATCGGCGATCCGGCTTCGCGGCCCGTGTCCAAAGATGCCAAAGAACCGGGAAGACTGACCTGGCATTTCCATATGAACAACACCCGCGATGTCGCTTTTTCGGCCTCGGCGGTGTTCGCCTGGGATGCAGCGCGCATCAACCTGCCTGATGGCAAGAGCGCCGTGGCCATGTCGTTTTATCCAGCCGAAAGCGCGGGTGAGGCGCGCTGGGGCCGTTCCACTGAATATGTGAAGAATGCCGTCGAAAACTATTCAAAGCGCTGGCACAGCTATCCGTGGCCGGCGGCCATCAATATTGCCGGGCCCGCCACCGGTATGGAATATCCGGGCATTGTGTTTGACGGCATCGACGATGCGGGTAAAGACCTGTTCTGGATCACGGCGCACGAGATCGGCCACGGCTGGTTTCCGATGTTGGTCGGTTTTGATGAACGGCGTGACGCATGGATGGATGAGAGCTTCAACACCTTCATCGACACCTACGAATCCGATGATTTCAACCACGCAGAATATGGGCCAAAGCGCGATTCCGAATTTGCGCCGGGCGGCGGCAATCCGGTCGATGAAATCCTGCCGCTCCTCGCAGACCCCAATGCCCCGCCCATCTTGTCGCGCGCCGATACGGTGATCGAAAAATACCGCCATCCGGTCACCTATTTCAAATCGGCGCTGGGGCTAAAGCTGCTGCGTGAGGAGATTCTGGGGCCGGAGCGTTTCGACCCGGCGTTCAAGCATTTCATCGCCGCCTGGGCCTATAAGCACCCGAAGCCCGACGACTTCTTCCGGGCGATGGAGAGCGAGTCGGGCGAGGATTTGTCGTGGTGGTGGCGCGGCTGGTACGACAACAACTGGATGCTTGATCTGGGCGTCGATTCCATCGGGCCGGTGACCGACAAGGACGGCCAGCCTGATCCGGCAAAAGGCACGGCGATTGTGGTGGGGGTGCATGACAAGCTGGTCATGCCCGCCACTCTGCGCGTCCGTTTTGCCGATGGCTCGACGCAGGATGTGCGGCTTGAGGCCGACGCCTGGATCCGTAACCCGACCGCGACCGTTTTTATCGCACCGGGCAAGGCGGTGGTGTCGGCGGAGATCGATCCCGATCATCGCCTGCCGGACAAGGATCGCAGCAATAATCTGCTGAAGGTGAAGTAAAAAAAGCGCGGAGTCAAAACCCCGCGCTTTGATTTCGGCCTGTATCGTCGCCTCAGATTTCCTGATTATAGGCGCCGATTTCGGGATATTGGGCGAGGCGCGGCTTGACCTCCTTGCGGAAGAGATCGCGCATATCGTCTGCGGAGCGCAAGGATTCGACCACGACCACCAGCTCCGGCTTGTTGGAGGAGGCGCGCACCAGCACCCACGAGCCGTCGTCCAGATGGACGCGCGCGCCATTGACCGTGATGACCTCCTTGATCTTGCGGCCCAGGATTTCGCCACCCGATTTCGCCAGATCTTCATACGCTTTGACGATCCGTTCCAGCACCCCATACTTCACCTCATCGCCGCAATGGGGCGACATGGTCAGCGAGGTATAGGCCACCGGCAGGGCGTTTTTCAGATCGGCGAGGCTCTTGCCCGGATTGCGGTCGAGCATGGCCAGAATAGCCTCGGCGGCCTTCAGCCCGTCGTCGTAGCCGCGGCCAATCGGCGGGGCCAGAAAGAAGTGGCCCGATTTTTCAAAGCCCGCCAGCGCCTTCAGTTCGGCGGTCTTGCGCTTGATATAGGAGTGGCCGGTCTTCCAATAGACGGTCTTCGCGCCGTTCTTTTTCAGCACCTCGTCGGTGGCGTAGAGCCCGGTCGATTTGACATCGACGACGAAGGTGGCGTCTTTGTAAATTTCCGACAGATCGCGCGCCAGCATCAGGCCGATCTTGTCGGCGAAGATTTCGTTGCCCTCATTATCGACCACGCCGCAGCGGTCGCCGTCGCCATCGAAGCCCAGCGCCACGTCGGCACCGTGTTCTTTCACGGCCCTGGCCATATCGACCAGCATTTCGTGGTCTTCGGGATTGGGATTATATTTGGGGAAGGTCGAGTCGAGGTTGGTGTCGAGTTCGATGACCTCAGCGCCCATCGCACGCAGGGTCTGCGGGGCGAAAGCGCCCGCCGTGCCATTGCCGCAGGCGCAGACGACTTTCAATTTACGTTTCAGGTGCAGCTTGGACGAAATATCGTCCATATAACGCTGCTGCACGCCTTCGACGCGCTTCAGGCTGCCGCCGGGACGCTCAACGCCGAGGCCGCCCAGCACGATGTCTTTCAGACGGCCCATCTCCTCCGGCCCGAAGGTCAGCGGCGCCTGGCAGCCCATCTTCACGCCAGTCCAGCCATTATCATTATGCGAGGCGGTGACCATAGCGACGCACGGCGCATCCTGGTCGAACTGGGCGAAATAGGCGATGGGTGACAGACACAGGCCAATATCAATCACCTCGATCCCCGCCTGCATCAGGCCGAGAATCAGGGCGTTCTTGATATTGGTCGAGTACGAACGAAAATCATGACCGGTGACCAGTTTCGGCGTCACACCACGCTCATGGATATAGGTGCCCAGCCCAAGACCCAGGGCCTGAATGCCCAGAAGGTTGATTTCCTTGCCAAAAATCCAGCGCGCATCATATTCGCGGAAACCGGTGGCCTTGACCAGCGCCTCCGTCTCGAAGGCGTAGGTGTTTTCAGCAATTTCGGCGCGTGGTTTCAGGCTCATCAAAGTCCCCCGGAGGTCAGGTCGTGGAAGAGGGCTCCTCTTGCCACAGCGGAATGTAAAAAAACAAGCAGTCGCGTTATAAAAGTGCGCTGATGGCGGTGCGCGCCGCTTCGCCCAGTTCGGGATGTTTGAGCGCCAGAGCGACATTGGCACGTAAAAGGCCGATCTTGTCACCGCAATCATAGGTGACGCCGTCATATTCGAGCGCGTGGAAGGTCTGGCTCTGCATCAGGCGCGCCATCGAATCGGTGAGCTGGATCTCATTGCCCGCGCCGCGTTCCTGATCGGCCAGCAGGGCAAAAATTTCCGGCTGGAGAATATAGCGGCCCGAAACGATCAGATTGGAGGGCGCGGTGCCCGGTTTCGGTTTCTCGACCATGCCGGTCATGCGGTTGAGGCGGCCCGATTGGCCATCCAGCGCCACCACGCCATATTTGTGCGTCTCATCGTGCGGCACGGCTTCGGTGACGATAATATTGCCGCCAACCGCGTGATAGGCGTCGATGGCCTGCTTCATGGCGGGCACGTTTGCGTCCATCACCATGTCGGGCAGGATGACGGCGAAGGGTTCATCGCCCACCACATCGCGGGCGCACCAGACGGCGTGACCCAGCCCGTGCGGCTGCATCTGGCGCACAAAGCTCATCTCGCCCGCCTTCGGCAGTTCGGCCAGAAGCGCATTGAGTATGTCGGTCTTGCCCTTGGCGGCCAGTTGCGCCTCCAGCTCGACCTGATGATCGAAATAGTCTTCGATCGCGCCCTTGGAGCGGCCGGTGACGAAGACGAAATGCTCAATCCCCGCCGCGCGCGCTTCCTCGACCACATAGGACAGGATCGGGCGATCGACCACATTCAGCAGTTCCTTGGGAACGACCTTGGTGCCGGGCAGGACGCGGGTGCCCAGACCCGCTACCGGGATGACCGCCTTGCGAATGCGCTTATCAGACAAAACCTACCTCTGAATTTTTCGGCCGTGTTTGGATGACCCGACCGTTTCATGAACAGGCCGAACATAGAGCATGAACGACAAAAAGAAACCCCATTGGCGGTATGCAGCGGGTAAGAACGAAGCCATTTCCGCTAAAATCGATACGGGCCAGTATCCATTACCCGCCGAGAGGCATCATGAATTCGAATAAAGCAATTTACATTATTTAAGTTTCCCTTCAAATAAGTCGATAAAATTTATATTATTTATAAAAACAAACAGGGAGAGTCGTATGAAAAATTTATGGAAACACCTGGCCATCCTCGCGATGGCTGTCGGCGGATTGATCGCTATGTCGGCCCATGCCGATGAACCCGCCGTCTATAGGCTGGAGGCCCCCAAGCCCGAAGTGGCCATGACGCCACCGATGGGCTGGAATTCGTGGAACCATTTCAACTGTAATATCGATGAGGCCAAGATCCGTGGCGCAGCCGATGCGATGGCGGCTTCAGGCATGAAAGAGGCTGGCTATCAATATATCATCATCGATGATTGCTGGCAGGTCGGGCGTGATGCGCAGGGCAATATCGTGGCCGATCCGGTCAAGTTTCCCTCAGGCATCAAGGCTTTGGCCGATTATATTCACAGTAAAGGCCTGAAGTTCGGCATCTATTCCGATGCGGGTATCAAGACCTGTGGCGGGCGTCCCGGTTCGCGTGGCCATGAGTTTCAGGATGCGAAGCAATATGCCGCCTGGGGGGTCGATTACCTGAAATATGACTGGTGCAGCACGGGCGGGGACGACGCGCAATCCGATTATCGCATCATGGCGATGGCCTTGCGCGCTTCGGGCCGCGACATCGTGTTTTCCATTTGCGAATGGGGTAATCACAAGCCGTGGGAATGGGCCGGTGATGTCGGTCATCTGTGGCGCACCACCGGCGACATCAGCGACGCCTGGGTCAAGAATGACAAGAGCAAGCCCTGGGAAAGCGGCGTGCTTGACCTGCTCGACAAGCAGGTCGGCCTTGAAAAATACGCCGGGCCCAATCACTGGAACGACCCCGACATGCTCGAAGTCGGCAATGGCGGCATGACCGATAATGAATACCGCGCCCATTTCAGCCTGTGGGCCATGCTGGCCGCGCCCCTGATTGCGGGCAATGATCTGTCAAACATGAGCGAGGCCACCAAAACCATCCTGCTCAACAAGGATGTGATCGCCGTCGATCAGGACACGCTCGGCCGCGAAGGCCATCGCGTCTCAAAGGATGGCGATTTCGAGGTCTGGGCACGTCCTCTGGCGAATGGCGACACGGCGGTCATCCTGCTCAATCGCTCAGCCGCCCCGCACAGCATGACCGCCGACTGGAAGGCGCTGGGTCTGCCTGCGAAAAAAGACGTGAAGGATCTGTGGTCGAAGGCGGTCAAAAAGAACGTCCAGACCGGTTATACAGCGGATGTGCCGTCGCACGCCGTGGTGATGATCCGCGTCACGCCGAGGCCATAAAAGCAAACGAGAGCACCGGTGGCAGACACCGGCGCTCTCGTTTCTTGTTATCAAGACCGGGGGCTTATCAGGCTGGGCTTCAGGCTGGGCTTCAGGCCGCTGCCGTCTCGATGGCGTTTTCGATCAGCTTGAGCGATTCGCGCAGAATCGCTTCCGAATGATGTTTCGCCGCCTCGACATCGCCCTTTTCGATGGCGACCAGAATGGCTTCGTGCTGGGCCAGGTCGGCTGTATGACCGGCGATCTTGTTGGTGAGCTGGATCGACAGATTGAGCGCATTGGTGATCATCGGCTTCAGTCGCCAGAAAAACGGATTGCCCGAGGCTTTCAGAATGGCGACGTGGAAATCGATGTCGGCTTGCAAGGAGGCTTCGGGATCGCGGGCCTCACTCATGGCTTGCAGACCCTCGCGGATACCGGCAATGGCCATCTTGTCCTGCACGGTGGCGGCCAGCGCCGCCGCCGTCGGTTCGATGGCCAGGCGCATCTGGGTAAATTCGAGGAAGATCTTGTTGGAATAGGGGCGTTCCATCAGCCAGCGCAGCACATCGGGATCGAGCAGGTTCCAGTTTTCGACCGGCTCGACGCGCGTGCCCTGACGCTGGCGCGACGACAGCAATCCCTTGGCCGACAGCATCTTGACGGCTTCGCGCATGACGGTGCGGCTGGCACCGAATCGCGTACACAGTTCGGCTTCGGTGGGGAAACCGGTTTTCTCGAATTCACCGGTAACGATAGATTGGCCGAGCGTTCTGAGAAGCCCGTAAGCGAGGCTGACGCCGAGTTCGGAGCGCATGGGCGGTCCCTGTACTTAATCGAATCGTCCGGCCGAAGTGACCGGTATCCGTGTAGATTACACAAAAAGCGCCGTCTGCAACACCATTCCTCGTTTTGCAGGGTTGCAGGCGCGGGATTTTTATATGATAATTTCACAAGTGATAATCGTCGTCACATATAAAGAAGTCGGCGGCTATATAAGCGATATGGGAGAGATGCATGGGATTGTGGAAAAACGCCTTATTGGCCACGGCATTGATAGCGTTGTCATCGGCGCCTGCCCTGGCGGCGGATCAGATGCCGCAACTGGTATCGAAGGACGGCCGTTTCGCCCTGATGGTGGATGGCGCGCCCTATCTGATGCTGGCCGGGCAGGCCAATAATTCCTCCAACTATCCGGCTGTCCTGCCCAAGGTCTGGCCGGCCATCGAAGATATGAAGGCCAATACGCTGGTCATGCCGGTGGCCTGGGAACAGATCGAGCCGAAGGAAGGCCAGTTCGATTTCTCATTCGTCGATACCCTGGTCGATCAGGCGCGCCAGCACCATGTCCACCTCGTCATCCTGTGGTTTGGCACCTGGAAGAATACCGGCCCCAGCTATACGCCTTCATGGGTCAAGACCGACAATAAGCGCTTTCCGCGCCTGACCAATAAGGACGGCTCGACCTCCTATGCCCTGTCGCCACTGTATGATTCGACGCGCGAGGCCGACAAACGCGCCTATGTCGAACTGGTCAAACACATCAAGGCCATTGATGGCGAACAGCACACGATCCTGATGTTGCAGGTCGAGAACGAAACCGGCGTTTACAGAACCGCGCGCGACTATTCCAAAAAGGCCGACGCCCTGATGGACAAGCCCGTGCCGCCCGCCCTGATCAAGGCGATGGGCAAGCGGGCGCTGAAAGCTTCGGGTAACTGGCATGAGGTGTTCGGCGATGATGCCGACGAATATTTTCAGGCCTGGTCGGTGGCCACCTATTGCGATGACATCGCTGCGGCGGGCAAGGCGATCTATCCGCTGCCCACCTATATGAACGATGCGCTGAAAGACCCGCTTAACCCTGCGCAGACGCCGGGTTCCTATGCGTCGGGCGGGCCCAGCTATAATGTGCTCGACATCTATAAGGTGGCGGCGCCGCATATCGATATTCTGGCCCCCGATCTCTATTCGCCGGGTTCGGATTCGTATGAGGCGACGCTTAATCTCTATGCGCGCCCGGACAATGCCCTGCTGGTGGCCGAAAGCGGCAATACGGCTCTCTATGCGCGCTATCTTTTTACCGCCCTCGGTCATAGGGCTATCGGTTTCGATCCGTTCGGCTTTGATTATACCGGCTATTCCAACTATCCGCTCGGCGCGAAGGCGACCGATAAGAGCATGGTTGAGCCGTTTGCCAATCTGTACGGCGTGTTTGCGCCGATGGCGCGTATCTGGGCGAAGCTAAGCTTTTCAGGCCAGGTCTGGGGCGTGTCAGAACCCGATGACCATGCTGCGCAAAGCCTCGATCTCGGCCCGGAGTGGTCGGCCAAGGTCACCTATCGCCAGTGGCAGTTCGGTCTGCCGGAATGGGACCCGGAACATAAGAGCGGCTATCCTGAAGGTTCGGATGTACCGTCAGGCGGCGTGGCCGTGGCGAAGCTGGCCGACAATCAGTACCTTGTCATCGGCCATAATGCCCGCATCACGTTCGATAACGGGCCAAAGAACGCCGACAAGGGCTTCCTGATGTCGCGCGTCGAGGAAGGCCATTTCGACGATCAGGGCAATTGGGTTTTTGAGCGGGTGTGGAACGGCGACGAAACCGATTACGGCCTGAATTTCGTCGGCAAGCCGGTGATCCTGAAGGTCACGCTGGCGACGTATGAGAAGTAGGATTTAAGATAGCAAGAGCCCCCACCACCACATCTCAGCCGCTTTGCGGCTTCGTGCGGTTCCCCTCCCCAGTAAACTGGGGAGGTATAGGGTGTTTATGCCTCCCCAACTTGTTGGGGAGGGGGACCGCGCCCGCAGGGCGTGGTGGTGGGGTATCTTCATCTAATAACAAAACAGCGAGTTGAGAAGATGAAAACCTTGATGATTTCGGCGTCGATGCTGGCGCTTATGATGACGGCGGGGGCTGCGACAGCCGGTACGTTCGACAAGACCCCGACCGGTGTGGTGGTGCATCCTGACAGCGGCCCCGCCAAAGAGGTGCGGCTTGAGGTGATGGCCCCCAATATCATCCATGTGCTGGCGCTCGATGATCCCGACCGCGTGCAGGTCAAGTCGCTGATGACGGTGGCAAAGCCCGTGGCGGGGGATTACAGCGTGACGCAGGATGGCAAAACGGTCATTCTGAATGCCGGTCAGGCCACGGCGCGCGTGTCGCTTGCCACCGGTCTTGTTACCTTTGATAATGCCGAGGGCCAGACGGTTCTGACCCAGGCCGCCGAACAGATCAAGCCGGTCACCGTCGAGGGCAAGTCCTTCGTCGCCGTCGCCGCCCAGTTCAATACGGGCACGGACGAAGGCTTTTACGGCATGGGCCAGCACCAGAACGCCCAGATGAACCTCAATGGCGAAGACATTTTGCTGTCGCAGCACAATATGGATGTGGCCGTGCCGTTCGTCGTTTCGACGAAGAATTACGGCCTGTTGTGGGACAATGACTCGATCACGCGCTGGGGCAATCCGACGCCCTATGCGCTGATGAGCCGCGACCTCAAACTGACCACGCCGGACGGCCAGCCCGGCCTGACCGCCAGATACTATGTCGATGGCAAGCTGGTTCTGACGCGCACCGAAAGCGACATCCGCTATCAGTACTTAAAGGACGTGGCCGAGAACTGGCCCGATACGCCCGCCCTCAGCAAGCAGGCGACGCAG